>NZ_CP106735.1:3570117-3880771 GCF_025639805.1 Reichenbachiella carrageenanivorans | reverse complement strand
GTGGCAGGTTATGCATTTCTTCTTCGAGGTGGGTAAGGGTATAGGTGTCGTTGTGCCCATCGTTATTGGGTGAAAAGGCATTGGGAGGCAAGAAGTGACCATAATCTACGTCAAGTTCTGAGATTTCAAAATTGACAGTGAGTGATGCGGATTCAAATTGAGGACAATTATCGTCGAAGACTAGGAAGTCTACGGGGTAGGTTTTTGGTGTATTTCCTTCTCCGAGTAGACTACATTCTGGCGTCCAGTTAAGGGTAGACGATACAGTGTTTGTACCTGTGGCTCGCGAAAAAGAAAAGCTTTCTGAAGACGGAGCAGAGTTGGGTGAGAGCAGGTCTAGCGTAAGTAAATCAGCATTATCTCCGTCGCGAGCTATTACTTCTAGTTCGAAAGGTTTATTTATTTGTAGACTATAAAAGTCCTCTATCTCAAATGCAGGTGTGGTATTGGCGGGTACTTGTACCTGTATGGTTACCGCTAAGGTGTCGTTGTTGGTGGCTTGGCAGTAATCGTCGTCTTCGGCCATGAAATAGAGTGTAAAAGTGGTCGTTTCTTCAATGTTGAGATTCTCGCAAGACAATTCCCATGCAAATAGGGAAGATACTTGCCCAGTTCCTTTTTGGTTGGCAAACGAAATGCCTACCTGAGGAAAACTGAAGCTGTCTCCGATGGCTGTAAGTGAGATAGGGTCGTTATCATCGTCTGTAGCCATCACATTAAAGTCTAAGTTGGATCGGATAGATTTGGTATAGGTGCTGGATGGCCCACTTATCTGTGGAGTGGTGTTGGGAGGGAGCACTACTTCTAAATCGTAGAAGAGCGTATCCCCACTGTCGAAAAGGCAGGTATCGTAGTCTTCTAAAACAATTCCTAACTCAAAGGTGTTTTTGTCTCCAAAGGGATACGTCTGACAGCTGGTATTCCAGTTGAATTTCACTTGTTTTTCTCCCAATACATCTAGTATGGTGTCTAGCGACATGCCATAGTTGATCGGATCGTAGCCTTCGGCATAGAAAAAATAGTGCAAGGAATCTTCTGCATCCTTACCGATCAGCAGTTCGTCGAGTGCTACGCTTAGGCCTTCGGGCTGTGTGCGGCTTAGCCTGATGGACGAAGAAGGACTATCGAAATATGGTTTGTTGTTGACGGGGGCTTCCACGTTGATGGTCATGCGTACCGTGTCTCGCTGTGGGAGTGGACAGGCATTGTCCGAAGCGATCAGGTCGATGATATAAGGCTCATGTTGGATGTATGGGCAATCCGAGATGCAAACTTCGACCCTGAGGGTATCTCCACTGGGGTTGATTGGACCAGAGGAAAACTCAAATACCTCGGAGACATCCTCGTCAAAATTCACTCCTTCAGCTTTGAACGTTACGTTTTCTCCAGCTTGATCTACGACCATGTATTCGAAGCATTTGTCTGCCGAAGCGGAGTAGTGTATCACTTCTCCTTCGATATAATAGTCTTTTTCACCAGGGAGACGGACTTCTGCATGCGGAGGTGTGGGCGGCTCGCAACCATCTATGACTAGCATTTGAAAATCTCTTCTGAGCTCGCCTATTTTCTCTTTGTTTCGGTATTCTTCTACAAGTACAGAGAATACATATAGGCCAGTAGCAGTGGGCGTTACGGTCAGATATCCGCTGGGCGTGATCTGTAGCGAAGGGCTGCCTGGTATGATATTGTTTATGTTAGATCCATTGGCGTATATGAGTTCTATAAATGGCTTGGGCTGTGGGATTGGGAGTGCAGCTTGCGAGCTGCTGTTGTATGGCAACTGAAGCGAATAGGCGATAGAGTCTCCGTCAGGGTCTGTGCCAGCGAAGTTGGTATAGTAAGTCTGGTTCACACAGGCATAGTCGCTGAGTGGAGGGAAGAGCTGAGGCGAAGAGTTGATGAATGGTTTGCCATTGCGCACCACTGCCGGAAAATCTAAGGTATAAGTGATGCCTTGCCCACCCGGGTTTACAATGTTGGAAATGTTGGTATTTCTACAGCATCTTTCCCACGAGGCATAGTAACCTTCTATTTCGTTGTAAGTATCTGCGTTGAGTGAAATGTCTGCACTGTAGAGTACGCGAGAGGTTTGGAGTGAGCCTATGGCACAGTCGGGATTGGTATAGGGTACTATAAGTTCGGTGTCTAGCAGTAGGACATGGGTCTGCACGAGTGTGTGGTCGCTATTGCGAAAAATGTAGATTTCCACTGATGGGTCTGGGCCTGGGTTGTCTATTTGCGCTTTGTCAAAATATTGGATCAGATGCAGCTGGTACTTGTTGCCACTGATATGGATCAATTCGATTTCGCCACCTACAATATGAAAACCAATGACAGGTGTTTGGCTCAGTAGGGCAAGAGTGAGTATAAGTAGCAGTTTTCTCATCAGAAAACAAGATAGCTACTGCAATTTGAAATTGATAAAATTAGGAGCGCGATTTCACTTGCAGGTCGTTATTAGACGCTTCTTATTTGAAAATATCGATTCTTAAATTTGAAATCTTGATTCTTGACCTACGATTTATCTAATTTTGCCGCCGATGGCAAGAAAGAATAAAAACATAGTAATAGAGCATCTAATTGTAGAAGCAGTAGCGGCCGAAGGCAAAAGTTTAGCGAGACAGGATGGTCAGGTGATCTTTATAGAAAGAACAGTACCTGGTGATGTGGTTGATGTTCAGGTACGCAAAAAAAGAAAGGCTTACTCGGAAGGGTATCCATTAAAATTTCATAAATACTCTGAGCTCAGAATAGAACCGATTTGTCAACACTTTGGTGCCTGTGGGGGATGCAAGTGGCAAAACTTGGCCTATGATTCTCAACTCGAATTTAAACAGCAGCAGGTAGAGGATCATCTGACCAGAATTGGCAAAGTAGAGTTGCCTGAGATAGCCCCGATATTAGGTTCTGCCAAAACCGACCGGTATAGAAATAAACTTGAATTTACTTTTTCGAATAAAAAATGGCTGACCAAGGATCAAATTGATTCTGAGGAAGTGATTGAAAGGAATGCGCTAGGTTTTCATGTACCTCGTTTGTTTGATAAGATTGTCGATATTGATACTTGCCATTTGATGGCCGATCCAGCGAATGCCATCAAAAATGAAATTCGCTCTTTTGCCATTGCGAATGATTATTCATTCTTTGATATCCGTGAGCAAGTAGGACTGCTTCGCATTTTGATGATCCGCTATACCGATGCAGGAGAACTGATGGTTTTGATTCAGTTTTTCGAGCCAGACCAGGAGAAGATTGATATGCTGATGAACCATCTCAAGGATAAATTTCCTGAGATTACCTCTTTGCTCTATGTGATCAATCAGAAGAAAAATGATACGATATATGATCAAGAAATTATCACTTTCGCAGGCAAGGATCATATCATCGAAAAGATGGGAGACTTGGAGTTCAAAATAGGAGCAAAGTCATTCTATCAAACCAATTCTGCGCAAGCGAAAGTGCTCTATGATAAGACATTAGAATTTGCCGATCTCAAAGGGGATGAATTAGTTTATGATCTATATACGGGCACGGGTACCATCGCTAATTATTGTGCGAAGCAAGCCAAAAAGGTAGTGGGAATCGAATATGTGGAGGCGGCCATTCAAGATGCTTTTGTGAATGCAGAAGTAAACGGCATCACCAATACAGACTTCTTTGCTGGGGACATGAAGGATTTGCTCAACGACGAATTTATCGCCGAGCATGGGCATCCAGATGTGATCATTACCGATCCGCCAAGAGCGGGTATGCATGAAAATGTGGTAAATATGATCCTGAAAGTAGCCCCTGAAAAAGTGGTCTACGTGAGCTGTAATCCAGCCACCCAGGCCAGGGACATTGCCCTAATGGATGCGGACTATAAAGTGACCAAGGTACAGCCAGTAGATATGTTTCCTCATACGCATCATGTGGAGAATATTGTGTTGTTGGAACGGAAATGATTGTCTATTGTTTCCGCTTGGTAAGACTTAAAAATTCACCTGAAAATTTTTTACCTCAACCAAAATTCGTCATTTCCAGAGCCTAAGCTTTGTGTCTTTTACTGTAATGGTAAAACTCCGTTCAGTCGAGCCTCCTTTTAATTATATAGGCCAGTTATCTTCAAAAGGACTATCAGAAGCCATAGTAGTCGCTTCCAATTCATTGGCCAGACATTTTTTTAAAGCATCGGTAATGGATTTTTCATCCATATCCTGCCCAATGATCACAAGCTCATTCATACGATCACCCCATTTTTCGTCCCATTTTTTCATAATAACTTGTTGGTTTTCCATGTATGCTTGATTCTGTGCTCTTTCTTTCATGGGGACTGAAGCCCACCACCTTCCGTAGGGATCGGCTTTCAGGGAGCCCCCAGCTTGGCTCCACATCAGCGCTTGGTCTGGTCTGGAAGCAAGCCAAAAGAGACCTTTACTGCGAATGACACTATTAGGCCATTCATTATTGACATAATGCCAAAAGCGTTTAGGGTGAAAAGGCTTACGTTCTCTAAATACAAAAGAGGAAATGCCATATTCTTCGGTTTCAGGCGTATGTTCGTTATTTAGCTCCTTGATCCATCCAGCAGCCTGTTCTGCTTGGTCATAGTTAAATAATTTAGTGTTGAGGATGGTTTTTGGATCTACTTTTCCATAAGAGGTTCTGATAATTTGTGCTTCAGGGTTAAGTTTTTTAAATGTACCTTCAAGCAAACCCAATTGTGCTTCGCTCACTAGATCAGTTTTGTTGAGTAGTATAATATTGGCAAACTCTACTTGATCGGTGAGCAGGTTCACAATGGTACGTGTGTCTTCACTATCGTCTGTCATACTTCTGTCCAGAATAGTATCGGTACTGCCAAAGTCTTTGAAGAAATTGAAAGCATCTACTACGGTAACCATAGTGTCCAGTCGACTAAATTTGGTCAAGTCATAAAGTTCATCCCCTGTAGCAAAAGAAAAGGTCTGGGCTACTGGAATAGGCTCGGAAATCCCTGTGCTCTCAATAAGCAGGTAATCAAATTTTTTCATCTTGGCTAATCTTTCCACCTCTATCATCAAATCCTCACGCAGGGTGCAACAGATACAGCCGTTACTCATTTCCACCAGCTTTTCATCGGTACGTGATAGTTTGATTTCGTTTTGTACCAACTGACTATCTACATTTACTTCGCTCATGTCATTGACGATCACGGCCACTTTTAATCCTTGACGATTATGTAGTACATGATTGAGCAGGGTAGTCTTGCCTGCGCCTAGAAAGCCACTGAGCACAGTCACGGGTAATTTTTTTGTTCCAAACATTA
The DNA here is from genome assembly GCF_025639805.1 of Reichenbachiella carrageenanivorans. Taxonomy (NCBI): domain Bacteria; kingdom Pseudomonadati; phylum Bacteroidota; class Cytophagia; order Cytophagales; family Reichenbachiellaceae; genus Reichenbachiella; species Reichenbachiella carrageenanivorans. Next base: position 3,875,484 of record NZ_CP106735.1, on the reverse strand, counting down.
TTATGAAGTTTTTATTGACAATCAGGGAATTCTACACTGGATTGCTTTATCTGGATCCAGTTAACAAAATGAGCAATCGCCACTACTGCCGCCCCACAAGGTGTTAGCACGGTTTCGTGCCATTCGGCCTGAAATAGGTGACCACTAATAATTAGAATGAATCCTGATAGAACAATAACCAATGCCGTTGGCTTTTGATGATGCTTGCGATAACCATGCACTAATGCATAAGAAGCAATGGAAAAACTCACTAAGATAATGGAGTATTCAATCCAGAATGTATTCAGAAACTGAAGGCTGGCTAGAGAGGTAAGACTGAGCAAGGAGGGAAGAGTTGCACAATGTAAGGAACAAAGTAGCGAAGCACTGAAACCGACAAAATCCAAATGGAGCCCGATAAATTGATTTTTCATGTATACTTTTTAAATGCAATAATATTGCAAGTATAACATTTAAAGCCATCATATGCAATAATGTTGCATTTATTGATTTAGTTTAATAGGTTTGCGATTATATTATTTTTTATGCTGAGTTCGTCTGCTTGGGCTCAAACTAAAATCACTTAGGAAACACTTTTCGATGTACGTTTTACGGACAAGTACAGTAAGGAGGAGGAAGCTTATTATTACCTTCACTTTGTTTGCGATGAGTGCCATCAAACTTATTGCCTTGAAGATATAGAAGTTCCAGAGGTCTCTAACGAATTCTCAGTTAATCAGTGGTATATGCAGGAATGTAAAGCCTAAAATAGTTGTTAGAACTGCTTCAAAAAAGTGACCTTCCCAATCAACTGCTGCTGTTCAAGGGGGTGTTCCAGTCCATTGATTTGAGTGTCATTAAACACTAAATAGATAAAAGACAAAGGGCGGTATTCCCAACTTCCACGAACGTTCCACCGACCTTGCTCATCAAATGAATTGTATTGGTAAAAAGCAGAAAGTTGTAAACGTGGATTAAGTGCAAATCTTGCCCCAAAAGTGACCAAGTGTGTATCCAAATCTTCCAACAATACACCTAAGTTATCCAAGTTGTTGTATTCATAATCAGCTGTAAATGCCACATGTGGAATAGGCGCATAACGCAACCCTCCATTCGCTGTTAAACGCTTGCCATTATAAAAACCACCCCAACCAAGTTTTCCTGATACTGATAATTTCCTTGATTGATCCGAATTGTAGTTGATCTGATGACGAGTATAATAATATTCGTCTTGAGCGATGGATATTCCTAAAGGGGCAAAATCGAAATTGATGTTTTGCCAGGTTGGATAAATGGCATATTCAAAAAAGCTGCCATCCGTGAAGTACACGTAAATAGGAAACAAGTAAATACTGGCCTGCTGAAAATTAGTAGGATCGCTTGCGTCCTGATAATAGTTGAAAAAGGCTCCAGGATCAAAACGCCTGATCCAAGGTATACTTTTTGGCCGCCAGATGAAATAACCACCTGGGTTATGCCAGATTACATTTTTCTGAAAGACAAACCCCATATCTGGATTGTAATCTTCTGTGACGAAATTAGTTAGCCAGCCTAAGTAAAACTTATTGGTGTTATAGCCCGCAAATAGCTTTCCTGCTAGACCTAAGGTGTCATTGGAATTATCCCGTGATCCTGATAATAAGTAGGAGAAGGTCAGTTCGCTTTTGGGACGGATCAACCCATCCACAGTCAAGGTTGTATTGTTGCTTTGTGTCACTCCCAGTTCTTTGGAAGCCTCATCTAGCCGATGAGTGAACATGATACCTACATTATTTTCCTTTCCATAATTTTGAATATAACGACCTACGGCAAAACTTGCAGCTGGAGAGTTGGCGGTTTGAGCTTGGTGCATGTACAGTCCTGCCGTGGATCGGTCATCATTTCGCATGGTATATCTTGCACCTCCATCGATCCGAGCGGGTTCTGCATTAAAATTGCCCTGCAAGCCAATGGTTCTGCTAAAAAAGGGGATAACCGAACGGTCAGCCGCCCCAGCCCAGATACCTGAGTTCTCTAAGAAAAATTGCCTCTTTTCAGGAAAATAGACGTTGAATCTTTCCAGATTATTGACAGCCTGATCCACATCAGCTTGTGCAAAATCAGTATTGAAAGTAAGATCTAAAACCGAGCGTGGATTGATCGCCCATTTGATATCTCCACCTAATTTCACATTATCATCCGAAATAGTTTGACCGTTAATTTCAGTATCCTCATACTGATAAAGAAAATAGGGTTCTATCCTCACATTGGCACTCGGTTCGGGAACGGTGAGCCCTTTGAGTTGAGCGGCATACGTCATCCGATAGGGAGAAAAAGACTGAGGAATGGCTGGAAATACGGTTTGTTCATACTCCCTGCGAGCCAGACGTGTAAAGGTAATACCCCAGGTCACAGAATCTGCTATTTCAGGTCGCTCGTACCGAATAGACTTGAAAGGAATGGCAAACTCTGCAAAGTAGCCCGAGTCAGTCTGATGTGTCCGTACCGTCCAGAGGGCATTCCAATTGTCATCTGTATTGTTGTCATTGAAGTTTTGCATGTCCCGCTGATTGCCATAGGGAGTAGTTTGGAACGATACACAGTATTGCGTTAGGTTTTGCGGATCCAACTGAATACCAAAAGCATCATTTTCTCCCCAAGAAAAATCCCTTCGTAAGTCTTGCACCCGAATACCTTTTTTTCCGAGGGAGTCTGTACAAAAAACACCTACATATAGATTCTTCTCGTCATAAAGCAACCTCACCTGTGTCTGATACCGATAGGTGCCACCCTGACGAGGCTCTATTCGATAAAAATCATGGGTTACGGGTGCATTTTTCCAAGGGATCTCAATTAATTTCCCATCAATTCTAATACCCTCTGTGGTAGGAATAGCTCTGATTTCAGTAGGTATTTCTGGGGGTGGAAAATTTTGATTGCTATTATCCTGCGCAGAAACAGAGGTCGCCAAAGCACAAAATACGGATATAAAAAGTCGCCTTATCTTTAAACAGTTCTCTGCTGTCACATAGGAATCATCCGATGGTGTTCTTGATCTCCTATAGTTTCTTGAGGATAAAAAATGATGCATTTTATTCATGCCAGATTAAATATTTTTTTCAATAATTGAGGGGTGTATCAGGAGATAGAAGGAAATACTAAATGCTGATTAAACATCTTCTCGAAAGCTTCTTTCTTAAGTCCTCTACCTATGAAAACAAGTCTTCCTTCGCGGTTATTTTCATCTTCCCATGGAGTGCCGTCTGTTGCAACAAACGTACTTCTGACTGATTGTAGGATCACTCGATTGGGGTAATGCGGGATAGCAATGACCCCTTTGACACGATAGACCTGGTGACGATACAGATGTATGATCCGGTTGAGATCCAGCTGTAGCTCATTAAGATCCAACGGGTGAGAAAAGTCGAGTGTAAAAGTTGAGATCTTGTGATTGTTGGTTTCACCATGTTGAAAATGATGGTGTCCTTGAGTGTTTGTAACCGCTTCTATCGCTTCTGGGTTTATTGTACCCATTTGAAGAATGTCTTCTATGGGGAAAATGCCATCATAACCAGTATATGACTTGGCTTGTGGGTTTATTCCGTTGAGTGTTGCTAGTACTTGATGAAGTTTGCCTTCTGCAATTTGGTCAATCTTGTTGACCAGTAGCACATCTGCTATGGCTATTTGGCGCAATGCCTCTTCAGCTTCATCTAACCACTCCACCACCAGTCCAGCATCCACCAAGCAGATCACTTGCTGGAACGAAAAGGCTTTTTCCACAGCTGGATTTTCTAAGAAAACCTGCACGATAGAACTTGGGTCTGCAATACCGGTCGTTTCGATGACCAAACGATCGTATTCGTCCCTTCGGTTATAGACATCCTGAAGTATGTCTAGTAGTCCATCAGCCAGAGAACAGCAGAGACACCCAGATGTGAGTTCCACGATTTCTTCTGTACCATCCATGATCAGGGCACCATCTACATTGGTAGCTCCGCATTCATTTTCAATAACAAAGATTCGTTCGGGCAAGCGCTCTTTGATGAAATGATTTAGAAAGGTAGTTTTTCCAGCACCCAGAAAACTAGTAATGATATGTACAGGTTTTGTTTTCATTTTTTGATTCCTCCATTTATTCTGAAAAAGCCTACTAAAAACACCAGCCCTGCCGCTATCAAAATTTTGCCCAAGCCAAACCAAATGATGTTCCCGCGATTTAGATCTTCGGACATCTCAAAAACAGGCAATTGCTCGTAATCTTCCAATAAAATTGGTCGGTCCCAGAACAGGCGCGTGAAGTAGAAGTCTGTGATTTTACCATGAAAATCCGCTAACGCATTCTGAAAATCAAGAAAAGTATTGAGGTCTGTTTGCGTTATCTCAGCCAAAATCTCCTGCATGTTTACTGCTGGGCTGAGCCATAGAAACTGTGATGTCCATTGATTCCTTTTCGCCACCTTGTCATTATAGTGATCCACTTCCTGTTGGCTGTTGATGTCTTTTAGTGTGGTAAAAGCCGCATAAGCTTTTGGGAGCATGTTGTTTTTCATTAAGCTATCACTCCCAGCCAGCTCTGGCTTGTGAGCAAGGAATTCCATAATTACTTCTTTGGACTCCTCTTCGTCATCCTCATTTTCGAGCCCAGTTCTGCGAGTGAGGCCAGCCAATGTTGCACTGCTCAAAGGATACTTGACGGTAACAATCACATTGAGTACTGCTGGAACTACAATGAGCAATAACAACCAGCAACCAGCAGCGGAAATGGCATTGAAAGCCGAACCTTTCTTAAAGCTTATGATTAAAAACAGCAGCCCAAACCAAAAGGCACAATACAAAGTGGTCCCTATCACCCATGCGATGGCAGGCAACATGTTTTCCTCTGTGAAAGGATTGCCTGATGAACATAGACCTATGAGCGAAATGAATATTGCCAGTCCCGTGATCAGTACGAAATAAAATGCCATGCGAACCAGCATGATTTTTCGGATGCTCACGGCCTGTATCTGTAAGAGTGCAAGCGTACCGCTTTCCTTTTCAGAAGAAAACAAACCATAGCAAAAGGCGATAATCAGCAGCGGAAACAAATAAACCAGCAGGAAAGAGAGATCAAAATTGCCCGTTAAGAGGTTCACAGGGTTGGCCAGTTCATTTTCAAACAGCTGATAATGCAAGCTCGTGCCCGTAAGGCGATAGTAGTACCGAAACAGATCACGCTGGCCGATCGCCAGTGGAGCATAATCGTGTGGAGGTAAAATAGCATGATAACCATGGCGATACCAGGCATACTCTGGACGGGAAGCTATATCCTGTGTTTGCTCCTGCGTCTGGTTTTCCATTTCTGTAGTAAAACTGCCTTTGTATTGAGAAAACTCTTTTGTCTCTAGAGCAGTTACTGCGTTGATCGTTTCCCGCTGTGCATTAATTTCTGACTGTCCGTAGTATATAGCGTACAGACCAAAAAGAAAGGTAATGACGAGCAGGAGCAGCTGAAACTTGTTGCGAACAAAAGTTTTCCACTCGTAGCGGATCAATGTTTGAATCTGTCTATTCATGGATTGGTTTCATTTTTCGGTTTGCAACATGTAAGAGTACCATTGTAAGCGCCATCCACAGCATCAGGGAGATTAGTTCCAATTTGTAGTAGCTGAGGAGCTGCCAGGCGGTAGGTACTCGGTAAGAAAAGTCTTCGATTTCTCCCCACAAGTCACTTCCTGCCTTGTAGCCATAGAATTCTCCATACTTAGAGTTTTCGGCCATGTCCTGATTCATTTTTCGCACCAGCTCTCTTCTATATCTCTCTACCTCTTCTTCAAAGTGGATAAAGGTGTGTGTATCTGTCCCTGATAGAGCCATGGAAAGGTGCTGTACAGCCAGATAGGGATTGAAGAGACTAGCGATGCTGCCCAACTGGTTTTGCTTATGAAAAATCTCACGAAGGTTATTTAGGTGATAATCATAGACTTGGTCACCAAATTCTTCCCCTGCCTGCATGCTCACGCCTTCAAAATTGAATGGCAGCTGTTGCACCGAATCTACCCCGTATTTTTCCAGATACTCTTTTTTCAAATTGGCCATACGAACAGATCGGGGCGTTTTCCCATCCAGTCCATTTCGCTTGGTTTCATCGATCTGTGCTTTAAACTCCCGCATGGAAGGTAGCGAATAAAAACTCTCACTGAGGTTAGCTACTGTTTTGGGCAAGAGAATGGCAAAAAATATCCAACAGGTAAGTAATGTAAGTAGCGCATTTCTCCCTGAGCCAGACCGTAGAGACACCCACACAGAAAAAGCGATAAAGAAACATAAATACAGACCATAGATCAGCACCAGCATGGCTACTCTGACTATTATATCTGGAATGACATCATAGCTCATGTGACTTACCGAAAGGAGTACCAAACCGAGCAAAAATGGTAGCAGGATCACTACCAGCATCACAGCATAAGCCAGTATTTTCCCCCAGGTCAATGTATTGAAAGATGTCCCCTGACTCATGAGCAGTTTGAGTGTTCCGCTTTCCCGCTCACGAGTGAAAGAAGCAAAAGCCAAGAAAATAATGAGCAAAGGAACGAGTACCTGCAACACTAACGCAGCACTTAGTTCGCCAAAACGGATCATACTGCTATGATCTTGGGCTGGACGAAACATAAATTCATGCTGATGATGCGCTTCCAAATAGACCGAGGTGCCAGTATAAGCATCTAAACCAAAATCGAACAGACTCAGAATGGTTTTGGGTTTAAATACAAAGGTGCCGTAGTGTGCAGCAATATGCGGATGTTTGTCACCTTGATTCAACCACTCTTGTCGCTTTTCAATCTGGGTTTGGGTGATGATTTGCTGCTGCTGACGATAGGAAATATATCCAGCATACAAGGCTACTCCCAACAACAAAATAATAATTGCTCCTAGAGAAATAACGAGCCTTTCACGAATGGCCACCTTGATTTCCTTTTTGGCTATAAAAATTAGCTGATTCATAAACTACTTAATTGTGCATGTGCTTGAGGTAGAGTTTTTCCAAATCCTGAAAACTCACTTCATCAGAAGCAAACTGCTCGATCAGCACGCCTTCTTTCATAATCCCGATATGCGTACCCGTATCTTTGGCACGGAAAAGGTCATGAGTGGCCATCAATGTGGCCACTCCTTTGTCCTTCATATCTAGTAAAAGTTCGGAAAACTCGTTGCTGGCTTTTGGATCAAGTCCTGATGTTGGCTCATCCAGTAGTAGTACACTGGCTTCACGAGCTCGTGCCAAAGCAATTCCCACTTTTTGGCGCATGCCTTTGGAGTAATTGCTCACACGCTTGTGCAGGAAGTTGGTCTGCAAACCTGATTGCTTGAGCAGTTCTTCCAAATGATCCTTGCTATAACTCTTGCCTCCCAAGCCACAGAAAAAATCCAAATTTTCCAGCCCCGTTAGGTTAGGATATAGCATCAGATTTTCGGGGATGTAGGACAGCAGCTTTTTGGTTGCTTTCCCGTGCTGCGTCACGTCCAGTGCGTTGATGGTGGCTTTACCCCCCGTAGGCTCAATGAAGTTAAGAAACAGGTTAATCGTGGTAGATTTCCCTGCCCCATTAGCCCCAAGCAGGCAAAATATATCGCCCTTTTTTACCGAAAGATTGAGGGCATTCAGCGCTGTGAATTTTCCGTACTTTTTCGTGAGTTCTGTGGCTTGTAGCATAATTAATTTAGTTTTTCCAGACCTGAGATATAACCACCTGTGGATACAAAAAGCTTGCTACTGGTATTGGTGTTCGTGTCAAATTCGTACACCGCATTTTCATCATTTGTGGCAATAGTGAATAGCAGTTTCTGATCTTCCAATTCATGAACGATCATTGTTCTTGAACCATAGGTAGTAGGTAACCCTGGAACATTGCCAAGGCTTTCTGTAGCTTCAAGGTCAATTTCTACATACTTAAATTGGGGCTCGCCCGTGGCATATTCCCAAAAATCTGTTTCGTCCTGAACATTGGCGGTGAAAGTACGTCCGCATGAAGTATGATAGATGCCATAGCAGATATTGCCTACTGCCTCTTCGAGATCAAAGAAATAATCTGGATCAAAATCTGTTTCACCACTTTTGATACGTAATACCCCGCTGGGAGCTGCTCCTCCAGCATTTGTGGTACCCAGTGTCTGAACATATATGTCCCCATTAGCGTCCAATATCATTCCTGAGTTGGGTGCTTGTCCACCGAAAAACATACCAGTTCGGGTGTCTGATATTACTTTTTCTACTGTATTGGTGCTTAAATCAATGACCGCTACATAGGCATTGTCGTTGACTGGCGCAAAATTATTTTCGTAATGAATGCCCATAAAAAGCTTACCATCTCTTTCTATCATGTCGAGATAATAGGTGCGAGTGGCTTCTGGAAATTTTTGAGTTATAGCCGTTAGGGAAATCTCATCTGTAATCCGCATCGTAGAGGGATCGAATACGATAAGTTTTGATGTTCCTCCAGCCACCGTACCGTATGTTACGGTTTCACTTTCGAAATAGAGCGTGGAAAAAGTATTCGCCCCAGGTACTACAATTCGTTCTTCTTCTTCAGGAATTCCATCCGTATTTATAGTGTATTTTATCAGGTTAGCAGGTGCGCCTGACGGGGGTGCATACACACTGCCTTTGTAAGAAACTGTACGAGCACTCCCTGTAAGTTCTATGGCATTATTATTCCCCAGGCTGGTAAAATCCAAAGATTCAACACCCTGTATATAAGTAGTTTGATCAGGCCATGCCCCACTTACCGTGGAAATGGCAAAATCAACTTCCACGCTTGGTTTGGTATTTGGTTCGGGATCATCATTTTCACATCCAATGAATGACCATACAGATAATAAGGCTATAGCCAATATACCTTTTTGATTGAGTAATTGCTTTTTCATTAATTCTAATTTTAGTGTAAATAAGTTCTAAGAGTGACATACAAAGCCCTGCCTGGACGCTGCACACTGAAGTTGTCAAATGCTTTCTGGTCAAAAAGATTTGTGGATTCGAGGCTGACGGAGAAGCGGTCAGCTGGAAGAGCGTATGAGACCCCAATGTTTTGAATGAATTGACTCGGTATGGTGTTTTTTAAATCTTTATTTCCATCTACTGCCCAATAGAGATAGAACTCATGTACATAGCTAGCAGACCACCACGCAGAGAATCGGCTATTTGTCCCAAGAAAATCGGACTTTTGATATCGGACTTCTCCATTGCCAAACAGATAGGGAATGTTTGGTAGTCTGGCGTCATAGTAGCGATTATCTACCGAACCAGTCACACTTCTCGATGATCTGTTTCGGATGTCCTGATAGGTAGCGTTTGCCTTTAGTCTGATAAAATCAAATGGTTGGTATTGAAACTCAACATCCAACCCTTTGACAAGTGCCTTTAATAGGTTTTGATATTGTGCGAAAAACTGAGAAGTCCGTAACCAGATGATGTTGTCAGTCAATCTGTAGAATGTATTCAATTCCACTTTTAACTTTTGGGTGTTGAATTGAAAGCCCAAATTGGCATTGTGGCTTTGCTCAGGGTTCAAAAACGGATTGGGACGCACGAGGGTAAAATCACCAAACAACTCTGTCTCGTCAGGCAAGCGAGTGGCATATTCGTAGGAGGCTTTGGCTAGAAAATCTCTAAAAAATCGATAACGCAACGATTGGGAAACCCCAAAATTGGAGACTGTTTGCTTATTAGGCTGAAATTCCATGTTTTGAATGGCATACCCATCTGCCATCATATAGAAATGCTTGACGCCCGTGTAACTTACCAATGCAGTGGAGAAAGCATGTTCGTATGCCAGACCTGTGGCATTTTTAATCAAAGTTGTGGGGTTGGCATAAAAGTCCTCTCCATAAAATTCGGCGGCTATCGGATCTTTCCCATATCTATTGAACCGCGAGGAAAAAACATTAAGAGTGAACTGTCCCTTTTCCCAAGGATTGTGGTGAAGATTGAGCCTGCTTACAGCATTCCTAGAATGGAGACTCAAGAGGTTGCGCGATGTGGAAATCTCCCCTCCATCCGTTCGTCTGTCATATACCTCGCCATCCCATGTATAGGCATTCAATGTGGTGTCCACAAAGTTCCCGCTAGTCATATTTACTCCCCCGTACCACTTGAGCGCTGTACGTGGCAATATCTCTTCCTTTTCATAATTGGCAGAAAAGCCCAATGTAGATTCGTCATAAGCAACCTGGCCGTAGGGTTGTGCCATCACAGCATTGTGCTGAATGTCATCATCAAGTCCTGAATATCTGGCACTAAAAACTAGCCGATCAGCATATTTTTTATCATAAACTCCAGCATATGCGTTGACTAAGTAGTTGGTAAACTGATCATGAAACCGTCTGACGGTAGCTGGTACAGGGTTACCATACTGATCAGGAATCTCTATGTCAACTTTATAATTATTATCTGAATGATTGTAGAACGAATTGACTCCTGCGATTAAATGATTTTCTGTGTTTACGTATTGGCCATTAAAGTTGACCTTATGTGTATTGAAAGAACCAAGGGAATAGGATGCATCCAAGTAATTGATATATTCCTTTCTCGATTTGATGTTAATTGCTCCCCCTAATGCATCAGCTCCCAGATCAACTGGTACTACGCCTTTGTACACTTCGATTTGTTCCATCAGGTTGACGGGTAAAACATTAAGCCCCAGTCCTGAACCAAAGTAAGAAAGTGGAATTCCATCGAGAAAGAACTTTACCTGCTTGCCGGACATGCCGTTGATGTAAACATCAGCACTACTACCAAACCCTCCCGTTTGTCTCACATTCACCCCCGAAATCTGCTTGATCACATCGCTGGTGTTGTTGCTTTGGGCATACAGTTTTTTTGTTTCAAGTACAGCGACACTTGCCACACTTTCATGCAGCTCTTGACTTTCTGATTTTGCCATGACAGTAACTTCATTCAATTGTGTTACTGCTTCTTTCAATGTGATATTGATGCTTATGGGTTTGTTATCCTTGATAGTAAAACCCTGCTGGTAATCCTGAAAGCCGATAAATGAGGCTGTGATTGTGTAATCACCTGTTTCAAGGTTTTGAAAAGCAAAGCGACCTACGTTATTGGTTACAGTCCCATGATTTAAATCAATGAGTTGTACAGTGACTCCTGGAAGCTTTTCACCATTAGGGTCTGTCACTACACCAGATATGTTCGTCCCCTGTCCAAAACAAAGGCTTTGAAGAAGGGTGAGGGGAATTAATATATAAAGGCGATAGATCATACTCTTTTAAAATGCAATATTGTTGCAAATATAGTGATTCGCTTCAAATGCAATCTTATTGCATTTAAGAAATAAAAGTAAATTTTATGATTCGATTAAAACGATGGGTAAGTGGCAAAATGGAGAGGTTTTCCCTCTAAAGAGATAAGTAGTGAATCAGGTCTTTTGTTACGATTTCTTCCAAAAGCATTCTTAGTTACACAAACATATCAGTGAATATTGAAATCACATGTTGGTCTTTATACTCAAGAAGTTTTTCTAAACCTTCCATATGTAGGGTATTTAGAAATAGCAGTAGCACGATTACATCATACTGCTGCACATTCTTACTAGTTAGATGTACAGTGGTTTTTGTCACTACAGTGTGTGCCTCCAAAGAGGGCTTACCAAAATTTGTGTTATATATCCTCCCATATACTAAGTGAATGAAACACCTTTTCTTTTCCATTTTTTATCTTTTTAAGATATTGGAAGCATTTCTCATCTTTTTTTATCTGAGGTGAGAAAAAAATGATAAACCGACATACTTTTGTTTGTTCTTTGTTCAAGAAAAATGACAGCAACTAAAAACGCACTTAGTTAAGCTAAAAAGGCATTTTTGTCTTAAAAAAACATATCATGTAGGGCATGTTATCCTGTTGGAAAAACGTGCATAGCCAATTATTAACTTTGAATTTCTAATTTTGAATTTATCATGAATAACGATCCAGAACTAAGCGGCAAATACTTGGGGACTATCACCCAAGATTTTATCAAAGTATCGGACAACCTGAAAGAGGCGTCTTATCAGATCAGAAGTCGTGGTTTTTCAGACTTTCCCATATTTGCTATCGCCAAAACAGAAGTGGGGATTGGTCAGGTTTTGATCAAGCAAAAAGAGTTAGACGCTGAGTGGAACTATTCTGCTTCGTTTCTTGACGAATTCGTACAACGTGATTTGGTGAAAGAAAAGAATGTAGACATCTTCAAAGAAGCCTACAAAGACCCAGATGAGTTTTGTTGCTTGTTTGTGGTGGATGAAAAATTCACCAATTTTATTTTCATTCCATATCCAGAGGATTGATGTACAATCCTCAAGTCGTAGATGTAATCATACCAGTGCTCAATGAGCAAAATGCTGTAGGGCTAGTCATAGATGAGATCCCCAAAAACAGGGTTAGGCACATCATCGTGGTAGACAATGGATCTACCGATGATACCATGCAAGTAGCGAAGGATAGAGGGGCGATTGTACTCGAAGAGTCGGCGCGAGGCTATGGTAATGCCTGCCTTCGAGGCATGAGTTATATCGCCAATGCTACAGATCCCAAACCTGACATCGTGGTTTTTCTCGATGGAGATCATTCAGACTATCCAGCGCATATGCCGGCCTTGCTAGAGCCCATTCGTGTGGGCAATGCCGACCTGGTGATCGGGTCGAGAGCGCTGGGGCGCAAAGAAGCAGGTGCCATGACACCACAGCAAATCTTTGGTAACTGGCTGGCTACTTATCTGCTCCGTGTTTTGTATCGAGTGCAGTACACCGACTTGGGGCCATTTAGGGCAGTGAGTTATGCGGCCTTGTTACAAATGGAGATGAAAGACAAGACTTACGGCTGGACGGTAGAAATGCAACTCAAAGCGGCCAAACTAAAAATGAAAATAGCCGAGGTGCCCGTGAACTATCGCAACCGAATAGGTGTATCTAAAATATCCGGAACTGTAAAGGGAACAATATTAGCCGGGTATAAAATCATACAAACGATATTCAGATATTTATAAATGGAGTGGATCATAGTTGTGTTGTACTGCGTGGCCTTGCTGGCCATATTTTTATTCAGCCTCGGGCAGCTACACCTCACCTGGATCTATACACGACCAACGTCTGCTAAATCGAAGGATTTTGATGAAGCTTACGAGCCGTTGGTTACAGTGCAACTACCCATCTACAACGAACGATATGTAGCCGAAAGACTTATCGATGCGGTAGTCAAACTGGATTATCCGAAGGATAAATTGGAAATTCAAATTTTGGATGATTCCAATGATGAAACCGTAGCATTGATCGCTCAAAAGGTGGCAGAGTATCAGGCTCAAGGATTTGATATTCAGCAGATTCAACGAGAGGATCGTAAAGGCTTCAAAGCAGGTGCCTTGGCTTTTGGTTTGAAGATTTGTAAAGGGGAATACACTGCCATTTTCGATTCTGATTTTTTGCCCAATCCAGATTTTATCAAAAGAACGATTGGCTACTTTGCCAATGAAAAGGTAGGTATGGTACAGACCCGTTGGGGGCATGTCAATAAGGACTATTCAATGCTCACAGAAATGCAAGCCTTCGGGCTGGATGCACATTTTACTGTAGAGCAGGGCGGACGCAATCGCTCTGGTAGCTTTATGAATTTCAACGGTACGGCAGGTATTTGGCGCAAAGCCTGTGTGCTCGACGCAGGAGGCTGGTCTGCAGATACACTCACCGAAGACCTAGACTTGAGCTATCGGGCGCAGCTCCGAGGCTGGCAGTTTCAGTTCGACGAATCTGTGGAGTCTCCAGCAGAGCTGCCCGTAGAGATGTCCGCCATCAAGTCTCAGCAATATCGATGGAACAAAGGCGCAGCAGAGACGGCTAAGAAGAATTTGTTGAACGTTTTCCGCGCTAAGGTGAGCCTGAAAACGAAAATTCATGCTGCCATGCATTTGCTCAATAGTAGTGTGTTTGTATTGTTGCTCACGGCATCTGTCTTGAGCATCCCCATGCTCTACATCAAAGCGGCCAATGGCAACTTACAGTGGTTGTTTAACTTGGGGAGTCTATTTCTTATTGGCTTCTTTTCGATAGCAGCCTTTTATTTTGTGGGGTTAAAACGAATAGCACCTACACATACCAAACGCCTGTTTTTGAGGAAATTCCCACTTTTTTTGTCTTTTTCTATGGGATTTGCTTTGCATAATGCCATAGCGGTAATGGAGGGGTATTTGGGTTTCAAAAGTCCATTTGTCCGCACACCAAAATTCAACATTACAAAAAAGACAGAAGGTTGGACGAGCAACCAGTATATCAAACCCAAGCTGACTTGGGGAACTATTTTCGAAGGGTTGCTTTGTGCCTATTTCGTCTGGGGTATATTTTCGGCTTGGTTGCTCAATGACTATGGTCTTATTCTTTTTCATGTCATGTTAGCTATAGGGTTTGGGGTCATTTTCTATCATTCACTCAAACACATCAAAAATGCCTAAATGGCCTCTTGGTATAGGACTGGTCGTGCTCATATTGGGTCTGGCTTTACCTGTGCTGTATATCCATTATGGTTTGGAGCGGAGTAGTGTCTGGCTGGTACCAATCTATGCAGTGTCTTTTGTGACTTATTTTTTTTTATTTAGAAAAACTGACTTTACAATTTATCAATTGTTAGCTATAGCAGTGATAATTAGGCTGCTGTTGTTTTTTGGAGCACCTGCTTTGTCCGACGACTATTTTCGCTTTGTGTGGGATGGACAGTTGTGGGGAGGGGGAGTCAACCCTTATGTGTCTACACCTGCAGAGTTGGTAGATAGTTATCCTACTTACGATTCACTTTATAGTCAGCTCAATTCTCCAAATTATCATTCTACTTATCCGCCATTGAGCCAGTATATATTTGCATTGCCAGTTAGTTTGGGTATTCAGGATACGTATTTGAGCATGACTATAATCAGAGGTGTGCTTTTTTGGGTGGAAATAGGGATCATGTTTTTGTTGTTTCAGCTGACTCGGCGTGTGTGGAGTGTGTTGCTATATGCGTTTAACCCTTTAGTGATTTTGGAACTTACGGGTAACCTTCATTTCGAAGGAGTGGTAGTTTTTTGTCTCTTACTAGCCTACTGGTTGTACCAATCGCAGCAGTGGAAGTCAGCAGCGTTTACACTTAGTCTGGGCATTTTAGCCAAACTTACTCCTCTTATGTATTTACCTTTATTAGTAAAGAAAATAGGGATAAAGAAAGCTGTTTGGAGCTATGTACTCATTGGTGGATGCCTCGTGCTATGGTCTATACCGCTGATCGATCAGGATATTTTACAGGGTTTGGGGACGGGTTTAGATCTGTTTTTTAGAAAATTTGAATTTAATGCGGGTTTGTTTTTCCTTGTGCGCTACCTCGGATTTTGGGTCAAAGGGTATGATGTGGTACAGACTGCTGGGCCTATGCTTTCTTTGGTGGCACTAGGGCTCATTCTAGTCTATGCGCTGAGTAAGGTTGACAAAGGCACGAATTGGGCGAAAGCCTTCACTGTGGTACTTTCGATTCAATTACTTTTTGCGACTACAGTGCATCCGTGGTATGTGATTCCGCTAGTCGCACTGAGTGGTTTGACGGGCTATTTATTTCCTGTGGTATGGTCAGGCTTAGTGTTTCTGTCGTACACGGGTTATTCGTCTAGTGGCTATACACATCCTATGTTTTGGATAGGAGTGGAGTATCTGATGGTATGGAGTTTAGCACTTTTTGAATTAATAAAAGATAAGCCCTTATTGAAAAATGTCTGATAGCGCACTGATTATTTTTGTAAAAAATCCCGAACTGGGTAAAGTGAAAACTCGTCTGGCTAAGACCATAGGTGACGAGCTGGCACTTGCTGTGTACAATAAGCTCATCGCATATACGCAACGTGAAACTGCCCAAACCAACGCCGATGTAGTGGTGTATTATTCCTCTTCTGTAGACGAGCAGGACGATTGGGAAGGCGTGGATAAGAAAGTGCAGTCGTCTGGCGACCTTGGGGAGAAGATGGCTACGGCTTTTGCCGCCGAATTGGCTAGTTATCAGAAGGTGTGCATTATAGGTACCGACTGTGCGCAGCTCACCAAGTCTATTGTAGAGCAGGCTTTTACTGCATTAGATACCCATGATTATGTTTTTGGGCCAGCTAATGATGGTGGGTATTATTTGATGGGAATGAAAACTCACACCCCTGAGCTTTTTGAAAATATGGAGTGGAGTACCGAGCGGGTACTGTCGGCCTCCTTATCTCGCATAGCACCCAAATCTTATCATTTGTTGCCAGAATTGATCGACGTGGATACTATAGGAGACTGGGAAAAAGTGATGGAAAATTTCGAGTAATCCATTTACATTTGAGTTTTTTGAAACCAAAAATTATTAACAAATGAAGAACAGCATCTTTTTACTATTGGTTGCTATTGTTTGGAGCGCATGTGAAACTGCAGTCACTTCGGGTGGAGCAGAGAGTTTGAACAACCTGCCCGAATATGCTGAAAAAACGGATTTCAAGCATATGCCTGGGTTGGTAAAAGCGACGGTGAAGTTCGGTGATAAAGTAGAGCAGGAAGGAGATTATTTGAATGGGTTTAGGAATGGTAGTTGGGTAACTTATCATCCCAATGAGATTGTGAAATCTATAGCTACCTATGTGAATGGAACTATGCATGGAGCACAGCTGTCTTTCGATAATAAAGGCAACTTGATTGCCAAGTCGAACTATGTAAATGGGATAGAGGAAGGCGAATTTGTCTATTACAGCAAGGGTACAATTACAGAAAAGAAAAATTATGTATCTGGTGAGCTAGATGGCAAACGCTCACAGTATTATGACAACGGCAAGATCATGGAAGAAAGTCACTGGCGAGATGGGAAAATGCACGGGATAGCTAAGTGGTACGATCAAAACGGAAAAGTAACATTGGAATACGAGTATGTAGATGGTGTATTAGTCAAAAAGTAAAAACGGGGAAGCAGATAGTTTTTCTTTATCTACCCATCATAAAAATCAATGTATTGACATTAACTATTTCTACTATATTTGCGTTTTCGGATGCATAAAAGAACTTTTAAATAACTATAGACATGAATAAAGCAGTAGAAATTACAGACAGCAACTTCAATGACGTATTGGCAACAGATCAACCAGTATTGGTCGATTTTTGGGCAGAATGGTGCGGACCTTGTAAGATGATTGGACCTGTAGTGGAAGAGCTTGCTGGGGATTATGACGGCAAAGCTGTAGTAGGCAAAGTAGATGTAGATGCTAACCCAGAGATGTCTGCTAAGTATGGTGTAAGAAGCATCCCAACTTTGCTCGTTTTCAAAAACGGTGAAGTAGTAGATAAACAAGTAGGAGCTGTACCAAAGGCGGTATTGGCTGGAAAGCTAGATGCACAATTGGCATAAGCCAAATCAAAATATCAATAAACAAAAATCCCGCGCTCATCGAGTGCGGGATTTTTTTATTTCCTTTTACTGCTGCGCGATGGGTACAGAAACCATGGTCTCATCCCAAGCAATGTTGAGTAGCAAACCTGTCGAGTCGCTATCAAAAGCCATGGTGAGTTGTTCTATTCCGCCAGTGGGTCCGTCTTGCACGGGCACTTGTACCTTGACTACATCTAGAGTGTAATCAGGTTCGAAATAACCAAACTCACCCAGTTGACTATTGAGTGACACTTCCCAATGGTCGGTATTGGGTACAGCATACATGCGATAGCGACCAGCAGCAACTGCTTTGCCTGCAAAGTTCACCTTGTGACTAAATGTGATTTCAGTGGCGTCGTTGGCACCGAGTCTCCAGTATTTACCGTAGGGTACCAATGCTTCTTCGCTTGCTTCACCGAAGATCAAACGTCCTTTTTTGTAGGGCTGGCAGTAGTCTACAGATACAGAAAGGTCGCCAGAGCTACCTTCTGCAGTAGTAAGAGGGCTATGCGAGCGGGTGGTCAGTACACCATAGGCGAAATAGCCCACCACAGCCACAACGATGGCAATTATTATTTTCTTTATCATAGTATGAAATGTTTTTTGTTTGTAACTGAAAGCTACTAGTAAAATATTATAAGTAAAACAGGTTTAGCCTTTCATACAAATTTGCTGATAGATACAGTATTGACATTTTTTTTCATCTTCTGTTTGAGAAAAGGCTACTGATGGGTCGAAAATTTCTGTGAGCAAAGAAGATAAGACTGTTTTAAATTCGCTCTCATAGTCGAGGTAATTCAGTATGACGGTACCCTTTCTTCCTTCTTTTTGAGTCAGTTGCGTGTCGAACTGTGCGCTAAACAAATCTTTGCTATTGAAAAGACCTGGTTGAATAGGACGAGTCTGATCAGGGTGATTTTCTTTATAAAGCATGCTGTAGTAAAACAGCTGAAAAACGGCTTTGTTTCGTTTGTTAGATTGGCTGTCGATCAGTTCTTCCATTAGACCAAAAGTACGTTCGTCACGCCCAGACTTATAGTCGAGTATGCGTACCACTTCTCCATATTCATCGATTCGATCGATAATTCCTTTCAAACCTACTTGTACAGAACCTGTGGTCGTTTCAATAGGAAAATCAACATTAAAATCTTTGGCTTCTAGTCCCAAGATATTAAATGGTGCATGCTGCTCGTCAAAAGCGAGAATTTGCAACATATATGATTTGATGACTTCATAAGCAATCAGCTGTCTGCCAGTTTGTTCTGCATTGTTACCCAGCTTTTGGTCTGCAAACGACTGTAGAATGGCTTGATCTAGTTGTTTTTTTGCTGTAGAGATATCGTCAGTGGTCCAGTATTTTTGATGCATATATAGATGTTCCATAGCGCCATGGAGCAAATTGCCAAACAAAGAAGGATCCATGTCTTCGACCAGTTCTTTAGGCTCTTTGATTTTCTCTAAATGCTGAAAGTAAAATTTAAGTTTGCAATCAATGTAAGTGTTGAGAGCGGAGGGAGAAAGTCGAGTGTAATCTTTGTCTGGGTGGACTAAAAATTGGTGTAATTGTTCGAGGACTTTTCCTTTCTTTTCAATGCGGATAATAGGATCAATTTCTGCTACAATCGGATTGACTAAACTCGTTTTGATAATAGGTAATTCCGTTTCGTATGCTAATTGTTTGACATATCTACTCAATTCTCCGTTGTGATTAAACTCCGAGATATTGTTGTATGAAATCCATAAGTTTTCGGCACTGTGTAGCAATCTGTAAAATAAGTACGATTGCATGGCATCCTGATGCTCTACCGTAGGTAGATCAAATGCTTTTCTAATATTATAAGGGATAAAAGACGTGTTAGAGCCGTCTTTAGGCCATTGGCCTTCGTTCATGCCAACGATCAGCACGTGCTTAAACGACAGGTTTCTGGTTTCTAATATTCCCATGACCTGAATACCTTGTTTGTGATCGCCAGATAGCGGGAGTTTTAAGGTAGTGCCCAGTTTCAAATACAACTTGTGGAAAGAATTGAAATTGAGTTGTATGCCATGTGAAGACATGGCTTTGTCGATTCGTTTGAGTGTGCCATGGATCAGTACAGTCACTGATCGATCGAGATCTGAGAGTAGAGGAAGGTCTAAGTCGCTTATAAAGGCAATCAAATGAGTAAGCAAGGACTGAGTAGTCTCTGTAGTATCTAGTATTTGCCCCAGTTCTGGGAAGTCGGACTTGATATCGGAGACCGATTGATAGATTTGATTGCCTTTGATGGCTGCCTGGTCGAAACGGGTCACACGCTCTTGTGTGATGCTTAGCAGATCATTGTATTCTAATAAGGCCAAGATTTCTCGGTGATGAATTTTCTTGACTTGGTTTGCTTGGTATTTGTCGTGGATGGCGATCACCTTGGCTAAAAATAGGTAAATTCTAGCCTGTGCTACCGACCAGCCCATCGTGACATTAGCGTGTGCTATATGGGTAGGAAGTGCATGTAGCATGCCTTGTAGTAGTGACTCGTCGGTAAGAATCACTAGTAGCTGAGATTGCTCCTGAGCAGTTAGCGATAGACGATCTATTTTTTGTGCAGCGCCTTTGATTTGGCCCATACTAAACGGTGCCGATAGCACTTCCATATGGAGTTTTGTTTGCGCGATGGTTTCCTTTAAGTCTCTGATTATCGAAGGTTTGAATTGCTCATCTTGTGCATACGTTCTGAAAAAAGTACCTGATTCTTGATTTTCATCATTGAAATAATAAGCATCTACATCCCAGAAAATATCAGTCTGTCCTTGTGCTAAATAGGTTTTGATAATTTGTTCCTCGGCTTTCGTTAAGGCGTTAAATCCGGCAAACCATAGCGTAGAGCCTTCATCTATAGGGATGACCTGCTCAGCATAAGTTCTAAACATCTGGCCTTTGTAAATCAGTCCGTTTTCGGTTAGCAATTCATTGAATCGATGATAGAGCTCCGCTAGTATAGACCAGGTAGCTATGAATTCGTCCTGCTTTTTGTTTGGGGTGGGCAAGAAGCCTTTCCAAAAGCTTTGAATAGTCTGCTGATCTTGCTCAGAGAGGTGCCTGAATGCCTCGTCCAATTCTTTTTGTGATTTGATTACACGAAAGATGTGAGCTACATCTACCAAGTAGTTATCAATGTCGTTGTAATCTTTTAATATCATTTCGCCCCAAGGGAAAAAAGCATCGAAATCCTCGGGTTGCTTCACGATCTCTTGGTAGGCCTTGTATAGCAAAAAGATCATTTGGAGATCATCCGCATAGTTTTTGGTTTGTTTGATTTCTACAAATTCCTCGAAACTCATAATGGCAGGAGACCAAATGGGGCGGTCATACAGCTGTGCCAGATAGTCTGCGAAGTAGACGCCCGCTCGTTTGTTGGGGAAAATAACAGTGAGCCGATCGCACTGGTGGTCAAATTGATCTTGGCATTTTTGAGCAAGTGATTGGAGGAAATTGTTGTCGTTTGTCAATGGTCTGGTATTGAAGCTTGATCCTGTAAATTAATAAGCCAATCGCTAAAGGTGAAATCAATCCTCCAAGGCTTTCAAACCCCTGCGGGATTCACGGAAGATCAACAATAAAAAATCAACGAAGGAATGACAATCGACGGCTTGTGACAAACCATTTCTAATATTTTTTTGTTTAATTAGTGTTTGGTCAAAATACAGTTTGCAGTCGGTTCTTATAGATTGTTTGCCATTTTGATATCCAATCCTGTGATAACACAATTAAAAATGGTGTTTCGCAGATGGACGAAATATAATTTTTAAAACAAGGGTGTTTGCCTTTTAAGTTGATATATTTAAAAGGATCATTATTTTCAACCAAAATAGAATCGTATGAAACATTTTTTACAAACCGCACTGGTGGCTTTCTCATTCATTTTTATCGCCTCATGTTCTAGTGATGACCCAGAGCCACCTCATATAGTTGGGGCATGGACTTTAGAGGCGTTGAACGGAATTAACTTCCCTGATGCCTATTCTGCTTGGGAAGAAGTAGGGTATACTACCGCTGGATATGACTTGGAAATAAATAATGATGGAACATTTGTAGAGCGAATCAAAAGAACGGGGCAGTCAAGTCTTGTTTTGCCAGGGACATGGGAGTTTGAAGAAGACGGTGAAGATTTAGTTTTAACGTTTGATGATGAAGATTACGATCCAGAGACTTACAAAGTCACCAAAAATGAGTTGGATGTCCTTTGGTTTACTACTGAGTATTCTGATGTATTCATTTCTAATGCAAACTTGCAAAAGTTGATTGATGACTATGGATCTATTGATGATGGGTATGATTATCTCAACTCACTAGATGCTGATGATGCTAATGATTTAGCCATCTTGCAAGAGTATTATCAATATGTAACATTTGATTTGCAGTATTCATTAATCAGAAGTGAGTAATACTAAGTTTGTAAGGGATAAAATAATTCATTTTTAATGGCCAAATTAAGTAGGTGGATAGGAATAGGAGCGTTTGTATTACTGAGTACTTTGGCCTATTCTCAGTCTTCCAATATTTCTGGTAAGGTATTAGATGCCAGTGGCGAACCCATGGTAGGGGTGTCTGTAGTGATCGACAATACCACTACGGGTGCCATTACAGATTTAGATGGCAACTTTAAACTTAAGGCTGATGTCGGGAATGTACTGGTCGTCCGAATGCTTGGTATGCAGGATCAACGCATTAAAGTATCTAACCCCAACCAACAATTTAGTATCAAACTTATAGAAGAGTCTGTTTCCCTTCAGGAAGTAGTAGTCAATGGATTTCAGGAAGTAGATCGCAAGCTCTTTACTGGCGCCTCGGAAAACCTAAAAATGGGCGACATCGAAGCCAAAGGCATCGTAGATGTGAGTCGCGTCCTCGAAGGCCGTGTAGCAGGTGTGAATGTAGACAACGTATCAGGCACCTTCGGATCGTCGCCCAAAATAAGGATTCGTGGCAACGCCTCTATCAATGGCAACAATCAACCACTTTTTGTGGTAGATGGCGTGATCTTGGAAGACCTATCTAATGTAAATACCGACGATTTTATCTCAGGAAACGCCAATACCCTGATCAGCTCCTCGATTGCTAATATCAATCCGGATGATATCGAATCCTTTCAGATTTTGAAAGACGCTTCGGCTACGGCTATCTACGGTGCTAGAGCAGCCAATGGTGTTATCGTGATTACCACTAAAAGAGGCAAGAGTGGTGCGCTTCGCGTTAATTATTCTGGAAATTACTCGGTAAAACTCCGACCTACCTACAATCAGTTTAGCCTACTCAATTCCGCCGAGGAAATGTCCGTCTATCGTGAAATGCAGCAGAAAGGCTTGATAGACATCACCACTTCTGTGAAAGCCAAGAACTACGGCTCGATGGGTAAAATGTATACCAAAATTGCTAATCACGAAATACCATGGGGGGCAGGAGGTGGCCTCAATGAGGCTTATTTGAATCCATATGAAAATGCCAATACCGATTGGTTTGATGTGCTGTTTAGGGATTTTGGTTTGCAACAGCAGCACTCACTCAGCTTTACCTCTGGTACGGATAAATCCAATAGCTATTATTCTATTAGTTATCTCAACGACGCTGGCCAGACCATTGCAGATCAAGTCCAACGGCTGACTGCTAGCTCGAGAAACACCTATTTTTTGTCTGAAAAATTCACTTTTGGTCTCAAGCTTTCTGCTAGTTATAGAGATCAGAAAGTTCCAGGTACGAGAAATAGAGAGTTTGACCCCATCACAGGTAAGTATAGCAGAGGTTTTGATATCAATCCATTGAGCTATGCTTTGAATACCAGCCGCTCGATTAGACCCTATGATTCGAATGGTGAATTGGAGTATTTTAGAAGAAACTATGCCGATTTCAATATCTTGGAAGAATTGAGCTACAACTTCATAGATATTAATGTGACGGATGTATCTACACAAACAGATTTCGAATTGAACCCAGTTAAAAACTTGTCGCTGAAAGGAGTCATGCAATTGCGATACGCTGCTACGCAACGAGACCATACGGTACATGAGCGATCTAATCAGGCCGAAGCCTACCGGGCCAACAACACGCAGTTTATTCAAGATGCCAACAATCTACTTTATAGAGATCCAGACAACCCAGGGTTGAATCCTGTAGTGGTTTTGCCTGTAGGCGGATTCAACTATCTGGACAAGACCGACATGCTCAATTTTTTTAGCAGAGTGAGTGCAGAATGGTCCAAGACTTTCAGTGAAAATCATCAAGTCAATGTGTTGGCAGGTCAAGAATTGAGATTTACTAACAGGGCAGAAAAGAGTACGACGGGTCTGGGTGTGGTTTATGAAAGTGGAGGCATATCCGTGCCTGATCCAAATATTATCAAGTTTTTTAATTCACAAAATATTGAAATTTATTCGCAAAACGAATTGAGAGACAGATTTGTAGGGTTGTTTTTGAATGGAGGCTATGCTTACAAAGGGAAGTATATAGCCAATTTCACCGTACGGTATGATGGCTCTAATCAGCTTGGAGAAAGCAAGAATGCCAGATATCTACCTACTTGGAATGTGAGTGGTGCCTGGAACGTACACAATGAGGCTTTTATGTCCAATCTAAGCCTGATCAATCAATTGAAAATAAGAGGAACTTATGGTGTCTCAGGAAATCTACCACCAGACGCCAGTGCCTTGCTCAACTTGCAAGCTAATGTGACAGTAAGACCCACTGACCAAGAGCCTTATTTGTATATCAAAGATCTTACGAATACAGAATTAACTTGGGAAAAGCTAAAAGAACTGAATATAGGCGTAGATGTTAGCCTGTTAGATAACCGGATCAATACCTCGATAGACTGGTATAGTCGCCAATCGTTTGACTTGATCGGTCAGGTGCTGACCAGCGGAGTAGGTGGACAAAGCATCAAAACGGGCAATTTTGCAGATATGGAATCTCAGGGGTTCGAGTTTACACTTAATACCGTAAACATGACTAGAGGAGATTTTTCTTGGACGTCGAATTTCAATGTGGGATACACCAAAGATAGAATCACCAGACTAGATTATGGACCTAGATTGGTAGATGCGCTGTCGCAAAATGGAGCTGCCGTATTAGGTGGTCCTAGGCGAGGTCTGTACTCTTCTCGATTTGCCGGACTTAGTAGTACAGGTTTCCCGACTTTCTATGATGAAAATGACGGTGTAGTTTTTCAGTATGACTTGCAAAGCAGAGAAAACTTGACGGAGACTTTGAAATATGAAGGCTCGACTGAACCACGGGGTAGTGGTGGTTTGAGCAATACCTTTTCATGGAAGGGTTTGTCTTTCAGTTTCTTACTGTCTTATAAATTTGATTACAAAATCAGACTCAACGATGTGGTAGAGACAGATGCACAATACACAGACTTTGATGCCTTGCCTGCTGAAATGGCCAACCGCTGGGTAGTGCCAGGTGATGAAAATACGACTAATGTACCAGCCATTCTTGATCAGCAATTGGTAAGTGCAGGAGGAGAAGATCTCAATGCTTATTCACTCTATAATTTGAGCGATATCAGAGTGGCTGATGGTGATTACATTCGATTGAAAAATGTGAGGTTGTCTTATCAACTGCCTTCTCCATGGGTACAAAAGATAGGGTTGAACAACGTGAACATGAGTATAGAAGGGCAGAACCTGTGGTTGATCTATTCAGATGATGCACTCAATGGTCAAGACCCTGAATTTTTTAGTTCGGGAGGGGTATCATTGCCACAGCCGAGATTGGTGACATTTTCTTTAAATATTGGCATTTGATCTAATGAGGAAACTGATACACATAGCGCCTAAATTAACGAAAGTGTCGATTCGAATCACACTGGTTTGTCTGTCGGTCGTTTGGCTACCTGCCTGCGATTCTTACCTGGAGGAAGTACCTGATGACCGGGTGTCGCTCGATGATTTGGATAAAGCGGCTCAGCTCGTGACCAATGCCTATTCGGATGCTAGTTATGCATTTACCGACTGGATGACGGATGATTTTACCTATACTATTGGCACCAATTTGCGACCAGCACATGAGCAAATGTATCTATGGCAAGACCCTACTTCAGATCCAGAAGAGCAGGATACGCCAGGCTTCTTTTGGTATCAGACCTATAATGCTATTTCTCATGCCAATGAAGTGTTGCAAATCATCGACGACTTGGAAGTAGACGAAGAAGATGAAGCCCGAAGAGACGCCATCAAAGGGGAGGCTTTACTCGCCAGAGCTTATGGACATTTTATGTTGGTGAATCTCTTTAGTGAAGATAATTTTATATTTAAAAATGGTTTGGGGTTAGGCGTGCCCTACATAGAATCTCCTGAAACGGAGTTTTTAGTAGAGTATAAGCGACCTTCAGTAAAGAAGACGTATGAAGAAATAGAAGATGATTTGAAATTAGGCTTAGAGCTGATAGATGATCGTTATTTTACCAATTCAGGCAAGTATCATTTTAATAAAAATGCTGCCTTGGCCTTTGCTTCAAGGTTCTACCTTTTCAAAGGAGATTTTATTAGATCTTTACAATATAGTGACGAACTCTTAGGAGCTAATCCAGAGGCTTATGTTCGAGATATGACATCAGAATTATTTAGGTCAGCCAAGGCTTCCACTACGGGTTATCCGCAGCTGTATAATTCGACCGATCTAGCGAGTAACCTACTGCTTATCAGAAAAGTATCTTTGTTTCAGCGTACAGACTATGCGTTTGGTGTCGATCGCAACGATTATGGGAGTTTGTTTGCTACTACGATATTCGATGATGTGACCGATGAGCGAGAAAACCCTGCTTGGGTAAAAGGATTGAATGCGTTATTTCCCGTTCGATACGAAAGCTTATTTCAGCGCAGCAGTATCAACTCTAATGTAGGTACACCGTACCATATTGCTATTGCTTTTAGAGGAGAAGAAGTCCTGCTCAATCGAGCGGAATGTTACATTCAGTTGGGAAGAAACGACGACGCTATTGCTGATCTACAAGTGCTAATAGATCGCAGGTTTACTGGAGATGATGTTACCCTTTCGATGGCTCGATTGCGAACATTCTATCCTGCTTCTTGGACTGATTTTGGGATTTTATACGAGTATTTGATTTTGACTAGGCAAAAGGAATTCCTTGCGCAAGGGATGCGTTGGTTTGATTTGAAACGGTTTCAAGTGCCTGTGGAGCACTATGGGCCTGATGGCAACGTGATTGGTACGCTTGAGGGAGATGATAAAAGAAAAGTATTACAACTACCAAATTCTGCTGTGGAAGTAGGTGGGCTAGAAGGTAACGATCGTTGATATGAAAGAGCTTTTCAAATATATAATCACAAAACCTGTCGCATGGAAATCATGGGTGGGCAGTGGGCTATTGCTGTTGGTGGTTACTTCTTGTTTTGAAGAGGATAAACTGGATGAAACCGTGAAAACCGAAGATGATCCTACGACTACGTTGGATATTTATATAGATGATAATTTTACGCAAGAGTATGGTATCGCTATACGGTATCGTTATGTAGATAATTTTGTAGAGGTGGGCCAAAGCGTGACGCCTCCCAAGCTGGATGTGGTGAGGCCTATGCTGGATCTGGTAGATAAGTATTGGATAGAAGTGTATGAGGCAGTACCTAGCGGAGAGACTTATTTCAGACGATACGTTCCTGCGGAACTCGTGTTTTTAGGAGGATTAATATACAATGGAGATGGTACCGTGACACTGGGAACGGCAGATGCAGGTGCCCGAATTGTATTTACAGATGTCAACTCTATAGATGTGAATGACGATGAATGGCTGCTTAGACAGTTGCATACCGTGTACCATGAGTTTGCTCACATTGTACATCAGAATGATAAATTGCCTACAGGATTTGAAGAAATAGCAGCATCGGGATACAGCAGTGCGGGTTCTTGGTTTAATCTTACGGATGAAGAAGCGCTAGAGCGGGGATTTGTATCGCCATATGCTACCAGTAGCCCCAATGAAGATTTTGCCGAGACCATTGCGTTTTATATGGCCGAAGCTGATTTTTTCGATACCTATATCAATCAGGAAGATAATTGTACTACGGCAGCTTGTGAAGAAAGAAACCAAGGTCGTTTACTTATTTTGGAAAAACTCAATGCAATAAAAGAGCATTACCTAAAGTCTACAGGTGTAGATTTAGACGATTTGAGAGCAGCAGTTCAAGCCATATTATAAGCATCATGAATAAATTCAAATACTTGTTTATTGTCAGTTTGATGTGGCTTGGGGCTTGCAGTCATGAGCTAGAGAAGCTTACGCCTCCAGAAGAGCGTAGCGAGGCTGCAATCGGTGATTTGATCAATGAACTTACCCAACCTGCCAATGGCTGGATGATGAACTATCAACCTACGCCGACATCAGGTGTTTTTTATATGTTGATGGAATTTTCAGAGGATGGTACTGTACGTATTCAATCTGATGTACCTGGAGACAATGGTTATTTCTTTGACCAGACCATCCCATATCGAATCGATGCTAGTTTGCATTTAGAGTTGATTTTTGAAACCTATGGAGTGTTACATTATCTCTTTGAAATAGACCAGTCCACTTTCGGTGCTGAATTTGAATTCTATTATGTAGGTAAACAGGGGGACAATATAGTCCTTTCTAGTAAAACAGACAGCCAAAGCAATCCTACTGAATTGTTGATGGTGCCAGCTATTGCCAATGCAGCTGATGCACTTTCACAAGAGCTGTCAACCAATATGGAGGCTTATGATTCGTTACATGCTGTTTTTACAGGGCCTATGCAACACATCGTGCTCAAAGATCAAATTTCTCTTTTTTGGAGGATTAGTCCCTACGATCGAGTGATTCAGGTCAGAGGAGCCGCTGTGGGTACGACTACGGCAGAAGTGGTGAGTATCAACAAAACCAACGAACTGGATCATGTCACAGGCTACAGTTATTTTGATGAGCAGGTGGTGTTGACCGATCCATTTGATTTTACGCTTGACGGTATAGAATACACCATTTCAGCCTTAGAACTGACTAATTTTTCTAGAGAAACGACCACGGTATGTACCACCGACGACTACTATGCTCCATTGTATGATGGACAAGTAGAAGGGATAGGTACAGTTCAAATACATCAAACACTGTTTGATGTAGCAGGATTAGGTTTTCAGCCTCAAGCGGAGCGCTATAGTGTGAATGTGTACTATGTACTAAGTGATGAGGGCTTTTCCATTTCAGAATATGGGATTATCGAAGAACTTTATCCCAATGCTACCAATTTTATTTTCAATTACGGGTTTAATGATGTAGCTGAGCCAGCCTATGCAGTAGGGCTGGCAGTACAAGCCGACGATGGCACTACCCAAGTCCTTTTAAGGGAGTTTGAGACCACCACTACTGTAGAAAACCATGTCGAAGTAGTGTTTAAAGATGAAGCGACTGATCCGTATTACCCAGCGACCATCTCCGCAGAGGATCGTGCCAATATCAAAACGATCACGGATGAGATATTTGGTGTAGGAGGTGGGACGGTCTATGCTGCAGAGATTGAGTTTTCCAATACGGAAGGGCTCACGATTTTTGATTTGTACAACCCCTGTACTGAATACGAATTTTTGCTGGTGCAATAAATTCATGAAATGATCTTGTAGGAGGTTTCATTGTTGAAAAGTTATTAAATAACTTTTGATGGAAATCTAAACTACTCTTCATGAAAATGGTCATTATTAAAAATCACCTCTCCCTTTCTAAGCAATTAAGTTATGGACTAGTTTTTATGGCTTTGGCTATGCTACATTGGTCTGCTATCGCTCAGGTGAAAAAAGGTCCTGATCCTTTGACCCTGCAAGAAAAGCGCATTAAGGATATACTAAAAGAAGCCTACGATAAGTATAAAAATGATCAATCGGGGACTAATGCAGACTATATCCCTGAGCTAGCCAAGGTAGATCCAGAGCTGTTTGGGATCGTAGTAGTGACAGTGGGTGGTAAGAGGTATGGAGTAGGAGATATCGATTATACTTTTTCTATTCAGTCGATTTCTAAAGTATTTACGCTAGCGCATGTGCTCCAAGAGATGGGTTCGGAAGCCATATTAGATAAATTAGGGGCTGAGGCCACAGGCATGCCATTTAATTCGGTGATGGCTGTGGAGTTGCAGCCTGGCAGAGTGGGAAACCCCTTTGTGAATGCAGGTGCGATGGCAACAACCAGCCTGGTGTCAGGTAAAGATCAAACTGAAAAATGGGATAGGATACAGGCCTATTACAGTGATTTTGCTGGAGAACCACTGGCAGTTATTACTTCTGTATATAAGTCCGAATCGAAAACGAATCAGCACAATCAGGCAATGGCCAAGTTGCTGGCATCCTATGGAAAGATGTATGACGAGCCAGCAACAGTGGTGGATCGCTATACTAAGCAATGTGCCATCGGAGTGAATACCAAGCAGCTTGCAGTTATGGGGGCAACTTTGGCAGCAGGAGGGGTAAACCCATATACAGGTAAGCAGTTGCTCAGCCCAGAAGAGATACCCAAGATTTTGTCTTTGATGCTTACTGCTGGTCTTTATGATTATTCTGGGACTTGGTCTTATCGCACTGGGCTACCTGCCAAAAGTGGCGTAGGAGGAGGGATACTAGCAGTGATTCCTGGCAAAGGAGCTATCGCGGCCTTTTCTCCCAGATTGGATCAAGCGGGTAATAGTGTAAGAGCGCAAAAAGCCATCGCTCATATATCTAAAGAACTTGGGGCTAATATCTTTTTTCGCAATTTTCAGAATAAGGACTGATAGTCGGTGGATCGATAGATCCTAAAGCTAGGAGTGCAGGCATTGTTTTAATTTTCTGGAAGAAAAAGGGGGGATTATTCGCATGGCAAAACTAAAATTGTTAATTTCATTATGTTACAACTTCATTAAAACCTGATCTAAATGAACCTTTCTAAATCCTCTACCAACATTCTGCTGATTGATTTTTGGCCTATTGGCCTATCTGTATGTACCAATGATCAATATGAAATGAACCAAAAGCATTCAGGTAAACTTTCAGTTGGTGCTCCCGAATTCAAAGGAAAGACATGACGTGCGACTGGTGCATTTTGGAGATCTGTCCCTATGTTTAATTCACTTGCAAGCGAAGGTTTAAATTATAAACTATGAATAAAATATTTATACTATGCCTGTTGCTCTCTCTTGTAGGGTTTAGTAGGCTTTCGGCTCAGACGGATTCTACATCTGTAGCTTCGGAGTCAGCAGAGGATGAAGAAAAGCTTATTCGTGAGCTTTCCTTTGTGCCTATGCCCGTTTTGGCAGCTAACCCAGCCATGGGATTTATGTATGGATTGGCACCTTCGGCCAGTTGGATGATGGGAGATGATGCGAGTACACACCGCTCTTCTTTGGTGTCGTCTATCATATACACTACTAAGAAACAGTTTTTGTTTTTTATTAAGACAAATATCTTTTTGAAAGATGATTCGTGGAATTTGATGGGGGATTGGCGCTATTTCGCTACCTCGCAGCCTACCTATGGTTTAGGAACAGGGCCATCTTCAAATACCTTGGCATCAAACGGCTTCGAATATGATGATGGAAGCTATTCTAAAGGTATAAACGAAGCCCAAATGATGGATTTTAATTACTTGCGTTTTCACGAAACGGCGTTGAAGCGGGTGGGAGATACTCGATTTTTTGCAGGACTGGGGTATCATTTGGATTATCATTATAATATTGATGACAAGCTATTGGGCTTAGGTAATGATGGTATAATAGACGCAGGAGATACGGTTACTTCACATTATGCCTATTCTACTTATTATGGTTTTGATCCTGAATCCTATTTGCTTTCTGGTATTTCTATCAATGGCTTATTCGATAGTAGAAACAACATGATTAACCCTACAGATGGGCGCTACGGTTTTATATCTTTTCATATCAACCCTACTTTCTTCGGGAGCGACAAGAATTCAACGAGCCTTTGGCTCGAATACAGAGATTATTTCCGTATGAGTCAAAAGCGGCCTCGTCATTTAATAGGAGTTTGGACTTATGCCAATTTTGTGACTAGTGGAGAAGTGCCATATTTAGACCTTCCAGCTATTGGCTGGGATCAGTTTGGTCGATCGGGTAGAGCCTATC
The DNA here is from genome assembly GCF_025639805.1 of Reichenbachiella carrageenanivorans. Lineage (NCBI taxonomy): Bacteria > Pseudomonadati > Bacteroidota > Cytophagia > Cytophagales > Reichenbachiellaceae > Reichenbachiella > Reichenbachiella carrageenanivorans. Next base: position 3,843,995 of record NZ_CP106735.1, on the reverse strand, counting down.
CGCAAGGGCGCTTTAGAGGGCAAAGTATTGCTTATGCAGAGGCAGAGTACCGTTTTCCACTCATGGTCAATAGCGACCTAATCGGAGGTGTAATATTTGCAAATGCAACTACTGCTACGAATGAAGATACTGACCTCAATTTGTTTGAGTACGTAGATCCAGGAGTAGGCTTAGGCTTGCGAGTGATGATTAATAAAAAATCTCAAACTAATATTTCATTGGATTATGCTTGGGGTCGGTATGGAGCACAAGGCTTTTACCTCAACGTCAATGAGACCTTTTAAAATAGAGTGTTAGAATCATTAAACTGAATATGAAAATCAATGAAAACATACTGCGAAAACCACTTTTTGATCATTGCTACTGCTAACCTTTTTGTGAACGTTATGGCTGTCTTGGATTTTAATTTTATGGTGCTATTAAAAGCTTGAATGTGACGTGCTAATCTGTCATTTTTAAAATGGAATTAAATCTATTCAGTTTGATGCGCTCTGTGATTAAACTATTTTTACCTTAAATCAATTAATAATTATCCTATGAAAAAAACGACTCTACTTCTGTTTGTAATGGCAGTGTTTTACACGCCATTCGCAGAAGCACAAAAAAACAAAAAACCCAATATCCTAGTGATATGGGGAGATGATATTGGACAATCGAATGTCAGTGCGTACAGTATGGGTATCACAGGGTATCGTACGCCTAATATTGACAGAATTGCCAAAGAAGGAATGATTTTTACCGACTATTATGCAGAGCAAAGCTGTACTGCAGGTAGATCATCTTTCATCTTAGGGCAAAGTGTATTTAGAACAGGTTTGAGTAAAGTAGGTATGCCAGGTGCAGCCGAAGGGATATCAGAAAAAGACCCTACGATTGCCGAATTATTGAAACCTGTAGGTTATGTGACTGGTCAGTTTGGTAAAAATCACCTAGGAGATCGCGATGAGCATTTGCCAACAAACCATGGTTTTGATGAGTTCTTTGGTAATCTGTATCACCTCAATGCTGAAGAAGAACCTGAATTGCCAGACTATCCAGATCCGAAAGAGTACCCAAATTTCAGAAAGAATTTTGGACCTAGAGGCGTGATTCATTCTACAGCCGATGGAAAAGTAGAAGATACAGGGCCTTTGACAAAAAAGAGAATGGAAACCATTGATGATGAATCTTCAGAGGCAGCCATGAAATTTATTAGAGATGCGGTAAAAGCTAAAAAGCCTTTCTTCGTATGGTGGAATGGTACACGTATGCACTTCAGAACGCACGTAAAACCAGAATTAAGAGGAATCTCTGGTCAGAACGAATACGGTGATGGCATGATAGAACATGACATGCATGTAGGTAAATTTTTGGCTCTTTTGGATGAGTTGAAAATTACTGATAATACGATTGTAATGTATTCGACAGATAATGGCCCTCATAAAAACACCTGGCCAGATGCTGGTATCAATCCATTCAGAGGTGAGAAAAACACCAACTGGGAAGGTGGCTGGAGAGTACCTGCTATGGTAAGATGGCCTGGGACTGTGAAGCCTGGATCAGTTTGTAATGAAGTGATGTCTGGTATGGACTGGATGCCTACTTTCTTGGACGCAGCTGGACAAGGAGACGTGCCTAAGAAGCTATTGAATGGATACTCTGCTAATGGTAGAGACTTCAGAGTGCATTTGGATGGCTATAACTTTATGCCATATTTCAAAGGTGAGGTAGATAAAGGTCCAAGAAAGGAAATATTCTACTTTTCGGATGATGGTGATTTGACTGCTTTAAGATATGATGATTGGAAATTGGTCTTCATGGAGCAGCGTTCTCCTGGTACTTTGCAGGTATGGGCAGAGCCATTTATTCCATTGAGGATGCCTTTGGTCTTTAACCTGAGAAGAGACCCTTACGAATTTGCGACTATTACTTCCAATACTTATTATGACTGGTTACTTGATCATGCATTTATGCTGGTACCAGCCCAAAAAATTGTAGGAGATTTCTTAATGACCTTCAAGGATTATCCTCCAAGAATGAAAGCTGCTAGTTTTAGTTTAGATAAAGTGATGGAAAAACTATCTACACCTAACGGAAATAACTAATTATGAAACATCTGACGAGAATTTTAATCGTAGCGCTTATAATGCCGACACTAGCATTTGCGCAAAAAAACAAAAAACCTAATATTTTGGTGATATGGGGAGATGACATTGGTTGGAGTAATGTGGGCTTCAATAACAATGGTATGATGGGCTACAAAACACCCAACATCGACCGAATTGCTAAAGAAGGGGCTGTGTTTACTGATTGGTATGCACAGCAGTCATGTACCGCTGGGCGAGCTGCTTTCATTTTGGGACAGCACCCATTCAGAACTGGATTGTTGACTATCGGTATGCCAGGATCAGAACAAGGGATTAAGGATAATCAGCCAACTATTGCTGAGGTGCTCAAGCCACATGGATATGTATCTGGGCAGTTTGGTAAGAATCATTTGGGGGACAGAGATGAACACCTGCCTACCCAGCATGGTTTTGATGAGTTCTTTGGTAACCTATATCATTTGAATGCTGAAGAAGAGCCAGAAGGCTATTACTACCCAAAAGACCCTGAATTTAGAAAGAACTATGGGCCAAGAGGAGTGTTGAAGAGCTCAGCCGATGGTAGAGTTCAGGATACAGGACCTTTGACAAAGAAAAGAATGGAAACTGTAGACGAGGAATTTGAAGCTGCAGCCATTGCTTTTATTGAAAAGGCACATAAAGACGGTAAGCCATTCTTTGTTTGGTTGAATGCTACTAGAATGCATGTATGGACACACCTAAAAGAGGAAAGTGAAGGGGTAACGGGTATTGGTATATATGCAGATGGTATGGTTGAGCACGATAAGGCAGTAGGCCGAGTGCTGGCTAAGCTAGAAGAATTAGGGATCATAGATAATACCATCATCATGTATTCTACGGATAACGGTGCTGAAAAAATAAGCTGGCCTGATGGTGGTTCTACACCGTTTAGGGGAGAGAAAGGAACGACTTGGGAAGGTGGTTTTCGTGTACCTACTGCGATACGTTGGCCTGGAGTCATTAAGCCAGGGACAGTGTATAATGATATATTCTCTCATGAGGACATGATGCCAACCTTGGCAGCAGCAGCGGGAGAACCGAAGTTGGTGGAGAAAATGCTGAAAGGCTATAAAGCCAATGGCAAGACATTTAATTGTCATTTGGATGGTTATAACTTGATGCCATATTTTCAAGGAGAGGAGAGTGAATCTCCTAGAAAAGAAATCTTCTATTTTGATGCGGGAGGTAATATGAATGCCATTAGATATGGCATGTGGAAATTACACTTTACTATTCAAGAAGGTAATATCTCTACGGCTTATCGCAAATCTCCTAGTTGGCCTTTGGTTATTAATTTGCGTGCCGATCCATATGAAGTATCTCCTGAATCAGGAATGTATATTCGTTGGTATGCTGAGAATATGTGGTTGTTCGTACCTGCTCAGCAAGTAGCTGGTAAATTCCTTTCTACCTTCAAAGATTATCCACCAGTTTTGGGATCTTCTTTGTCTGTGGATAAGGTAGTACAAAGTATGACAGCACATCCCAAAGGACAGTAACAGAAATATTTTCAAATAAAATAGGGCCTAATGGCCCTATTTTTCTCTTTTAACCTATGCGTAAACTTAATTCATCACTTCAATTTCTAATTGGGATAATCTTTTTGGTTTCTTGTCAGCAACAGGCAGTCGTAGAAAATACCTCAAATGAAACACCACTAGACCCACTACCTTCATGGAATGAGGGTAAAAGTAAAACGGCAATACTTAGCTTTATAAAAAGCTCAACCGATACCACAAGTAATAACTTTGTACCTGTAGAAGATCGAATCGCTGTATTCGACAATGATGGTACGCTCTGGTCAGAGCAGCCCGCATATTTTCAACTCTTCTTTGCCATAGATCGCATCAAGGCGATGGCATCAGACCATCCCGAATGGAAAGACCAACAACCCTACAAAGCCGTTTTGGAAGGTGACATGAAAGCACTCATGGCTTCTGGCGAAAGAGGATTAATAGAACTGGTGATGACCTCACATGCAGGTATGACCACCGATGAGTTCCAACAAATCGTCACGGACTGGATCGCAACAGCCAAGCACCCCAGATTTGACAGACCTTATAACGAGCTCGTGTACCAACCTATGTTGGAATTGCTAGATTTCCTCAGAGCCAATGCGTTTAAAACCTTTATTGTGTCGGGCGGAGGTGTAGAGTTTATGCGACCTTGGGCCGAAGCAGTCTACGGTATCCCTAAGGATCAAATTGTAGGCAGCAGTATTAAAACGAAATTTGAAATCAAAGAGGGTGTACCGCAGATCACTCGTCTACCAGAGATAGATTTTATAGATGACAAATCAGGTAAACCAGTCGGTATATGGAAGTTTATCGGACGCAGACCCATCTTTTGTGGAGGCAACTCCGATGGTGATCTTCAAATGATGCAATATACCGCTTCGAGTAAATACAAATCGATGATGCTGTATGTACATCATACTGATTCTGTACGGGAGTGGGCCTATGACCGTCAATCGCATATTGGCCAGTTTGACAAAGGATTAGATGAAGCAAAAGCCAAAGGATGGAACCTAGTCAGTATGAAGGATGACTGGAAAAGCATATATACCTTCGATTGATTAAGCCACAGCAACCCATTGACCCAATGAACATAAACTTGACCCTCATAACCAAAATAAGAAAGTTGTATATCCCAAAGGTAGAGCGCTCATCCATTCACAATAGGATTGTTTCAACACTTGTTTTAGTGTTGTTGATTTTGGGAAGCACGGAGCTAAGCGCCCAAGATGCCAACAATCCGATTGATCCCAGTCCCACTGGAGGGCTGTGGAATAGGTTTTATGGAGAAGACCGATCACGACTGCAATTCTTAACCAATCTGACCTATGGCAATTGGTTCTACAGATTCACTGCCGAAGGTGAATTTAATTATAACAACAACCCCACTGATAGTCGATTCAGTGGAGCTAACTTTCTCGTTGCTAGGTTGTTTAAGTCGAAAAATGGCCAGCATCAATTTGGCTTAGGAGGTGTGGTTAGTTATTATCATAAGTCTCAGTGGGCAGGTGGGGTGAACTTCGTCTCTGTCAGCAAATTTGGTGGTTGGAAAGTCATTACCCTGACCACCTTACAAGGTGGAAAGGATATTTTCACCATGGAGTTCCAACCACTAACTGTATCATGACTTTGAAAACGGCTGGTACTTTAGGAGTCATCCCAGAATGTTGTTTGATTTTGAGAATGAGCAACATGAAATTCCAATAGGAGCTGGAGTGGGTAAAATATTAGATACGAATGGACCAGTAATTAATTTATTCTTCGAGCCCCAGTATGATTTGCACAACAAGTTACCTATGCTTTATACAGGTATTAAAATGTTGTTTTAAACAAAAGTGTCAAGGTAAAGGCATGGTATTGAGATAATTGTACGAATAAAATTTTAGCAAACAAAACGATCAAACAAACCAAAATGACTACATTAGAATCAATCCAAGAGCTAAAAACTAGAATGTCCGCGTCCATTATTGGGCAGGATCAGTTGATCGATCGCATCATCTTGGTGTTGCTGGCAGATGGTAATATGCTCCTCGAAGGCTTGCCTGGTTTGGCAAAAACACGAGCCATTAAATCTTTGTCGAAAGAACTCAATTGTGGGCTGAGCAGAATCCAATTTACTCCAGATCTTCTGCCTTCAGATATTACAGGTACTGAAATCTATCAGCCCGAATTAGAGGAGAAGTTTGTTTTTCAGCAAGGCCCCATATTTAGCAATTTGATTCTTGCTGATGAGATCAACCGCGCACCCGCCAAAGTGCAGTCTGCATTGCTAGAGGCGATGGAAGAGCGTCAGGTATCTGTGGCAGGCCAGACCTATCCCATGGATCCTTTGTTTATGGTCATGGCTACTCAAAATCCAGTGGAACAGGAAGGTACCTATCCATTGCCGGAGGCGCAAATGGACCGTTTTCTGATGCATGTGATTATCAGCTACCCTGATGATGCCTCCGAACTCAAAATCCTACGTCTCAATCGGCAAGAGCAAACGGCTAGTAAGAAGGAACAAAAAGAAAGAATATCTCCAGAGGTTGTGTTTGCTGCTAGAAAAGAAATCGCTGAAGTCACCATATCCGAGAGTATGGAAAAATACATTGTAGATATTATTTCCGCCACTCGCTACCCCGACAAATACAAAGAAGAACTAAACAACTGGATTGACTTTGGTGCTAGTCCCAGAGGGTCTATTGCTCTAGATCGTGCGAGCCGTACCCACGCTTGGATGAGTGGCAGCAAGGCCGTTACTCCGGATGATGTCCGAGCTGTCGTGCATGACTGCCTTCGTCATCGTGTTTCCCTTAGTTATGAGGCCAACGCCGACGGTATCACGACGGATCAGGTCTTGGACGAAGTTTTAAAACAAGTGGCCGTAGTGGGGTGATAGGTGATGAAGGTTACGTGCAAGTCTGTAGTATACAAGTACAGCCAGTCGCCTTTTACCTTTCTGAACGCATAGGGGCTTGGCAGAAATACGCTTCGAATGAGAATAAATAATCAATGAAAAACAAATCCTTACATACCGACTACCCTAAGGACGTTTTTACCTCCTTGCGTGAACTGTTGGAGATGGAGCGTTTTGCACAGATGATGAGCCTATTGGCTAATAAGCAAAAGGTGAAAAGCGTACTTGGAGGTAAGCACGCTTCGAAGTTGCGTGGACGAGGGCTGGACTTTGAGGAAGTGAGGAATTATGTGAAAGGAGACGATATTCGCAACATTGACTGGAAAGTTACCGCTCGGACTAAACAAACGCATACGCGCGTATTTAGTGAGGAAAAGGAAAAACCAGCTTTGATCATCGTAGATCAGTCCAAACCCATGTTTTTTGGTTCACAGAAAAGAACCAAGTCTGTGGTAGCGGCCGAACTGGCTGCTGTCTCTGCTTTTCGGGTGCTGAAACAGGGGGATCGAGTCGGAGGAGTAGTGATCGCTGACCAAGGTGTGGACATTATACAGCCGAAGCGTGATCGAAGAAATATTCTGCGTTTTTTTGAGAAAATCGTATCTCGAAATCAAGGGTTAAGAGAAAGTGTAGTGTCGAAGAGCGAAGATCTACTCAAAGACGCAATGGCGAAAATTCGGAATATTGTGACCCACGATTACTTGGTGGTTGTGATTAGCGATTTCAACAAGTACTCACCAGACATTGTTCGTTTTATCTCCCAAATTGCCCAGCACAATGACGTAATTCTCGCCAAAGTGACGGATCCTATGGAGCGAGACATACCAACAGCCAAGTTTGTAGCAGGAGATAGAGACACACAAGTGAGTGTAGATGGAAAGCACAAACCCTTGCGTGAGCATTTTGAAACAGGGTTTGAAAAGGATTACCAGCAATTTCAAACACAAATGAAGAAACATAGAATACCAGTTTTTTCAATCAATACAGTAGAGAGTATAGACGATCAATTGAAAGAAGTTTTTGCAGGAAGGAAGAAATGATACGACAAACGCAACATATCATAGATAGCGCACAGGCGGTTATCGAAGTAGAGGATATCGCTTTGCAAGGGTTGTACGAGCCACCTCCAGTGGCCTTTACATTTGAGACTGTGGGTTGGAGTGTTTTGGTAGGGTTGATCGTGTTGATATTGGTAATCGTGATTTTTTTTCAAATCAGAAAATACATACACAATCGCTATCGTCGAGAGGCCATTCAAGAAATAGAAGCGCTCGATCTCGATCAGACACCATTGCGGACAAGTCTAATGATCATCAAGCGTGTGGCCATACAGGTGTTTGGTCGTGAGCAAGTGGGTGCTTTGCATGGTCGTGTGTGGTTGGAGTTTTTAGAGAAAAGTGCCAAGGGGGTACAGTTTGCTCGCTACGAGGCGGATATTCAGCTTGCGCTCTATGCTGACCAACCAGTGGACGAAACCACACAACAAGAAATTATTTCCAACGCTAAAAAGTGGATATTGACCCATGCCTGATAATTTTCATATCGCATTTCCGTGGGCGTTAGCATTACTTCCCTTGCCATTGTTGGTATACTGGCTGCTGCCCTCGCTGCGGATGCGGAGTGCGGCACTTTTGCTACCCACCTACCACAAAGCGGTAGAATATACCAAGCAAAAGCCTCGCAAATCAGCATTTGTGAAACGAAGAGGTTTTTTTAGCTGGCTCATATTGTTGGTGATCTGGGTCATGCTGGTAGCAGCGATGACCAATCCACAGTTGGTCGGTAAACCTGAGATGAAAGTAAAAACCTCTAGGAGTTTTCTGATTGTTGCAGATATTTCCTTTAGTATGGCTAAAACGGATTGGCAGATTGATGGAAAAAAGGCCCGGCGCTGGGATGCTGTCAAAGACGTGATGCACGATTTCATCATGCAGAGGCAGGGAGATCGCATGGGCTTGGTGTTTTTTGGCAGCAATGCTTATATACAGGCACCATTTACACCCGATTTGCTTACCGTTGATCAAATGCTCGAAGAGGCGGATGTAGGTATGGCAGGACAAATGACCCACATCGGTAAAGCGATCAACAAGGGCTTGGAGATGTTTGAGAATGATACAATCAAGTCTAAGGTAATGCTACTCCTTACAGATGGTATAGATGCAGGAGATGGAATTCAGCCACTAGATGCAGCAGGTATGGCGCTTAAGGATTCTGTCATGATCTATACCCTTGGGATAGGCACGCCAGGGCATAGTGGTTCTGATCTTGATGAGCGGACGCTTGAGCAAATTGCAGAGATGACGGGTGGTCAGTATTTCTTAGCCAAAGATGAGAATAGACTTAAAGAAATCTATAGTGAACTTGACAAGTTAGAGCCCATGGAGTACGAAGAGGCTCAGAATAAACCCATTACGATGCTCTATCCATATCCGCTGGCTGTGGCGATGGCACTGGCTTTGTTGTCCACGTTGATAGCGGTATTGGTGAGTGTGATTAAAGTTATTAGAGAAAGAAACGAAACCTATGCTTGACGGACTATTCCCCATAGATTGGGAAGTTTTTCACTTCCTGAGACCACTGTTTTTGTGGTTGCTGGTACCTGTGGTGGTGATTTTGCTCATAGGTCTGGTAAGCTTTGCACAGGAGACTCGTTGGAAAACGGTCATTGCTCCACACCTAAGGCCCTATGTCATACGAAAAGGGAATCAACGAACCAAAGCTTGGATGAATTTGGCCTTACTGCTGATGTTGGGTTTGGGCGTATTGGCATTGGCTGGCCCGACTTGGAAAAAAATAAAGCTCCCAGGGCGAATTTTGGAAACGCCTATGGTTATTCTTTTGGATATGTCTCAAAGCATGATGGCGGAGGATCTCCAGCCCAATCGCTTGGAGCGAGCCAAATTCAAAATTCAAGATTTACTCGAAAAAAATCCAAGAGCCCGAGTGGCATTAGTTGGGTTTGCAGGTACAGCACACGCTATCGTTCCCTTGTCATGGGACTATGAAATTATCAATAGCCATGTCAAAGGACTCAAGCCTTCAGTAATGCCATTTCCAGGGTCGGATTTATCAGCTGCGCTGATGCTGGCTGATACGATCATGTCGGTGACGGATGCCCCAGGTACGGTATTGATTTTGTCTGATGACTTTGAGGATGCACATTTTAGCCTTCTTAAAGATTTTACAGAAGGGACACAAAATAAAATAGAAATTTTAGCGATGAACACAGCGGGTGGTAGTACCATCCCCAACCCTTGGGGTAGAGGCACCATAAAAGATAAGGATGGCCATCCAGCATACTCTTCGCTGAATCAATTAGTCCTCAACAAGCTAGGGTCTCTGGAGGGGGTGACTGTGAATGCTCTCACCCTAGACGACAGTGACGTAGAGGTGATCAGCAAGAAAATCGCGGCTCATCTGACCTTCACAGAGCAGCCCAAAGAAAAGAAAGATGATTGGCGAGATGCTGGGTTATTGTTGGTTTTTCCGATGGCTCTGTTGTCCTTGTTTTGGTTCAGAAAAGGCTGGGTGATATATGCTGTGCCATTGCTTTTGCTTTCCTCGTGTGGTCAGGTAGAGACTTTTGAGGATTTGTGGTTTACCAAAGACTATCAAGGGCAAAGGCTGACCAATGAAGCGAACTATGAACTAGCAGGAGATCGATTTGAGGATCTGATGCACAAGGGAGTGGCTTTTTACAAAGCGGGCGACTATGAACAGGCAATTAAAGCTTTTAATCAAGACACTACGGCCAATGGAGCATATAATCTAGGCTTGGCGTATTTTCAGAGTGGCGATACGGTAGCGGCATTGTTGTCTTTCAATCAGGCGGTAGCATTGGACTCCACACTGATGCCGGCTCAGCACAATCAACAAGTGCTCAGTCAATTGGCAGGAGTAGATCACATGAGCGTAGGCACAGCGATCGAAGAAGCCAATAAGCCTATTGCTAAAAATGAGAGCAACAAAAGCATGGAAGATCTCAGTGGCGGAGGACAAGAGGCCACCAAAAAGGATATGGAAAAGAAGCGCTTAGAAGAAAATGTAGCTAGTGATATCCACAAGGGAAAAGAATTGGATATGCCTCCAAAGGATATGGATATTGAAATTCAAAAGCAAAATGATACACAGATTATGATGCAGAAAGTGGATGATGATCCATCCATATTTTTGCAACGAAAATTTGAGTATCAGATAAGAAAGGATCACATAAAACCTCAGGGAAATGAAACCAAGTGGTAAAGGCTATATGCTTTGGATCGTCTTGGCAGTGGTGTCGAGCACGACAGGGATACAAGCGCAAAGGCTCTGGCCACAGGTACAGCTCAGCCGTACCTCGACTTATATCGGGCAGCCCGTAGAGGTGAGCATTACGGTCTATACCTCTACATGGTTCACTGATGGAGTCGATTTGGGCAATATTCAAGTGGACAATGCTTATACGGTGTATTTTAGACCTGTGAGTGTGTCGTTGACAGAAGGTGGGAAAACGTACGCGGGGATACAGCTTATCTATCATGTATTTCCTGCTGATCAAAAAGATATTGTGTTTCCTTCACTGTCTATAGAGGTGGAGACTCCTGCCGATGGAGATTATGTAGGGGTGAAGCACCGATTGAAAACAAAGGAAAGAGTCATCAAAGTACGTCCAGTTCCACCAGGGTTTGATGAGGCAGACTGGCTAGTCGCTACGGGGATGTATGTATCAGATCATTGGTCTGGCAATGTAAAACAGGTGAAAGTAGGCGAGGTACTAGAGCGAAAAGTTGCACGAACGGTGTACGGTACCGTTGCGGAGTTGATCCCACCTGCACGCTGGGATAGTACGGGTTATGTGAGTATGTATCCTGATCGTAGTTTGACGCAAAACAACAAAGGAAAGACCAGTATTAGTTCGTCTCGTACCGAAAGCATGCGTTATCTTTTTGAAAAGGAAGGGACTGTCACCATTCCAGAGATGGTGTTTACCTATTTTCATCCGTATCAGCAAAAGCTATATAAGCGTACGCTCAAAGCAGTGACGATAGATGTACAGCCTAACCCAGATCTAGGTGTATTGGCCAGTGTGCGTGATAGCCTTCTGGTACAGCAAAAACAAGAAATAGCAGCAGAAGAGGAGGATAAGCCCTTGTTGATTTTGGGGATGACTCCTGAGCAGTTGGCGGTTGCGATTTTGCTGTTAGGTGTTTTGTTCTATTTTTTGACCAAGGTGTTCGTATATCTGTACAGGGAGCTAAAAAAGAAAAGGCAAGCCTATTTGGAGTCTGAAGCTTATTACTTTGATCAGTTTAAAAAAATGCTAAGGTCTGGTAACCCAGAGAAATCAACCAATGCCTTGTATCGCTGGTTGGACGAGTTGGCATTGCCAGAGCCGAGTGTCCGTTGGTTTGTACTGAATTTTGGGAATCCAGAATTAATCTCTCTTTCTCAGCAAGTGCAAGAGATGAGCAATAAATCAGTCAAGCATTGGGCAAGAGCCAGGAGGTTGTATTTATCCAAAAAGGAGAACGCACCACTTGATACAAATCATGGTTGGATCAACCCATGAGATAAAATATTTAAAAACAGTGATTATGTCAAGGATTAAAAAAGAGGTTATGAAATATTATCAAATTGGGTTTTTATGTCTTTTGTCAGCAACCATGCTTTGTTCGTGTTCGGATAAGGTAGAAGTTAAAGAGTATTGGGTAAATAGTATGCGCGTAGCATGCGTAGGAGAAGGTCCCAGACGATGTCTTCAGGTACAGCAAGGAGAGCAAGTAGAGTCTGGTGCGTGGGAGTATTTTTATAGCACTATTGAAGGTTTTGATTTTAAAGAGGGTTTTATCTATCAATTAGCAGTGTCAGAAAAATCTATTGAGAATCCGCCTGCTGATGGGTCATCAATTCGTTATCAATTGGTCGAAGTCCTAAGTAAGGAATTTGACCCAAAAGTTAGATTACATGACTTATGGGTGTTGGAAGAAATGGGGGAGATGGTATTGGATGTTGAAGAGCAACAGCGACCTCGATTAGAAATTAACCTATACGAAAATAAGATCATGGGTTTTGATGGATGCAATAGTTATACGGGCTCCATTGAGTCAGTAGGTGAAAAAGAACTTGTTTTTGGACAAATAGCAAATACCCGGAAAATGTGCGTTGATATGTCTTTGTCTAATCGCTTTCATGCACTTATGTCTCAGGTTAAAAGCTATGCTTTGGAAGAGGGGCAGTTGGTGTTGAAGTCGGAGGCCGATCACTCGCTATTTAGTTTTCAGAAAACAGATTGAGGTATATCTCTTTGATTTAGTGATCGTTTCCATTTCAATTCTACTCAATAAAAAAGTTTATCTATTCTTCCTTGTTGTTGTTTGCTTTCATTGCGATTGATTACAATCAATCAGCCTTATGTGACTTCAACGTCCGATTTTTCTCTAGCATTGCATTGATAACAAATCTCGCAATAACAAGACTTTAAGCGGAGGGAGTTCTTAGTCAATCGATAGTTAGGCTAAGGATGATAATGCTTGCTGTGTGGTTTCTCTTTTTTCAGTTAGGTGAATGTAATCCTATTTTGTTTCCTTCGGAGTCTAGAAACAATGCAAAGAATCCGTTTTCATCAGCATGAGGAGTTTTGGGGATGATAATTTCCCCTCCCTTGTTTTCAATTTTATCAAGAATGATCTGGAGATCTTCACCACCGTTTAGATAGATGGTAGTGCCAGTAGCAGATGGTACATAGCCCTCGCCTTTTATAATTACTCCTGTTACCATCTGTTCTTTATATGGAAATATGCCCATTTCCATTCCAGAAAAAGCTATTTGTTCGATGGATATATCTAAAACAGATTGATAAAATTTGACTGCTCTGTTGATATCAGTGGCGGGGATCTCAAAAATGGAAACGTAGCTATTCATAGGAGTTGATTTTTGATTATTAGACGAGTTTTCTGCTTGAGCGATTCCTTGAGATGGGCTGAAGTATATCAAGAATCCGATGGCGAATACAGCTAATCCATGTCTGATTATTTCTTTCTTTTTCATGAGCATAGTTATAGATATTCCAAAAAGAAAAATTGTAAAAGTACGACAGACTAGTCTTTGGAGTAAATAAGTGACGAAAGGATCATTTGCTCATCATTCAAATATTCTTTTGGGTTAGTTCCAGTAAATTCTTTGAAGTCTTTTATGAAATGTGCTTGATCGTAGTATTTGTTTTCGTATGCGACCTGAGTCAATTTTTCTTCTGTATTGTTAAGAATGGATTTTAAGGCAGCTTGTAATCTTATTATTTTGCCAAGCTGTTTTGGGCTAATGCCAACTTGCTTCGAAAATTTTCGCTCAAGACTTCTTCTTTTGGATAAATCGTGTTTGAGTATTGAATTGATGGGCGAATTACCTTTTGTACTGTTGAGCGTTTTGATTGTAGATTGTACAATGTTGTCAATAACAGATGGATCTGTGAATTTGCTCAATAAGAAATTTTCTATTATTTCTATTCTGGATTGCGTGGAGGCTGCTTCAATTATTGCTCTCTCCAGTTCTATAGCAGAACTCTCATTAAATAACGAAATTAAGGGTGTTTCCTTGTCTGCCAATTCACTAATTGGTCTTGATATGAAATTGGCAAACCCATATGGATAAAACCGAACAGCGAAAGTGTTTACATAGCCAGTAGGCTGTATGTAATAGGGTTTGGTGATCTGTCCAAACACCATCGATCGCGGTTGAATAATATACTCTGTTTCAGAGGTGTATCTTTTCACATCGTCACCAAGAATAAAGCACATTTCGATGCACCCGTCTGGTACTATACGTTGCTTGGTGGCTTCTGTATTGTGTGGAACCTCCAAAATCCAATGACACTTCACAAGAGCGTCTAGGTTCGGGTGAGGTTTGTAGGTTTTATAGTTCATGGGTGATATCTTGAAAGAAATGGAGCTTAACGAAGCTACTGAACAATTTCTATGGGCTGCAAATTTTGCTGGACAAACCTAGTTACTAATAACAGTGGGAGGATTCATAACGAAGTTGGTTAGGCCAAAGTAAACTGCACGATGAATGTAGTGCCTTTGCCTAGTGTCGTTTCATACCAGACTTTGCCTTTCATTTGCTTTACATATTTTTTGACAATAGAAAGCCCAAGACCAGTAGAGACCTCATTTCCAGTAGGTTTGGCACTGAGTGTTTGAAACTTCTTGAAAATCTTTTTTTCGTCATCCTTGGTTAGCCCAGGCCCTTCGTCTTTTAGGGATACTTGCACAGAATGGCCTACAATATTCAAATCTAAAGCGACTGTCGTATGAGGGGGGGAGAATTTGATGGCATTGGAGATTAAGTTTTCGAATATTTGATAAAGGTGCACTTGATCTCCTAATACGAATAATTCATGGATCTGAAAATTGCTAACCAATTGAATGTCTTTGTTTTGTGCTGTTTTATTGAAACTAGCTAGTGTATTTTCAAGTACCTTGATAAGGTTTACTCTTTCAAAAGGATCCTTTTTGCTTTCTAGCTGTAGAGCTTCTACATTCAGTATTTTGCTGATCATAGACAGGATACGATCTGATTCGCTTTTGATAAGTTCTAGTGATTGATTGTCGGCTTCGTTAAACTCTGTATGTTCCATTTGATGGATTTGAGTAAGCCCCTTTATGTTGTTGATTGGTGCACGTAGATCGTGGGAGAGTATTCTAATCAAATTATTTTTTTCGTTGTTGATGTCGATTAGGTCATTGTTGTGTTTGAATGCCTTTTCCTTTTGCATTTCTATTTGTGCATTCAATTTTTTACGTTCATTACTCGACCAGAATGCAACTATGGCTACTGTCAGGAAAAGCAGGCAAGCGACTACAGAGAGTATAATTATGGCTTGTTGGCGTTTGATAATGACTTGATTAAGCCGTGATTGTTCGCGAAGGTATTTGGTTTCAACTTCTGATTTTTCACTTTGGTAGATGGCATGTAGAGACTCTATTTTCCTAGTGTTTTCTTCATTGAAAATAGAGTCTTTGGTGGCTACATATTTTTTGAAATAGGAGAGAGCCATGTCGAAATTCTCAGACTGCTCTAATATTTTTGAGAGCAGTTGCAGAGCCTGTGCTTCATTGTTTTTGAGTCCATAGGCGCGATTGATCTCCATACTTTTTTCTACATAATCTTTGGCTAGCACTAATTCGTGTTTCATTTCATAACACTGTGCCATGTTTATGTAACTGAGACTGAGTGTGCTGGTATGATTCAGCTTCATTACATTGCTGAGGTTGGTTTGGAGCAGTTGGAGTGCCTTGTCGGGTAATTGTTGTTTGATGTACAGCTCTGCCATGTCTACGTTGGATATGACCAATCCTTCGAGGTCATTCATATCGGTGCGTAGCGCTTGGGCTTTTTTATAATTTTCTTCAGCACTTTCTAGCTTATTTAGGCCTACCAGTGATCGTCCAATATTGAGGTAGCAATACGCCATGATATTTTTGTTTTCGATCATTTTGGCATTTTCTAGCGCTCGTTGGAAATAGTCAATGGCTCCATGGTAGTTAGTCTGAAAAATGTAGATGTTTCCAATATTGATCAGTGTGTAGCTAATCTCTTGCAAGTCTTTAGAGTATTCAGACGATTTGAGCGCTTCAAAGAATAATTCGAGGGCTTTGGAATAGTTGCTTCGGTTTCGGTAGGCTATACCCAAATAGTTTAAGCTATGGTTGATACCATTCAGGTAGTTGAGTTCGCGAGATAGTTTTAGCGCCAGCTGGGCATAGTGGATGGTAGAATCAGTTTCTATGTTTCTATAACCCCAGCTGATTTCGTTGTATATATCCACCAAAGCACTGTCTGTAGCAGTGTTTATTTCGGATATTAAACTATCCAACTGTATGGTAGGGTGCTCTACTTGAGCTTTTGCAGTAAAAAATGCAGTAAGCCCGATAAGTAGATATAGCAGGATGATGAACCTCATGCTAAAGATTTAAAGTGTATAAAAAATGAATTAAGGGGTACTAAGATGGGATAAATCAGAGAGAATTAATGACTTGATAGATTGTAAATTTATTATCAATACTAAGACAAGTAATTAATTTTTTCCTTCAATAGGATTCGTAAATTTGTATCCCAAACAACAGTGATCCAATGAATTTCGACGAGATAAGAAAAAATATCGTTGGCTGCGGCCAAACCTTCGATACACCTTTTGGTACATTTGAGATGCTATATGCCGATTGGGTAGCTAGCGGTAGGCTTTATGGACCGATAGAAAAAGCAATTACCTATAAATTCGGCCCTTGGGTAGCCAACACACATTCCTACTCTAATAAAACAGGTAGCTTGATGACTACCGCCTACAATCAGGCCAAGGAAATGATCAGGAATCATGTAAATGCCAGTGACAGCGATATGCTCGTACTTACGGGGTCTGGGATGACAGGGGGAGTTGTCCGTTTACAGCAAATCCTAGGGTTGTGTACATCGACTAATGGTCCTGAATTGGCGGAAGCCGATCGGCCGATTGTATTCATTACACACATGGAGCACCATTCGCATCATGTGTCTTGGATGGAGACTGTGGCAGATGTGGTGATCGTGCCTCCTGGAAATGATCTGAAATTTGATTTGAACCTACTACAAGTCGAGATAGATAAGTATGCTGATCGCAAGTTGAAAATAGGGGCGTTTACTGCAGGGTCTAATGTGACGGGTGTGATTTTACCCATTCATGAAATGGCTGAGGTAATGCACAAAAATGGCGGATACTGTTTTGTTGATTATGCTGCTACGGCGCCTTATGTAGATATAAATATGCATCCTGAAAACAAGTTGCAGCAGTTGGATGCCATTTATTTTTCTCCACACAAGTTTCTCGGTGGGCCAGGAGCTTGTGGTGTCATGCTATTTGATAAAAAAATATATAAAGGTAAATCTTGTGTGCCAGGTGGGGGCAATGTGACTTGGACAAACCCATGGGGAGATTATGGTTTTACGGCCAACGATGAAGCCAAAGAGGATGGAGGTACTCCAGGTTTTTTGCAAGCCATTCGTGCAGCATTGGCTATACGTCTAAAAGAAAAAATGGGTACAGCTCATATCGAAAAGCGTGAAGAGGAGTTGGTGAAAAAGGCCTTTCAACGTATGAATGCAATCGAAGGTGTACGAATAGTAGGTGAGCAAGCGTCTAAGCGTATAGGAGTAGTGTCATTCAATATCGACGATATTCATTACAATGCAGTGGTTAGGATTATGAATGACCAGTTTGGTATTCAGGTTCGTGGTGGTTGGGCTTGTGCTAGCACGTATTGTCATTACCTATTCGAACTGAATCCTTCTCAATCCAAGCGACTGACTGATGGAATCGATAGCCAAAACTTGACTGGAAAGCCAGGATGGGCCAGATTGTCGCTGCATCCTACCATGACGGACAAGCAACTGGACTATGTGCTCGATGCTATAGCCTATATTGCTAAAAACAAGCAGGAGCTGAAAGAGGACTATGCTTATGATGTGAAAACCAATGATTTTACACTTCAAAAAACGGTTGTAGATAACAATGAAGTTCAGGCCAGAGCCATGTTTGAGATTTAAAGTAAAGGAAGTACGTTAGCGTACTTCCTTTACTTTAATTTGTTCTAAGGCTTTGCTTTCATTTATTTTCCCTGCGTCGAGATCTTGCAAGATTTGATTTTTTACCAAAACATTGATCTCTTCGGGAAGATCACACGAGTTGCATTCACTCATTCTGATTTGAAAGAGGATAGACTCATTGGGTTGTAGACTTTTGATAGTTTTGCCATAGTCCAATATATTTTGTTTAAGCTCATTTATGAATTTGGGGTACATCTCTTTTACTTTTAGATCCCGTTCTTCTCTGCTTAAATGACCCTCTTTGAGGGTAGGCATACTGTAATAGTCTCTGCTCACTGGGTTAGATGAGTACATTTGCATTTTGTATATCACACCGAAGTTTTTGAGTTGTTCATATAGGATGGGTGTAGACGTGTAATAGGTAGTGGCTAGATCCGTTTTGTATAGTCGTTGTAGGATGCTAGCAAATAGCTCCAAATCTGCTGCTTTCTTGTCACTGCCCTTTGTTTCTACATAGTAGATACTACTTTTAAAAGCCGCTTGAGAGATCTTACCAGTTTTGTAGTCTGCGATTTGCTTTCGAGTTACTGCTGCACTGAACTTGGCGCTTTCATCTGCCCCACCAAAAGGGATACTTGTGAATGCCTGTGGTTCACTTTTTACTACGAGCATGATTTGTTCACGATCTTCGAGCTGACCAATGAGATCTGCATATTCAAGGAGAAATGTTGTCATCACATTTTTATAGATGGGTTTCAGGTCATTGAAGTCCTTCTGGTAGCTTCTACTTACGTAACGGTTGCGTTCCTCTTCATTGCCTCGTGTATCAGTGTGATTATAAGAATACCTATAGGTGTATTCATCGTCATAGTTTTCGACAGCTTCTGCTTCATGCTGATGTCTTTCTTCTTCATGTCGCTCATGTGCTTTTTCGTGTTTTTGTTCAAGCTTTTCTCTTTCGCGTTCTAGTTCTCGTTCACGCTGTTCTAGATTTTGTTGGTGCTCGCGTGCCATACGTTCGTTTTCTCTAGCCATGCGTTCGGATTGTCGTTCTATTTCTTCGGCCTGTCTGGCTAACAGCTCCGCTTGCATTTCTAGTTCGGCCAAGTCGCCTACGTCGATTTTAAAATCCTGATTATTGAATGTAAATTCAAAATTAAAGTCGCTGTCGAAGTGATTGGAATAAAACTTCCCCGTACTGTTGATGTCGATCATCACGCCAAATCCTGGGATATAACTGGCCTGAGGACTGGCAGAATAGAATCTGCCATCATCGGATTCGCCTTTGATGAGGGAAGACACTACATCTTCTGCAATTTTGAGATCTCGTTCCATCTTGGATGGGCTGATGTCTTGCGCCCAAGCCCCTGCACTCTGTATAGAGATCAGGCTTGCGACTATTAGGTGCTTAATTTTCATGACTTGCCTTTATTTACTTTGAGTTTTGACCATATTATACAAACTGGCTAGGAGTTGATCTTGTTCGAGCTGCTTTACATCCTGATTGTTTTGTATTTTGTTTAGGCTGGTCTCTATCAATTTCAAATCATAGTTTCTTTGATTTTGATAAAATTCGTTGAAATCCGCCATGACAGTTTTTACATACTTCTTTTGTTTTTCTGACGAAACGGTGAAGAAATTTTGAATGATGGCTTTGTTTTCGCTGTTGAGCTGGGCGACGTATTCTTGCATGAGTTGTCCCGTACCCGACGCATGTTTTTTCATCATGCTAGACATCAAGGCTATGTTTTTTTGGTCTTGATTTTTGATATCAGTAGATAGCTGTGTTTTTACGGTAGCTATTTTTTGATCAGTCGTAGCTTCATAGCCATCCATGACTTCAGTCATCCAAGCCTTTACATTTTCTTTATTTAGCGATTGGTCAGGTAGGGGCACAGATGACCCAAATCCGATCTGAATACCTTGTGCCGTTTTGGAGATCGTAAAGTTGAGTAGTGCCGCTGATACCAAAAGCAAAGTAAGTCCTGCGGCGATCGAAGCCACCCATCTAAATGCATCAGATTGGAAGAAAACAACTTGGGTGCTTGATTGCTTAAAGACATACGTAGGAGGGATGACCTCTTTGTCATCTATTACGCCTAAGGTTTCTCGTGTGGTTTGTAAGCTTTCTATTTCTAGCTTTAGCTCAGGATTTTCATTCATGAGCTTTTCTACTTTTTCCTGTTCCTCTGTGGACAAATCACCATACAAATAGTTGATGATCATTGCCTCATCTATTTTATTTTCTCTCATGGTATGATTCATTAAATGCTCTGCTCTGTTCTAATATTTTTTTTAAGTGGCTCAGTCCATAGTACAGTCTGGATTTTACTGTGTTTTCTGAGATACTTAATATCTCAGCGATTTCACGGAACTTGAGTCCTTCGTATTCTTTCATGATCAGCACCGTTTTTTGTTCTTCGCCTAGCTCGTTGATGGCTTGGGTCACGATGTTGCTCATTTCAGTTCGTACATAATCCGTTTCTGGACTAGTAGTATGCTTTTCTTTGTGTTTGGTCTCAGTTACTTCATCAGAGGACACAAACAGCTTTGACATTCGGCTAAATTTCCGGTCTTCCTCTCTGCACTGGTTCAGGGCAATGACGTATATCCAAGATTTGAATTTCTCCACTTCTTTCAATTGCCCCAAGTGATCGAATACCTTGATGAAAGTCTTTTGAGTGGCTTCGGTGGCTAGGTCGTGATCATTGAAGTACTTTAAAGAGAAATTGTAGATTCTCTTGTGCCATAGACTCACGAGCTTATTAAAAGCTCCCTTGTCTCCAAGTTTGGCGCGGTCAATGATCTGCTCCGAATGATTCATCGCAATGTCTAGCAAGGTCGCCGTACTCATATATACTTAATCGGTTAATGATGCGTTTTGGTATTAGGATGAGGGCGACATCAGAATAGTTTTAATTATTTGTAAAAAGATACAGAGAATTTTATTCAGGGTGTGTCTAAGTCTAAATTTGACAGAAAAAAAGGAGAGCGGTATGGCTCTCCTTTTTCAATTGATAGGTTTCTGTTTTTTTACTCTTCTATGTAGGGCTGATTGAACTGCTCCCAAGTGATGGCACTACAGGGACCTTGCGATTGATCACTAGCGATGATAAGCTCATCATCGTTGAGACCTCTGAGGGTGAAGGTAACACTGCTTATATAGATGGCATCTTTGTCTCCGTCTACCCATTGCCAGCTACCTGCACGTACTGGAGTGCCGTCTTTTCCTGACTTAGCATAGTATTCTCCTGAAGGATAAAAACCATAGTAATATCCATCAGTAAGTTCTTGGTCTTCAGCTCCGCCACATTCTCCAGAATACTGAACTTTGCTGATTTTCTGTTTCCACCATTTCTGATCGCCCACAGCGAGTTCTCTACTGCTAGAACTTTCACTAGAGCCGGTCAATGTTGCTTCTCTCAATTCCACATCCACAATTTCACTGCTTGGCACACCATCAAATGGATCATTGTTGTCGTCATCTCCACAGCTATAGATTAGAGCAGATAGAGCTAGGATAGATAGTATAGATTTTAACTTCATAATAGATATAATTTTTAGTTTCACTTTGTACCCAAAATGGGCTGCGATCTAAATTTATAGGATAGGAAATATTTTGAATCCTAATTGGTGAGAAATAACCGAAAAATACTCACTATTGAGTATTAGATACGATGTTTTTATAGCGAATTGTAGAATGCTGTGATACGAACGATGTCTCGCATTTCGTCGGTCTTTAGTCGGTTGTCTCTTACGTAGGCTTTTACTTTATCTGCGTTTTTGTAGAGGATTTCAAACAAGTGGTTTTTCTTACCATTGTACATTGTCATTTTCCCATCGATTTCTACAAAATAGTAAGTGAATACTAATTTTTCGGAAGTGGAAGCAGGGCCATTGAAATAGGCTTGACTATAGGGGTCTGTAGTGAGTACGATTCTTTCTCTGGCTAGTAGTGAGGTTTTTCCTTCATACAGCACTTCAAATAGGATAGGGGTTTTATAGTTGGCCTCTACCTGATAGGGAATCGAGTAAAATTGTCGATAGGTCTTGAGGATGGTGTCGTATATTTCGAAATAAAGTATTTTTTTGCTGCTGAAGGTGTTTACTTTCTCTATTTGAGCAATTACTTGAACGGTATTGCTTTCCATGTCATATTTGATATTTCCTCTCAAGGTATCTTGGTCTTCGGTGACCAGCCAGCCTTTGTGAAACATTCGAGAGGAAAATTCTTGCGCATAGGCCGAAAGCCCAAGCGCAAGAAATAAACAAAACGTGAAAATCTTTTTAACCATTCTTTAATATGCTATGACCCATTTTATCTCTTTTGGTTTCGAGATATTTTTTATTGTGAACATTTGGATCTACTTCGATCGGAATGTTTTCCACAATTTCCAAGCCATATCCCATGAGCCCCACTCTTTTAGTAGGGTTGTTGGTGATTAATTTGATTTTTTCTACACCTAGGTCGTGGAGTATCTGTGCACCTACACCATAGTCCCTGTGATCACCTTGGAACCCCAATTTTTCATTGGCTTCTACAGTGTCTAGCCCTTCTTCTTGTAGTTTGTAGGCTTTGAGTTTGTTGAGCAAGCCTATACCACGACCTTCTTGGTTCATGTATACGATCACCCCTTTACCTTCTTTTTCTACCATCGTCATGGCATTGTGTAGCTGCTCGCCACAGTCGCATCGACACGAGCCGAATATGTCGCCAGTCAAGCAAGAAGAGTGTACGCGTACCATGACGGGTTCTTTTGGATCCCAGTCACCTTTCACCAAAGCCAGGTGATGTTCACCTGTACTTATTTGCTTGTAGGCAGTAAGTTTGAAGTTGCCCCATTCGGTAGGCATGTCTACCTTAATTTCTTTTTCTATCAAAGACTCTTTTTCCATTCTATAGGCGATCAAGTCTTTGATTGAGATCAATTTTAAATTGAATTTTTTGGCGACCACTTTCAACTCTGGCAACCTGGCCATCGTACCGTCTTCATTCATGATTTCCACGAGTACACCAGCGGGGTACATGCCCGCTAGCCGTGCTAAATCTATAGCTGCTTCTGTATGGCCTGCACGTCGGAGTACACCACCTTTTTTAGCTTTCAATGGAAATATATGACCTGGTCTGTCCTAGTTCATCAGGATTGATGTTTAGGTCCACGAGTGCTTTGATAGTCTTGGATCTGTCGCTCGCAGAGATACCAGTAGTGCAACCATGACCAATTAGGTCTACAGATACAGTAAATGGCGTTTCGTGGGTAGCAGTGTTTTTACCTACCATCAGATCTAGTCCGAGTTCGTCACACCTTTCTTCTAGTAAAGGGGTACAGATCAAGCCTCGGCCATGAGTAGCCATGAAGTTGACAATCTCAGGGGTAATACTCTCAGCAGCACATACAAAATCGCCTTCGTTTTCTCTATCTTCATCATCTACCACAATGATTACCTCTCCATTCTTTATGGCCTCTATAGCGTCTGATATTTTGTCTAGCATGTCCTTTGGGTTTACTTCACGGTTACATTTCCAAGAATTTTTGCGATGGTCATTTCCATGCTTTTTAAATCTCCTTGGATACTTAAAAATTTATTTATCTGCTCTTCTTCGCTAGCTGACTTTAGGTTTTCCATGTTTTCAGCTATCATTTTTTGAATGATACGGAATTTGAGCCGCAAGATATTAGTATAAGTTGAATTTTTTAATGTTTGAGACTCATGTGCCACATTGATCTGAAACTTTTCAGACCAGTTGGCGCTGATTTCGTAACGGTCTGTGGACAAGTCTACTGCTGCGCGTTTTATCTCTGGATCATTATGATCTAGAAAATCTTTAATGCTAGTCACCTCGCCATTTGCCAAATTGGTCTTAAAAATTTCTAAAATTTGACTATAGATGGGAGTCTCAAAAGTAATGTCTTCAGATTCGGACATAAAATAGTCCGCCAAGTGCATTTGGTCGCCTTCTAAACCATCGATCAGTTCTGCGCCATAGTTGAGTAGCATGCGTATGCTTTCTCTTTCTTGTACTTGTATGATCTCATCTCGGCTTACATTGGTTTCGTTTTGTTGCGGCTCGTAGGCTTCTGGTGGAAGCTCGGGCATAGGTGCTTCCCATTTTTCCTTACTGCTTTTGAGCAAGAGCTTGTTGGTCTCGCTGATGAGCGTGCCTTCATCTACATGGAGTAGTCGGCTACACTCCTGTATATAGACGGTTCGTTTGATCGGATCGGGGATCAGCGAGATGCTGTGTACGATCTCACGAATGCTTTCCGCTTTTTTGATGGGGTCGTCTCCGCCGTCTTTGAGGAAAACGCCAGTTTTGAACGCAATGAAATCCTGAGCATTGTCATCCAAATATTCTTTGAAAGCCATGCCACCTAGTTTTTTAGAGTAGCTATCTGGATCTTCTCCTTCAGGAAAAGGTACTGCTTTCACATTAAGCCCGCCAGTTAGCATCATGTCGATGCCACGCATGGAGGCTTTGATGCCAGCTTTGTCTCCATCGAATAGGACGGTTACGTTTTTGGTATATCGCTGGATCAGTTTGATTTGCTCTTCGGTCAGAGAAGTGCCAGAGGATGCTACTACATTGGTGATACCTGCTTGGCTTAGCGATACCACGTCCGTGTAGCCTTCTACTAGGTAGCAGTTTTCCTGATTCCTAATTTCATTTTTTGCCTGAAAGATACCATAGAGGATTTTGC
This sequence comes from Reichenbachiella carrageenanivorans, assembly GCF_025639805.1. Lineage (NCBI taxonomy): Bacteria > Pseudomonadati > Bacteroidota > Cytophagia > Cytophagales > Reichenbachiellaceae > Reichenbachiella > Reichenbachiella carrageenanivorans. The sequence goes on along the minus strand of NZ_CP106735.1, from coordinate 3,819,223 downwards.
TCTTGGTGTATAGTTCTGTTTCAGGACTGTTGATATACTTAGGTCCTTTTTCGTTGCTTTTGAGCGTACGCGCACCAAAGGCGATTACCTTGCCGGTAATGTTATGAATAGGAAAAACTACTCTTCCTCGAAAGCGATCATAAGCTTTGTCTTCCTTAACTATTTTGAGGCCTGTTTGTTCTAGAAATTCATCTTTGTAGCCTGCAGATTTGGCCGCATCCATCAAGCCTTGCCATTGGTCTAGCGAGTAGCCGAGGTCAAATCGCCTGATGGTTTCTTCACTGAAGCCCCTTTCCTTATAGTAGGAGAGACCAATGCTTTTACCTTCATTCGTCTCCCATAGATTTTTTACAAAATGATCCTTGGCAAAATTGAGTGTGATGAATAAGCTTTCGCGAATGCTTTGCTCTGCTAGGTAGTTGGGGTCGGCTTCGTCTTCTTCTATAGCAATGGCGTATTTCTGTGCCAGATATTTGAGGGCTTCTAGGTAGCTGAGTCCGTCTACTTCCATTAGGAAAGTGATGGCATCTCCACCTTTGCCTGTACTAAAACACTTGAAAATGCCCTTGGCAGGAGAGACCATAAAAGAGGGGGTCTTCTCATTGGTGAATGGGCTGAGAGCCTTGTAGCTAGAACCAGATTTTTTGAGGGCTACAAAGTCGCTCACTACCTCATAGATATCCATCCTGCTTTTGATTTCTTCTATGGTTTGACTCTTGATCAACTAAATGTAAGGATTTTGTTTTTGCCCGTATGGGAATTGCAAATCTAAAACGAAATTGCCTGATAATTTGATACAAAAACAGGGATATCACTTAACTTGCTAAAAAATTGTAGAACAAGCCATTTTTAATCTTGAAAATCACAGAAAAGGAAGTATTGCAGGCGTTGAGTAAAGTTCAAGATCCAGATCTTAAAAAGGATTTGGTGACATTGGGCATGATCGAAAATATTAAAATCACAGCAGAGGAGTTGAGTCTTTCTGTAGTACTTACTACACCAGCTTGTCCGCTCAAAGAAGTGATCAAAAAGGATTGTTTGGCCGCTTTAGAGCCAATTGCCAACGGTCTGAATATCAATATTGACATGACGTCGAACGTGACTAGTGTGAGAAGCAAGTCATTGATTATGCCCAATGTGAAAAACATTATTGCTGTAGCTTCTGGAAAAGGAGGGGTAGGCAAGTCAACTGTTACGGCCAACCTTGCTGTGGCTTTGGCTAAAACAGGTGCAAGTGTAGGTATCATAGATGCCGATATCTTCGGCCCATCTATTCCCACTATGTTCGACTGTGAGCATGAGCAGCCCAATATGGTAGAAGAGAATGGAAAAAACATGTTGATTCCTATTGAGAAGTATGGCGTCAAATTATTGTCGATTGGATTCTTGACACCCAAAGACAATGCCATCATCTGGCGTGGACCAATGGCTAGTTCTGCTTTGAAGCAATTCATCTCGGATGTAAAATGGGGAGAATTAGATTATTTATTAATAGATCTACCACCGGGAACTAGCGATATTCACCTGACGTTGGTACAGTCAGTGCCGGTGACAGGTGCGGTGATCGTGACTACCCCACAGAAAGTTGCTATTGCGGATGCACAGAAAGGCTTGTCGATGTTCAGGCAGCCACAGATCAATGTGCCATTGCTTGGTGTGATCGAAAATATGGCTTACTTCACTCCAGAAGAATTACCTGAGAATAAGTATTATCTCTTTGGTCAGGACGGAGGGAAGAAAATGGCTGAAAAGTATGATATTCCGTTTTTAGGAGAAATTCCTTTGGTTCAATCTATTCGCGAAAGTGGAGACAGTGGATACCCAGCCGTGATGAAGGATGGGGTGACAGAGGAGGCCTTTAGCGAATTGGCACAAAATGTAGCCAGAAGAGTAGCAATCAGAAATGCGTCGAAAGAGAAGACAAAGATTGTTCAAATGAACTAAATTTACCGTAACAAGTCATTGATAAAGATGGATGCAAATTTAAAACAGGAGCTTTTAGCCAAGATTGATCAAGCAATCAACAACATTAGACCTTATCTGAAGGCCGATGGCGGAGACGTGAAGGTGCTTGATATAGACGATGACTATGTGGTACTCGTAGAGTTGCTAGGTGCATGCGAATCGTGCCCTATGTCTCCCATGACGATGAAAGCAGGTATAGAGGAAGCTGTAAAGAGAGTAGCTCCCGAAGTGAAATCCATTAAAGCAGTAAATATTGCTCCAGTTAGCTAAACTTATATTTGCTCAACTCAATCAATTAATTAAGTCAACTAGCGTTTTCTCAAGAAGTTTGATAAAAAATGCTATTGATTTGAAAATCCTTTTATTTCTTTTTTTGCTGGGTTTTGGCCAATGGACTCATGCGCAAGATCGGTGTGGAACTACCCAGTTTAATGAAACAGCGTCGTTATTAGAAGAAGATGAGTCCAAAGCTCAATTTGAAGATTGGCTCAAAACCAGAATCAATCTAAAACAAGCCCGCAGCAGGCAGTTTGATTTGCTTAGTACAGTCGTGTATGAGATACCCGTTGTAGTACACGTTGTGCACAATGGCGAGTCCTTAGGGACGAATGGAAATATCCCTGATGCCCAGATACTTAATCAAATAGAAACCCTCAATGAAGATTTTCGCAGACTCAATGACGATGCCTCTGATACTCCAACGGATTTCTTGCCTGTCGCGGCCGATGTAAACATCGAGTTTGTACTTGCCAAAAGAGATTCAGAAGGCCTGCCAACTACAGGTATCGTGCGGGTAAAAGGAAATCAGTCTAATTATACACTGTCGGAAGCGGAAGCGTTGGCTGCCAATAGCTACTGGCCTGCCGAAGAATACTTTAATATCTGGGTGGCAGACCTGAGAGGAGACCTGTTGGGTTTTGCTAAATTTCCAATTTCGAATGAGCCTGGCATGGATGTCGAACCCAACCTCAATCGATTGATTGATGGTGTGTACGTGGACTACGCCTATTTTGGTACTGCACACAATGCAGATAGTTTTTCGAAAGGGAGAACCATGACACACGAAACAGGCCATTGGCTGGGTCTCAGGCATGTATGGGGTGATGGAGGCTGTGGAGTAGATGATTATTGTGCAGACACACCTGCTCAATCTTCGAGTACTTCGGGTTGTCCAGATGTGGGAGATGCTTTCTCATGTAGTTCCAATGATATGTTTCAAAATTATATGGACTATACTGATGATGTTTGTATGAACCTTTTCACAAAAGAACAAAGCGATCGTATGCGAGTGGTATTGGAAAGCAGCCCGCGGCGAAAAGAACTTTTAAGTAGTTTGGGAGGAATAGCCCCCGTTCTTGTAGATAACGACCTAGGAGTACGAGCGATCATTTCGCCTACATTTGGCAACTGTAATGCCACTATAGTCCCTTCTGTGGAAGTCAGAAATTATGGTACTAATGACATCACTAGTTTCAACCTAGAAGTATTGGTTGATGAGGCGGTAATAGAGACTAAGTTAGTTACTGATGTGCTGACTCAAGGTCAGTCTACGGTGGTTAGCTTTTCTAGCTATACACTGACTTCTGACGTATTGGAGGTGTCGTACAAAGTAGCTCAGGTAAATGCCATGACGGATGCCAATGTTGAAAATGATTGCAAATGGGTCAAGGTGTTTTTGCCTGTTTCTACAACTATTCCTTTTTTGGAAGAATTTACGAATGAAGAGTTGGCTGCAGTTCCGAATTGGAAGTTGTCAAACAATAAGACAGAGACACCAGCTTGGACGTATGAAGAGGCTCCTAAGCTAATCGCTACGAATGTAGCTGCTACTTTAAATTATTTCGGTTCAACGGATGATCATTTTGGGGAACAAGATTACCTGATTAGTCCTGTATTCGACTTGTCCAATGTGACTGCTGCTGATTTTAAATTTAAATATGCTTACGCTAGTTTGTCAGGCAACCAGACAGATGCGCTTACAGTCGTGGTATCTACTGATTGTGGAGCTACTTTCCCAAAAGACAATATTATTTTCCAAGAGATAGGAGCCGATCTGGCCACCGTCTCCCAAAGTGCTACCACTTATGTGCCTTCAGGGCCTGGAGACTGGGTAACGGTAGAGGAAAGTATGAGCCAATTTTTGGGAGAGGAAGTAGTTATTGCATTCATTGGTAACAATGGCGGCGGCAACCAGATTTATGTGGATGATATTGAGTTGTATTCTGTTGCAGTAAACGATTATGATATTGCGATTGTAGAGACTGTTGGCCCTCCAGTAGTGAGTTGTTCGGGAGATGTGACTATAAATGTTGAGATTAAAAATTTTGGAGAATATGAGGTTAATATATTTGAAATAGCCTATCAAATAGGAGATCAGGGGGAGCAGATGACAATCGATGATGTATTGATTCCGTCGGGACTTTCTGGGGTGGTATCCTTGGATATTTCTGATGTGGATCAGGGAAGCCATGAGTTGACTGTATCAGTGAGCCGTCCCAATGGTGTACTAGACCAAGACCCTTCTAATAATTTCACGGTGGCCTATTTTGATGTGGATGATTTCTCTGAAGAGATTCCTCTTAGAGAGCGATTTACTAAGTTATTGGAATCGTCTGACTGGCATTTTGTGCGATCCGATGCCCCTGCCGATTGGGTAATGTCTGAGTTTAGAGTCGACAATGTGAGTAATTATGCGCCCACAGTAAGAGGCTATGAATTGACGAATCTAGGTGTTGAAAACTGGATGGTAAGTCCAGTGCTGGATTTTTCTAATACCGATGCGGCTTCGATGACTTTTGATGTGTCTTATGCTAACAAGACTGGTAGAAACGAGCAGTTGGAAGTATGGGGCTCGGTGGATTGTGGGGAAACATATACCATAGAGCTATACAATAAAAAAGGTGGGAATTTGGCTGTGAAGCCTAGTGATACAGAATGGGTACCTAAGGATAGTTTGGATTGGCGTAATGAGTTTTTGGCTCTAGAAGAGCTGGTGGGCTTTTCTGAAGTTAGGTTGGCTTTTGTCGTGACCAACGAAAATGGGAATAACCTGTATTTGGACAATATAGAACTGTATGTGTCTGATGAAGAAGAGCAGTTAGAGATTACAGAAACCATGAGAGCCTTTCCCAATCCAGCATCAGATTACATAAATGTGAAGTTCAACTTCAATATTAAAGAAGAGGTGCTGATTAGACTTGTAAGTCTCGATGGAGAGATCATTACAGAAGAAAGTTTCCCTAATACGATCAACCAAACTTACCGACTGAATCGTCTGCCTGTGACTAATAATGGGATGTATTTGTTGCAAGTACTGGGGCGATATACCAATTTATCTAGTAAGGTTTACATTAGGAAGTAGTCTTATACGGAGCTCTTAATTTGCTTTTCTTTTTCAAACCTAGCAATGGCCAATTGTATTAACTGATCAATCAAATCTTTGTAGGCTATGCCAGAGGCTTCCCAAAGCTTAGGATACATGCTAATCTGAGTGAATCCAGGGATGGTGTTGATTTCATTGACAAGTAGTCGGCCATCTTTGGTGAGGAACACATCTACGCGAGCAAACCCCTCACATTCTAAAGTCTGGAAGGTATCGATTGCCATTTTTTGGATGTCAGTGATTTGCTGCTCAGAAATTTTGGCAGGAATGTCTATTTTATACCCTTGGTCGTCGAGGTACTTGGCTTCGTACGAGTAAAAACTGTGTGTGAATGAAATTTCGCCAGGTATAGATGCTTTGGGGTTTTCGTTGCCCAGTACGGCGCACTCTATTTCTCGACCCTCGATAAACTCTTCGATAATAATCTTGTGATCGAATGAAAATGCTTCGTCTAGTGCTGTTTGATATTGGTCTTCGGTATCTACTCGGTTGATGCCGACAGAAGAGCCTAGGTTTGCGGGTTTTACGAAACATGGTAGTCCCAGTGTATCGGTAACTGATTCAAAACTAGGCCTTTCTTGGTGAGATCTAATAGTCAGATATTTGCCTATAGGCAAGCCTGCATCTCGGAGCAATCTTTTCATGATGTCCTTGTCCATACCCACGGCAGATCCTAAAACGCCAGCGCCTACAAAAGGCACATTTGCTAGTTTTAATAAACCTTGAGTACAACCATCCTCGCCAAGTGGGCCATGTAAAATAGGAAAGACTACGTCTATTTTTTGTGTACTTCCAGACAGCTGTCCACCACTTTGAGGGACTAGGGCTACAGTTTCGCTGTTAGGGTTTAGACTGATTTTTTCGATGTCGTCCGCATGGAGAATAATCGACGATTGCTCGTTGTATAGCCATTGACCATTTTTATCGATACCAATAAGTACAGGCTCATATTTGTTTTTATCTAATGCTTCGATGACATTCTTAGCAGATTTGAGCGAAATTTCGTGTTCGGCCGATTTTCCGCCAAACAAGATGCCTACTTTGATTTTATTCTCCATATTGGTCGCAAATGTATATAAGAAGATATTTAATGTATCTATCAGATTGTGAGAAGTTATGCTGTCATTTGGCTATAGCCAAAAACTATACTTTCAGATGTTTCAAATTGGATTATATAAGCCCTTTTTATTTAATTTTTTCAAGGATTCCTTGTAATTTGCCGCGTCACCTACAGAAAGAAAGAAATGAGTAAAAGTGAAGCTTCGAAGAAGGATTTATTGATTCATATTGGATTAGCCGGTGTGGCTTCCGTCGTTATATTATTGTTTGTTTTTTACATGTATTTGCCTATTACTACCAACCATGGTGAGAGTATGACAGTTCCTAACTTGGAAGGGATTTTGCTCGAAGATTTGGAAGAGTTTTTGGAAGAACGAGACCTGAGGTACGAAGTAGAATCAGATTCTGGTTATTCTCCGAAATTCCCACCGTTGGCTGTGCTCAAGCAATTTCCATTGCCGCAAGCCAAAGTAAAAGAAGGGCGAAAAATCTACATTACACTTAATGCAACTAAGCCACCAGTAGTGAAAATGCCTTCTTTGATTCAGCGTTCGCTGAAAAACGCTCAGCTCGAATTGAGGAGCTTAGGGTTGCTATTGGGAGACATAAAATATAAACCTGATTTTGCCTTGAATACCATTCTGGCGCAATACTATGAAGGCAAGAAGCTGAATGGTGGTGAGGAAATTCCAAAAGGTTCTAAGATTGATTTTGAAGTAGGAGATGGTTTGGGCAATCAGTCTTTTCAAATGCTTAATCTAACAAATATGGGCTTGGATGAAGCGGTATTTGTGATGCGTGGTTATGGGTTGAAACTAGGCGATGTATTCTATGAAGATCAAGGAAAAATAATAAAAGAAAAAGAGGTTTCGGGTGGAGAAGTGGTCACAGAAACCATAGAAGCCAGACCTGGGAAAGTGTTTAAACACTCTCCAAATGACAAGAATATAGCAAAGATTGGTCAGGAGATAGATCTGTGGATCGTGAAAGTGGATTCTGCTGCAATAGAAGAAGTGCCAACGTTGGATCTGGGTACTGAATGATCCAAATTCTTCAAACATTAACTTCATTCTTCATTTAGAATATATGTATTACAAAAGCTGTCGTATTGGTTTGTTGGTCTGGTTTGTCTTTATAGCACTAACTAGTCAGGCGCAGCTCGAGGTTAGGCCAATCCCTATACAAGTTCCTTTGTCGGGTCAACATGGAGTGAGAGTAGCAGATGTGGGAGATACGCTTTCTTTGCCTTTCTGGGATGATTTTTCGTTTGCCAGTCTAATACCTAGCGAAGAGCTGTGGGCGTCTAATACAGGAGCAATCATCAATGGTACGCTTGGCAAAATATCACCTACAGTGAATGTGGTTTCTTTTGATGGTATTGATTTGACAGGTAATCCACACCAGCCACCTACTGCTGTAGGTAGTGCTGCTACAGATGTGCTCACGTCTAAACCGATAAATTTATTGTTGCCAGTAGAAAAACAGGACTCCGTATATTTTTCATTTTTTTGGCAAATGCGAGGTTATGGTGAAGTACCAGAGCATAAAGATTCATTGAAAGTCTTTTTCAAAAACAAACACGGGGAGTGGATTATGCAATTTGAAAAGCAAGGTTTGGAAGAGAATTTACACGAGACTTTCACTAAGGAGATGATTCAGATTGAATCGGATGATTTTTTTCATGAAGGGTTTCAGTTTCGTTTTCAAGCTGCAGGTAACGGAACAGGACCATTCGATATTTGGAATATAGATTACGTTTATCTTAACCAAGATAGACATGAAACGGATGAGTCTCTGTGGGATCGTGCTTTTGGAAGCATGCCTTCGTCCATGTTTAGCCAATATACCATGATTCCTTATGATGTTATTTTTGATTTTCCTGATACTATCTATCAGGACATGACGCTAGAAATGACAACACTAGAGGATGGTAGGTTTTTTCCGACGTACGATTTCTATATACGAGACACGTTGACCAAGAGCTTGCTGTATACACAGCCTACGGCTACGGCCAATCCAATCAATAATTTTGGACGTAATACTGTGCAAGTTGATGCCATCAAGTCTGCGGATTTGCAATCTATTGCTACGGATTCTTTGTTTCTGGAGTTAGAATTTATATTTAATACAGATGACGGTTTTTTTGTGTCCGCTCACAACCCTACTGCCACCCCCAGTTCTGCCGATACGGTGTATCTCAATGATCCGTTTTATAACTATCGATTAAATGATACGATAAGGAGCTACCATGAAGTGCATGAAACCTTGGCCTATGACGATGGTAGTGCAGAGTATGCCGCAGGGCTCAATAAAGTAGAAGGTCAGTTGGCGGTTTCCTTTGTATTGCCTAGCTCGGATACACTAACGCATGTTGATATTTACTTTCCCCAGATTAACCCTTTGCCAGCTGGCGAACGTATTACACTGTCTGTGTTGAGCCAGTTGACGGATGATGATGTAGATGTAAGGAGATCGCAAGATTTTTTTATATCGGGCGGTGCTGGAGTCAATGAGTTCTCAAGGTTTACCTTCGAAACGCCTGTCATTGTAAATGGCGAATTTTTTATTGTCATGAAGCAATATACGAGTGACTATATTGGAATAGGCTTGGACAAAGATAACTTGTTGGGCAAACAGAAAATATTTATGAATATTGAGAATGGTTGGGAGCCTAATTATAAGGTGGATGGCATGGTTATGATTAGAGCGGGATTTGCTAATTCTGATTTTGTAGTTTCAGATGTAGAATATAAAATAGGCCAGCTCAATATATTTCCCAATCCCGTTCAGTATACCCTGAATGTACAAGGTATATTCGATTACTATGAAATCATGGATTTGTCAGGGCAGACATTGAAGTCGGGGAGGACTCAGCAGGTAGAGGTTTCAGATTTGGTCAATGGTTTGTATTTGATCAGAATCACTTCTGGTCCCTTGTCAGAGACCAGAAAGATCGTGGTACAACACTAATCACGATAACCGATTTTTGTAATCGTCGTATTCAAAAGTTTTCACAAGTTCAAATGTTCTGTCTTTTCTTAGGATACCAATCGCAGGATGTTGTACGCCGTTGAAAGTGCTGGTTTTCACCATAGTGTAATGAATCATGTCTAGAAATTCGATTTCATCTCCGATTTGCAGAGGCTCCTCAAACGAATAAGCTTCAAGAAAATCTCCAGCAAGGCAGCTTACTCCACCTAGCCGATACTGATATTTGGCTTGTGTGACCTCTTTGTATCCTTTGGCAAGATTAGGCCTATAGGGCATTTCTAAGCAGTCGGGCATATGACAAGTAAATGAGCCATCTATGATCGCTGTTTTCATCCCGCCATTGTCTACAATGTCTAAAACCGTTGTTTTCAATGTGCCTGTTTCCCACGCAAAAGCACTTCCTGGTTCCAGGATTAAGTGTAAATTATGCTTTGCTTTGAAGGTTTTTAATAACTGAATCAGTCGATCAGTGTCGTAGCCTTTTCTAGTCATGAGGTGTCCGCCACCCATGTTGAGCCATTTGATTTGTGGTAGCAAATGTCCAAACCGTTGCTCTACGGCTTCAAGTGTTTTTTCTAGCGCTTCAGCATCCGACTCGCAGAGTACATGAAAATGTAACCCTTCTACATATTCAGGCAGGCCACTATTCAGAGCTTCTGATTTTACACCGAGCCGAGATGTGGGAGAAGATGGGTTGTAGAGGTCCGTTGCTACATCTGAGTATTCTGGATTGATACGTAACCCTACAGATACATCTTGCTCATGTGCCTTTCGACCAAATTGTTCTAATTGGCTCAATGAATTGAAGGTGATATGACTCGATCCAGCTAGTATTTGATCTATTTCACTTGCTTTGTACGCTACAGCATAGGTATGCGATTGGGTTTGCATGTGTTCATTACACAGCATCATCTCATGTACAGAACTTGAGGTGGCTCCGCTAATATATTTGCGTACGATAGGGAAGGCACTCCACATGGCAAAACCCTTGAAAGCCAATATGATTTCAACCTGAGCCTGGTCTGCGACATGCTTGATTAGGCTCAGGTTGTTTTCCAATTTTTGTTCGTCTAGAACGAAGCAGGGAGAAGGTATCATTTTTTGCATTTATAGAACCTCCAAATCTATATTGTGTTGCTCATGCCAAGGAAGTCCTTCTGTATTTAGTTTGTCCATGAATGGGTCTGGGTTGAATTCCTCCACATTGAACACCCCTGCGCCAGTCCATTCACCAGTCAATACCATCATGGCACCTATCATAGCTGGCACGCCAGTGGTATAAGAGACACCTTGAGCGCCTGTTTCATTAAAGGCGTCTTGGTGCTTACAGTTGTTGTACACATAGTAGGTTTTCTCCTCACCATCTTTCAGCCCTTTTATTCTACAGCCAATAGACGTTTCACCTTCGTAATTGTCGCCTAGACTGCCAGGGTCAGGCAACGTCTCTTTCAAAAATTGCAGCGGAACAATGTCTATGCCTTTGTATTTGATCGGCACAATAGAAGCCATGCCAATGTTCTGAATGACTCTTAAATGTGTCAGGTATTCTTGGCCAAATGTCATCCAAAACCTTGCTCTTTTGATGCTAGGGAAGTTTTTTGTGATCGACTCAAGTTCTTCGTGATAGAGGACATAAGAATCTCTTACACCAATGTTGGGATAGTTTAACTCTTGTTTGATCTCAAACGGTTCTGTTTCTACCCAATTACCATTTTCCCAGTATTTTCCCTTTTGAGTGATTTCCCTGATGTTAATTTCTGGATTGAAATTGGTGGCAAAGGCTTTGCCATGATCACCTCCATTACAGTCCACAATATCGAGGTATTGGATTTCGTCAAAATGATGCTTGGCTGCATAGGCTGTATATATACCAGTTACTCCAGGATCAAACCCACAGCCTAAAACGGCGGTCAGTCCAGCTGCCTTGAATTTATCTTGATACGCCCATTGCCAACTGTATTCAAACTTGGCCTCATCTTTTGGCTCATAGTTGGCCGTGTCAAGGTAATGAACGCCAGTTTCTAGACATGCATCCATGATCGTGAGATCTTGATAAGGCAGCGCCACATTGATGATAAGTTTCGGTTGTATTTTTTTGATAAGCGCGACTAATTCGGGTACATTGTCCGCATCTACTTGTTCGGTGTGGACGTTTACGCCGAGGTTGGCTTGTATATCCTTGGCTATTTGGTCGCATTTAGATTGGGTACGACTAGCCATCCATATATCAGAAAATACTTCTGAGTTTTGCGCACATTTATAGGCTACTACTCGACCTACACCACCTGCGCCAATGATTAAAATTCTTGACATCTCTATAGGGTTTTAAAAATTCAAATTTATACAACGTTGTTGTGTATTTGTCATGATTGGAATTTATTAATTCAAATCTATGTTGATACTTCTGAATAGATAAATTTTCTTTAAATTGTACTGTTCAATCATTAAACAATCGGATTGAGACTTCAATTGTAAATTAAAAGGAACAAATGATACGACCCAATTCAATACGACCCAAAAACTATTTATTATTTGCAGTAATGATCTTTTTGGGGAGCTGTCTTTCTCAAAAGGATTTCATCACAGACTCAGATTATAGTTATGGTGGGAAGTTTAAGAAATATCGGACCTACAATTTCATGACTAGTCCAGAGAATGACACGCTTTTTCATAGAGAGATCTTGGAGAAAACAATTGCGTCTCGTATGGGAGCTCAGGGGTATTTTAAGGAAACCAAAAAGCCAGACCTCTTGGTGATGTATAAAATATTTTATGATGATTTTTCATTGAGAGGATATAATCAACCTCACTTTGAGAGCTGGGTAGGTGCCGAGATACCAGGGGCAACAAATGAAGATAGTGAGTCTGGCGATGATTTTTTTGATGATGAAGAGGTGAAAGGGGAAGAATACAGAGTCAGTAATTATGAAATGAATGATGGGACATTGCTGGTGGTTTTCTTTGATAGGAAGAAAAAACAAACCGTATGGCAAGGTTACGCATCAGGTGTATTTGCAAAGGATAATAAAGATGCAAGAAGAAACATTAAAGTAGCCACTTCAAAAATATTTAATGAATTTAGATTGATTGCTGATGGTTATGTGATCAAAGGCGGTTGATTTAATCAACTTCATGAAAGGAAAAAAGACTCGATGAAGATCGGGTCTTTTTTTTGCTTACTTTGCTAGTGTAGTTAGTTATATAAATAAGAAAAATAAGAGATGTCAAAACCACTTATATTAGTATCGAATGATGACGGAATCACGTCAAAGGGAATCAGGAAATTAGTAGAGCTCATGGCGCAAATTGGTGAGGTAGTGGTAGTTGCGCCAGATAGCCCGCAGTCAGGTATGGGGCATGCCATCACGGTAGGAGATACACTCAGGTTGTCAGAAGCAGATATATTTGGAGACATTCAGGCTTTCAAATGCTCAGGTACACCTGCAGACTGTATCAAGCTAGCTAAGCATGAAGTGCTAAAAGGTAGGAAAGTTGACTTGGTGGTGAGCGGAATCAACCATGGCTCGAATACGAGTATTAGTGTGCTGTACTCAGGTACGATGTCGGCAGCGATAGAAGGGGCTATTGAAGGTACGCCTGCTATTGGTTTTTCGCTGTGCGACTTTAGTTGGCATGCAGATTTTTCGCATGTAGATGAATATGTACTTAAAATAGCCAACGAAGCACTGAAAAATGGTTTGCCTAAAGGGATTGCCCTAAATGTGAATATTCCACCTAAGCAAAACGAAAAAATCAAAGGCATCAAAGTAGCAAGACAAGCGAATGCTCGCTGGGAAGAGGAGTTTGATAAACGGAAAGACCCGCACGGGAGAGATTATTATTGGATGATTGGCAATTTTGTGAATCACGACAAAGGAGAGGACAACGACGAATGGGCGATTGCCAACAACTATATATCTATAGTGCCTTGTCAATTCGACCTTACTGGGCATCATGCTTTCAGTCACCTGAACGAGAAGTGGGATTTGTAGTTATCTTAAAAGGAGGGGGCTTAATTATCCGTGGAGTATTGAATTCAAGTCGTTTGCTGGCTTGGTTTGTGCGGGGTGCTATAAATTGATCGGTTCTTTTTGTTTAATGTTTTCTATTTTTAACTAATTTATCTACTTTTGCACTTCAAATTTTTTAAACTAAATATTTCATAATGAAAAATTACGAGACGGTATTCATTTTAACTCCCGTTTTGTCTGATGATCAGATGAAGGATGCTGTCGGAAAGTTTAAGAAGGTTTTGGTTGACAATGGTGCGAAAATCATCAATGAAGAAAACTGGGGCCTGAAGAAATTAGCTTATCCGATTCAGCACAAAAAAACAGGGTTTTATCAATTGTTCGAGTTTGAAGCAGAGGAAACTATCGTGGACGCGCTTGAGACAGAGTACAGACGAGACGAGAAGATCTTGAGATTCTTAACAACTGCATTGGACAAGCATGCATTGGCTTACAATGTGAAGAGAAAGAGCGGTGCATTTAACAAAAAGAAAGAGGAGGCAAAATCATGACATTAGTAAACGAGCCAATAAATAGAGCTGATCAGAAGAAAAAATACTGTAGGTTCAAGAAGAATGGTATCAAGTACATTGATTACAAAGACGCCAACTTCCTTTTGAAATTCGTAAACGAGCAAGGTAAAATTTTGCCAAGAAGATTGACTGGTACAAGTCAGAAATTTCAAGGTAAAGTTTCTCAAGCGATCAAAAGAGCGAGACACATTGCTTTGTTGCCTTACGTTACTGATTCACTTAAATAAGACAAGGACATGGAAATTATATTGAAAGAAGATATCAAAGGCCTTGGATATAAGAACGATACAGTAGACGTAAAACCAGGGTACGGAAGAAACTATTTGATCCCTCAAGGATTTGCCATCATTGCAAGCGTTTCTAACAGGAAAATGATTGCTGAGAACATCAGACAAGCTGCTCACAAAGCTGAGAAGTTGAGACAAGATGCTCAAGATTTGGCTAACTCTATCGGAGAAGTAGTACTTGAAATCAAAACTAAAGCTGGCGAAAGCGGTAAAATTTTCGGTGCTATCACGGCATTGCAAGTTTCAGACGCATTAGCTGTCAAAGGATTTGAAGTAGATAGAAAAAGAATAAGCTTTGAAGGACAGGTGAAAAATGTAGGTGAATACAAAGTGTCTTTGGACTTGCACAAAGAAGTTCAACATGATGTAACGATCAACGTAGTAGCTGAATAAGTCACTTCAATTTTAGAATATACGAAAGCGATTCCCTTGTGGAGTCGCTTTTTTTTTGCTTTATCTTTGACTTATGGTCATTCACAATACCAATAATTTTCGTACTGAATATCACGCTAGGCCAGCGGGGCTGCAGGTCGATCATGCTTCTAAGTTACTGACAATAGGCTCTTGTTTTTCCGATAATATCGGACAGAAATTGCTGTCTGATAAGTTTGAAGTCCTAGTCAATCCTTTTGGCACCGTTTATAATCCGGTTTCTATTTTTAATCTATTAGCAGCGGAGTCGATTGATCCCGATAAGTTTGTGAATGTAGATGGTCAATTTTATCATTTGGATTTTCATTCTCAATATACGGCACAAGATCAGCAGACTTTGGAAGTGATATTGACGAGCAGACTTGAGGCAGTGAAAAGCTATTTGGCGCAAGCCAATTTTGTGTTTATTACTTTGGGGACAGCTTTTGTCTATGAAACGATTGCGTCCAGAGCGATTGTGGCGAATTGCCATAAAGTGCCTCAAAAACACTTTGTCAAACGTTTGTTGTCGTTGGAGGAAATGAGCGTTGCATTTGATTGTCTGAAGCGAAAAATAGAAGAGGTCAACCCTGAGTTACAATTCATATTTACAGTTAGCCCAGTTCGTCATATCAAAGACGGTATAATCGACAATCAATTAAGCAAGTCGCTGCTTCGGGTGCTTTGCGACGAATGTCAAAATCAAGGAGCAGGTTATTTTCCTGCATACGAAATGATGATGGATGATCTAAGGGATTACCGGTTTTATAAAACCGACATGATTCATCCTAGTGAAATGGCGGAAGATTATATTTGGGGAAAATTTGGACAAACCTATTTTTCTGATCAAACTAGAAAAGTACTCAAAGAGTGGGGGAAGGTTCAAGCAGCTTTGTCTCATCGTCCGTTTCATCCAGGATCCGAAAATCATCAGAAATTTCTTCGAGATCAACTGAGTAAACTATCCATATTCTCTGAATATTTTGATGTAGAATCAGAACGAAATATACTACAGCAGCAATTGCAAAGCTAGATTCTTTGCAATCCATTTAATTTTAGCCGTAGTATTTTGAATGATCAATAAAAATGGAGGTGTTCGTTAAAAATCAGAACAAAAGGTTATTGGTTATTCGAAGCTTTGTTTTTCTTTGTACCGTTCAGATGAAAAACACAGAGCTACATATCGTATTCATCACCGCTACTCCTGCACCTAGGAGGAACAACAGGCCCGTAGGGGTCTGCTAATATCAGGTTGCCTATGCGGTAACCTCAATTCCAATATTGATTCAAAATAATTTTAGTTAACCATTTAAAGTTCATGGGTTATGAACGTGGATGTGCAATACGCAACCATAGAGCATATTAAGTTTGCTCAAGAGATTTGTGATTTGATAGAGTCTGCTGCCAAGGCGCGCGGAACAGGAATCGCAAAAAGAGAGCCTGAGTATATTCGGTCTAAGATCGAAGCACAGCAGGCCGTTATAGCTACTTGCGCCGGCGAGTTGGCAGGTTTTTGTTATATAGAAACCTGGCAAAACAAGGAGTATGTAGCCAATTCTGGTTTGGTGGTGAGCCCCAAATTCAGAAATATTGGATTGGCTAAACGGATCAAGCAAAAGATCTTGGAACTTTCACAGGAGAAGTTTCCAGGCACTCGATTGTTCGGTATTACTACCAGTTTAGCAGTGCTCAAGATCAATTATGAATTGGGTTACCGTCCAGTTACATTTTCTGAATTGACTACGGATGATGCCTTCTGGAAGGGGTGTAGAAGCTGTCCTAATCACGACATCTTGGAGCGAAACAATCGCGCCAATTGCTTGTGTACAGGTATGCTCTACGACGATAGCTCGAAGAAAAAAGAAGCCGAAAAGCAGAAAGGTGCGATCGCTAAGAGATTTCAGCGACTGACTAATTTTAAAAATAAACGAAAATTGAATAAGAAGAAATGAGTGATAAGAAAGTAGTATTGGCATTTAGTGGCGGATTGGACACTACCTATTGTGCATTCTATCTACAGGACAAAGGTCTTGACGTACATACCGTAATTGTAAACACAGGAGGTTTTTCAGAGGCCGAATTGGACGAAACAGAAAAGAGAGCCTTTTCGTATGGTGTGTCATCTCACAAATGCCTAGAAGAAACTTCTAATTTTTACGAGCAATGCTTGAAGTATTTGATCTATGGTAATGTATTGAAAAACAATACCTACCCACTTTCAGTAAGTGCTGAACGTGCTTTTCAAGCTTTGGCTATAGCCAAATATGCCAAGTCTATTGGTGCGAAATACATTGCGCATGGAAGTACAGGGGCTGGCAATGATCAGGTTCGTTTCGATTTGATTTTCCAAATTATATGTCCAGACATTGAGATTATTACGCCTATCCGAGACAATAAGCTGTCTCGCCAACAAGAAATCGATTACCTAGCCACCAAAGGGGTAAATATCTCTTGGGAGAAAGCGAAGTATTCTATCAATAAAGGACTATGGGGTACGTCTGTTGGTGGCGACGAGACATTGACGTCTCACTTGTCTTTGCCTGAAAGTGCATTTCCAAGTCAGGTAGAGAAAGAAGGTAGCGAAGAAGTAGAACTGCAATTCGAAAACGGTGAATTTGTGGGACTCAATGGAGAAAAACTTGACTCAGTAGCAGCTATTTTCAAACTCAATGATATTGCTTCTAAGTACGGAATAGGTAGAGATGTGCATGTGGGTGATACCATCATCGGGATCAAAGGCCGTGTGGGCTTCGAAGCTGCTGCACCTGTGATCATTCTCAAGTCTCACCATACCCTAGAGAAGCATGTGCTTACCAAATGGCAACAGCACTGGAAGGAGCAACTAGCCAATTGGTACGGTATGCTCTTGCACGAAGGGCAGTTCCTAGACCCTGTGATGCGCGACATAGAAGTGTTTTTAGAAAGCACACAAAAGAACGTGACTGGTACTGTGAAAGTGAAGCTAGCGCCTTACAGATTCGAAGTGATTGGTATCACGTCTGACAAAGATTTGATGAGTTCTACCTTCGGTCAATATGGAGAAATGAACAACGGCTGGTCTGGCGAAGACGTGAAAGGCTTTACCAAAATATTGGCTAATCAGTCTAAAATCTATAATTCTATCAATTCATGATCAAAGTAGGAGTTGTAGGTGGAGCGGGATATACCGCAGGAGAATTGTTGAGAATATTGGCTAACCACCCAGAGGTGGAAGTCGCATGCGTACAAAGTTCGAGTAATGCAGGTAAACCTTTCTATGCCGTCCATCAAGATTTGATTGGTGATTTGGAGGGAGTATTTGCTTCAGTGTTGGATCTTGATGTGGACGTGATCTTCATCTGTTCGGGGCATGGCAAGACCCAAGAGTTTTTGGATCAGTACGACGTGCCTGCTGATGTCAAAATTATTGATTTGAGTAATGATTTCAGACTCGAAGTTGAAGGTAATGAATTTGTTTATGGCCTGCCAGAACTTAATTTGGAAGCAATTAAAAAAGCGAAATATCTAGCGAACCCAGGTTGTTTTGCTACAGCTATACAATTGGGTGTTTTACCATTAGCAGCTCAAGGGGTGATCTCAGAAGATGTGCATGTAAATGCCGTAACAGGATCTACTGGCGCTGGTCAGAATCCAAGTCGCACGACCCATTTTAGCTGGAGAAATAATAATGTATCTATATATAAGGCATTTAGCCATCAGCACTTGGGTGAAATCAATCAGTCAGTTAAGCAATTGCAAAATGACTTCGCTCACGATATCAAGTTTCTACCTGTGCGTGGCAATTTCCCGAAAGGGATATTCGCTAGCTTGTATACTACGGTGAAAGCCAGCGAGGAAGAGGTGGTGAGTTGGTACAAAGACTTTTATAAAGACGCAGCATTTGTGCATGTATTGGACGAAGCGCCAGACATGAAGCAAGTAGTCAATACCAATAAATGTTTGATCCATGTAGAAAAGCACGGCGATACAGTATTGGTTACTTCTGTGATCGACAATTTGATCAAAGGAGCATCAGGTCAAGCAGTTCAAAACATGAATTTGATGTTTGGACTGGATCAAAAAGAAGGCTTGAGATTAAAGAGCACAGGCTTTTAGTCCATTAAAGAGGTTGCTTTAATTAACCTCTTTAATCTACACCTTTGTTGGTCTTGTGACCAACAAACCGCAAAGGCTCGTGAAAAAAGTAATAATATGGTCTTGATTCTTGAATCCTGACTCTAAAATCTAATAAAATGAAAATAGCACTTATAGGCGTTGGTAATTTAGGATACTCCATCGCACAAGGTATTGCCAATCAGACTCAATTTCAGGTGGATCAGCTCACGTTGACCAAAAGAAATGTAACGGGTTTGGCTGAGAAATTCGATAGCAATAAAGTGAAGGTAACTTCCAGCAATATTGAAGCTGTGCAACAGTCAGATATTATCATCCTATGCATTCAGCCGGGACAGATAAACAGTGTGCTCAATGAGATCAAAGGTGTGTTGCTCGAAGGGCGTCATGTTTTGATCTCTACGGTGACAGGTCGTGCCATTCAGGATATCGAAGAGGTAATCAAAAAAGACATTGCAGTGATCAGAAGTATGCCGAATACGGCTATTTCAGTAGGGCAATCTATGACCTGTCTGAGTGCCAATGAGCAAGGCAAGGATCAGCTTGAAATAGCGGAGCAGATATTCAATGCTGTGGGTCAGACTTTGGTGATCGAAGAGAAAATGATGCAAGCAGCGACCGTGATATGTGCGAGTGGTATTGCTTTTTGGATGCGATTGATCCGTGCCACTACACAAGGAGCCATTCAATTAGGTTTTGATGCACCAGAGGCAAAAAACATGGCTACTCAGGCTTGTATGGGAGCAGCTAGCTTATTACTCAATTCTGACAGTCATCCTGAAGCCGAGATAGACAAAGTGACAACGCCTCGGGGCTGTACCATTTCAGGTCTCAACGAAATGGAGCATGAAGGTATGAGCTCTGCATTGATCAAAGGATTGATGAAGTCTTACGATAAAATCACAGATATCATATCAGAAAAATAATCATGGAGAATTATAAAGTATATCCTGTATTTGATATTAATATCGTAAAAGCGAAAGGTGCTTATGTGTGGGATGATCACGGAACAAAATACCTCGATATGTATGGTGGGCATGCCGTGATCTCTATTGGTCATTCGCACCCTAAATATGTGTCTAATATCACTAATCAAGTGAATTCTATTGGCTTCTATTCCAATTCTATTAAGATTCCTGTTCAGGAAGAATTGGCGCATGAACTAGGGGAGTTGTCTGGCTTTCCAGACTACCACTTGTTTTTGTGCAACTCTGGAGCCGAAGCCAATGAGAATGCATTGAAATTAGCTTCATTCGAAACAGGAAGAAAAAAAGTGTTGGCCTTCAAAAATGGTTTTCATGGTCGAACCTCATTGGCTGTAGCCGCAACTGACAATCCTAAAATCCAAGCACCAGTCAACCCTACAGATCATATCGATTTGTTTGAGTTGAATGACTTGGAGGGTGTATCAGCGGCGCTTGCTTCAAATGAGTATGCTGCTGTGCTCATCGAAGGAATTCAAGGTATTGGAGGAATATATGAGCCAGCTCAGGGCTTTTTAGAATCTCTCGAAAAAGCATGTAAAGAAACAGGAACAATTTTGATCCTAGACGAAATTCAGTCTGGGTATGGTCGCTCAGGTAAGTTTTTCGCTTTTCAATATACCAATGTAAAACCAGATCTTATCACTGTAGCTAAGGGCATGGGTAACGGGTTTCCGATGGGGGGCGTATTGATCTCTCCTCGGTTTGAAGCTAAGTTTGGTCAGTTAGGGACTACTTTTGGTGGTAATCACCTGGCATGCGCAGCGGGTTTGGCAGTACTGGATGTAATCAAAGAAGAAGGCCTGATTGCTAACAGCGCTGAAATGGGAGACTATATCAAATCACAATTGGCAGGTGTAAAACAAATCAAAGAAATCCGTGGTAAAGGCTTGCTGTTGGGCTTTGAGTTTGCAGAACCAGTCAAGGAAATCAGATCTAAATTGATTTCAGATTATAAAATATTTACTGGTGCAGCCACCAGTCCAAACGTATTAAGACTTTTGCCTCCCATGGGCATCGGTAAAACAGAGGCGGATACATTTGTGAATGCCCTTAAAGAAATATTATCATGAATTTTTGCTCGATCAACGACGTAGACGACCCCCTAGCGTGGGTAGAGGAAGCGATAGAACTGAAAAAAGAGATAGAGACCTATGGTCCTAAAGTGTATACAGGCAAGTCGATGTGTTTGCTGTTTTTCAACCCTAGTTTAAGGACTCGTTTGAGTATGCAGAAAGCGGCGTTTAATTTGGGTATTCAGTCTTTTATATTCAACTTAAACCAAGAAGGGTGGCAGTTGGAGTTTGAAGACGGTACTGTAATGAACGGCTATACTTCTGAGCATATCAAAGAGGCCGCTGGGGTACTCAGTAGCTATTTTGATGCCATTGGTGTGCGGTCGTTTGCTTCGCTGAGCAACCGAGAAGACGATTACAATGAAAAGGTGTTTAACCAATTCGTAAAGCACTGTACCATACCAGTGATCAATATGGAATCGGCTACCTTGCACCCGTTGCAGTCATTGGCAGATATGATTACAATTAAGGAATTTGCTAAGGTGGAAAAGCCCAAAGTGGTACTCTCATGGGCGCCACACCCGAAAGCTTTGCCACAAGCTGTTGCCAATTCGTTTTCGCAATGGGCAGGACAGATGGATTTCGATTTTGTAGTCACACATCCAGAGGGATATGAGTTGGCTCCGGAGTTTATGAAAGGAGCTACGTTAGAGTATGATCAGCAAAAAGCTTTTGAAGGTGCTGATTTTATCTATGCTAAAAACTGGTCTTCGTACACAGATTATGGTCAGATTTTGTCGCAAGACAAGAAGTGGATGATAGACCAACAAAAAATGAAACTGACCAATCAAGCCAAATTTATGCACTGTTTGCCCGTACGTAGAAACGTGATCGTAGCGGATGAAGTCATAGATAGTGAGGCGTCTATTGTGATGCAGCAGGCGGCACACCGGGTCACTTCGGCCAACTTGGTATTAAGAAAATTGATCGGATAGTCGATCAACTAAAAAACGAAAGGAAATGGAAAAGCTGACGGTAGTAAAGATAGGAGGAAAAGTCATCAATGAGGAAGCAGCGCTGGATGCGTTCCTTAAAAAATTTGCACTCATCAAAGGGAAGAAAATTCTCATTCATGGCGGGGGAAATATAGCCTCTGATTGGCAAAGAAAAATGGGGGTAGAGCCCAAGATGATTCAAGGTCGTCGTATTACCGACAAGGATACCATTGAGGTCGTGACTATGATCTATGCAGGATTGAACAAAAAGATAGTAGCGAAGCTTCAAGGACTTGATAATCAGGCGATCGGATTGTCTGGTGCTGATTTGAATGTGATCAAATCTCATAAGCGAATGAATTTGGTGATTGACTACGGCTATGTGGGTGATATAGAGGGGGTTAATGCTGGTGTAATAAATGCATTAATGAACTTGGAAGCTACGCCTGTTGTATGCGCTTTGACGCATGACAATAGTGGTCAGCTACTTAATACGAATGCTGATACCATTGCTTCTGCTGTGGCCACGGGAATGAGTGAATCTTATGATGTAGATCTGGTCTACTGCTTTGAACAACCAGGAGTTTTGAGTGATTTTGAAAACAAAATAGTCATTCCTGTAATTGTAAAAAAGGACTATGACGGGTTGAAAAATAGCGGAACCATCAGCGATGGTATGATTCCTAAAATAGATAATGCTTTCGCTGCGATAGATGCAGGCGTAGGTCAGGTTAAAATCTGTCATTTTGATGCTATCGATACGGTACATGCTGCTGAGTATAGCGGAACTGTGATATGCCAGAAGTAGCCCATACATACGATCCCCGAACCCAAGAAGCAGTAGCTTTGCTTTCTGGTATGATTGAGATTCAATCGTTTAGCAGAGAAGAAAATCAAGTAGCTGATTTTGTAGAAACTTATTTTACACAGAAAGGCTTGAAGCCTCACCGAGCAGGTCATAATCTTTGGCTGAAATCAAAGTATTGGGATGATGCCAAGCCAACCATACTGCTCAATTCTCATATGGATACCGTGAAACCAGCGGCATCGTACACACTAGATCCATTCAAAGCACAAATCATTGATGGCAAGCTCTATGGCTTGGGAAGCAATGATGCGGGTGGGCCTTTGGTGTGTTTGATTCAGGCTTTTTTACATTATCAATCGAAAGAAAATTTACCATTCAATTTGATTCTGGCGGCTACGGCTGAAGAAGAAATATCAGGAGCTAATGGGGTGGCTTCAATACTGCCTGAGTTGGGTACGATAGATTTGGGTATCGTGGGAGAGCCTACGCTTATGGATATGGCTGTGGCCGAAAAAGGACTGATAGTAATAGACTGTGAGGCAAAAGGAGTGAGTGGTCATGCAGCCAGAAACGAAGGAGAAAATGCTATATACAAAGCCCTTGCGGAAATAGAAAAGCTCAGGAATTATGAGTTTGAAAAGGAGTCAGCCTTTCTCGGGCCGATTAAAAAGACGGTCACCCTTATAGAAGCGGGTACGCAGCACAATGTAGTGCCTGATAGCTGCAAGTTTGTGATAGATGTGCGCACCACTGATGCCTATAGCAATGCAGAAACGGTAAGGATATTAGATGAACTATTGGATGTAGAGGTGAGACCTCGTTCAATAAGACTCAATTCATCTGGCCTGCCTTTGGATCACCCCATTATCAAAAAAGGGGAATCTATGGGCATGAAAAAGTACGGGTCGCCTACTTTGTCGGATCAGGCTTTGATGCCATTTCAGACCATCAAGATTGGCCCTGGTGATTCGGCTAGGTCACACACTGCGGATGAATATATTGGAGTAGATGAAATAGAAGCGGGTGTGAAGGGGTATATAGAATTGTTGAAGAATTTGAAGTTGTAACACAGTTTATAGTCGTCGGTTTGTCATTTGTGAATCATCGACTATCAACTATCGAATAAAAGAATATGAAACTCTGGGATAAAGGAACCAACGAAGTATCAAAAGAAATAGAAACCTACACTGTAGGTCGTGATCGTGAACTTGATTTGCTTTTAGCACCTTTCGATGTGTATGGTTCTATGGCGCATGCTACGATGCTTGAAAGTATTGGGTTACTGACTAACTCTGAATTAGATCAGTTGTTGGGGGAGCTCAAAAATATTTTGGGAGTGATTCATGCAGGTGATTTCGTGATCGAAGATGGTATTGAGGATGTACACTCTCAGGTAGAGCTTCTGCTTACGAGAAAGTTGGGTGATGTAGGTAAAAAAATTCACAGTGGTCGCTCTCGAAATGATCAAGTCTTGGTGGATTTACGTCTCTTTATTAGATATGAGATCCGGACGATCACAGAACTGGTAGAGGAGCTGTTTACTACTTTGAACGATCTCAGTAAAAAGCATAAAGAGATTCTAATTCCTGGCTATACGCATTTGCAGGTGGCTATGCCATCTTCTTTCGGGTTATGGTTTGGGGCATATGCCGAGAGTCTGACTGATGATCTACAGCTGCTTTTGGCGGCTTATAAAATCGCGAATCAGAATCCACTAGGATCTGGGGCGGGTTATGGGTCTTCGTTTCCTTTGGATCGTAAGATGACCACAGAGCTGCTAGGTTTCGAGGATCTGAGCTACAATGTGGTTTATGCTCAAATGAGCCGTGGAAAAGTAGAAAAGTCAGTGGCATTCGCGATGAGCAGTATAGCGGCCACGCTTTCGCGAATGAGTATGGATATTTGCTTGTATAACTCTCAGAATTTTGGTTTCTTAAAACTACCAGTAGAGATGACTACAGGTTCTAGCATTATGCCTCATAAGAAAAACCCCGATGTATTTGAGCTCATCAGAGCCAAAATGAACAAGTTGCAGGCATTGTCTAATGAGGTGACGTTAATCACTACCAATCTGCCTTCTGGGTATCACAGAGATATGCAAACGATCAAAGAAACCTTCTTGCCAGCTTTCGCTGAATTGAAATCAACCTTGGAGGTTTGTACGTTTGCAATGAAGAATATTGAGGTGAAAACTGATATCATCAACGATCCTAAATACAATGACCTATTTAGTGTAGAAGAGGTTAATCGCTTGGTGAATGAAGGTGTGCCATTCAGGGATGCTTACATCCAAGTAGGTAAAGCTATAGAAGCAGGAGGGGGGAGTTTGGATAAGACTGTCAATCACACGCACCTAGGCAGTATTGGCAACCCAGCTAATGACGAAATAGCTGCTAAACTCAATCAGACACTCAAGGGGTTTGATTTCGGAAAGTCGAAGCAGGCTATTGCAAATTTGATAGCATAAACGCCTGATTAGGCTAAACGAAATTTGCGACAAAAGAATAAATAAAACGAATAGGTAATCCCTATTCGTTTTTTTATGCTACTTTCTTTTTAGCTTCTTCTTTAGCTTTTTTAGCGGCAGCTTTGGCTTCTTCTTTAGCTTTCTTCTCAGCTGCTTTTTTAGCTAATTCCTCTTCTTTTATTCTCCTTTTCTCAGCCAAGACAGCTTGTCTTGCTTGCTCTTTTTTTACTTCCTCTGCAAGTTTGAGGGATTTGTACAACCCTTCTTGAGATTCCTTAGCGATTTTGGCCATGTATTCTTTTGGTTCAGATTGGAATAATCCACTAAAGAAGGCACTTATTGATTTAAACATGGTGAATATTTAATAGTCTGATTTACTAAACACAATAATAAAACCTCTTGTGCAAGAAAAGAAAGAGGTATTCAATTATTTCACTTTATAGGTAGATCTGCTTCAGCTTAGTCCATATCTGGGAGTGCATCAAATGCTTTGCGTTTCATGGCAAACCATTCTTTCATGGCCTCTGGAGATTTCATTAGTTCTACTATTTCTGCCATTTTGGCCAAGTGAGCCTCGTCACCTTGTGCATGCATGTCTAGCCCGTGTTGTTTGCTCAGCTGAGCCATTTCCTCGAAAGTATCTGCACGAAATGCTAAGTCGCATGCGCCACCCAGCTGCTTACAAGTCATTATTTTCATATTGCTAATCGTTTTGGCTTAAGCCAATTCAGCATCCTTCTTCGACTTTCTGTATAGAAAAGAGTTGAAGATATTTCTTTTAGCAAAACGATATTGCTTTTCCGCATTCACAAATTTGATGTACAGGTTTCTATTCACTCCAAAATATTCGTAGGTAGTTCCATCTGTAAATGACACCTCTAGTAATAGCCCTTTGTGTTTGAAATCTGCAATACCAGAGGTAGTAGTAGTGAGTGTGTATGCTTCTAAATTAGCTTCTTTGGTCTCGGGGGCAATACTCACTAAGAAATGATAGGCGTCTATGATTTGCTGACTTTTGATTTCAGCCTCAGCTTTTTTTTCTTCGTCTTGAAATTTGTCAGGGTGCCATTCTTTTACCAAATTTCTATATGTGCTTTTTAGCTGCTTCAGATCCGTGTCTGCATCTACGTTAAACAGCGTTTTGTATTCTTTGACTCGCTTCATATGTGTGCTTGTTATCGAGGCGCAAAGGTAGGTATTAATTGGGCTAAATACGGGTATAGCTCGGGTGCAAATTATTTATTTGCTAAAGTGTCGAGAGTCATGTTGGGGATAGTTACTACGAATTTTGTTCCTACATTGTAGGTAGACTCTACTGTGATCTTTCCTTTTAGCTTTTCTAGTGTTTCTTGTACGATGTAAAGACCAAGACCAGAGCCTTTGGCTTCGGGAGATGCTCGGTAAAACATGTTAAAAATATGGTCTAAGTATTGCTCTTCTATGCCAATGCCATTGTCTTCTATTTCCACTTTTAGTTCGTTGGGATTGATTTCAGCTTCAATATTGATGAAACTATCCTCAATATCTGACTTTTGATATTTGATGGCATTAGAAATCAAATTATTGAAAATGATTGAAAGTCTACGGTCGTCGCTATAGAGTTTGGTGTGTTCATCGACATTGATCAGTTTGAGTAGGGTGGAGCAGCCTGGCATATAATTGAGATGCTTAAAGCTGTCATCAATCAAAGTAGTGAAATCTACTGCGGTGCAATTGATGTCGAGCCGGGTGTTGCGAGAATAATCGATAATGTCACTAATGAATCTATCTAGCTTAACAGTGCTGTCTCTCAGTAGTTTAAGGTATCCTTTGATGTCGTATTGTGTGTTCTCATTTTCGATGATATTGAGTAGCCCCAAAATAGACAAGAGCGGGGCTCGTAGGTCATGAGATGTGCTATAGACAAACCGATCCATTTCTTCATTTAGCTTTTTCAGGTCTGAATTCGAATTCATAAGTTCGTCTGAACTTAGATCCATGACACGTTCTACCAGCTTTTGATCACGTTCAAATGTGTCGTAAAATTTGCTAATGCTATCAAAGAGTGGGGACAATTCCTTCGGAATATCTTGGCCATTGGCATACTTATGAATCTGGCGGTTCAATATTTTGTTGTAGTCAGGCTTCATGCCAATTCTTTAAAAGTAGTTATCGTCATGGTGTGATTGTGGAGCTCGCTTTTTTGGTTTTTGGCCTGAGGGGCTATTTCCCCATAAGAATAAAACCCCGTAACAGGTATGGGGCTGCCAAGTCCCAAGACAATAGCTTCTACTTCCTGATCGATCCAGTCTTGCAAGATAAATTGTCGGCCTGAACAGCTCACACATAGTGCAAGATCTGGAGGTGATGACTTGAAGGGTATAACACTATTCTTAGCAGCCTCTTCTGCCGAGTCGAGCAAAGAGTTGATATTAGAGCGCATCATTCTTACTTTGATGCCCTCTGGCATTTCACCAGCAAATTGCGCTCCTCCATTTTCAGGGTTATAGCTCAAAAATGACCTCATGATTCGTTCGTTTCCATTTTCGGCTTTGATTCCGAGTGGAAACATTCTTATGGCCTCTTCTATATTTACAAATAAACCTTCTAAATACTTTTTGTAAAAGTCCAATATAGGTTCTTCATTGAGCTCAAATAAAATATTATTGGTTGACTTAGTGATAAATCGCTCAGGGCCAAATGGTGTCCAGCCAGATTGTGAAGCGTATCCAATTTGAATATGTGAGCCATAAAATCCAATACCGATGACTTTTCCCGTTTTTCCTATGGTATTCAGCCCAGTATAAGTTGCGGCAAAGGGATCGTAGCTTCCGGCTAATCCTCCAGTAATAGGAACGGATTCGGACAGGTTGAATTGAAGGCCTGTGAGCAGGTGAGATCCATTTATTTCTTTGCCATCAGAAAAAATGAGCAAATTTGAGAGATTATCCTTTTCGATTTGGGCAGAAATATGAGCTCCTGCATCGAAGCTGTCTTTCACATCAGCCAGATTGATTTCTAAGGTCTTTATTTGGGTTTTTTCGAAATGAATGGCAGTTACATTCAAGGTGTGTTGTTCTACTTTGCCTGCTAGTATCTCACCAGAACCAGAGCTGACTACTATTTCAGCTTTTGGGTACAGCGTTCTTATTTCGTCAAAGCGCTTTTGATCTTGTACTAATGTTGTAGAGCCAAATACGAAAACTAGATTCGCTCGATCGCCTAATTGATGATTGGAAAGAATTTTCCAATTCTCATTTTTACTCCATTTTCTTTGTTCTACTAGCATTCAAATACCTATTCGTCAAATAATTGATCCATAGCGTGTAGTTTAGAAAGACGATTGAAATATTAAATATATCACAAGATATTTAAACAAATGGAGTTTGATTCGAATAAGCAATAATTTATTTAGACAAGGAATCTTCATGAGGTAATAGTTTTTGAATAGCAGCAATAAGTAGGGCGGTGTTGGTTGCCACTTCTTTCAGGTTCATAGAGGCAAAGCCCAGACGACAAGCATTTTGCGTATGTTCATATAGATCTATCTTGAGTGAGAGTTTGTGTTTTTGTGCCGATGCGATCAGCGCTGAGATTTTAATGTTTTTAAATGTGACCCAAACAGCCATTCCTCCAACAGGTATTTCAAAACTAACTTCTTCTTTTAGTCCCTTTCTTAATAGTCCGCAAAATAAATCTCTTCGTGCCTGATAGGCTATAACCGCTTTTTTCAATGATCGGTCAATTTCGTTGTTGGCTAATAATTCGGCTAATGCTCGTTCTATAATAGGGTCTCCCATTTTATCGATCAACATTCTGCGTTGTCCACAGGATTGGATAATTGTAGAATCCGCATACATGTACCCAATACGTATCGAGGGTACTAAAATCTTGCTAAACGATCCTATATAGATGATACGGCTATTTTGATCTATGCTTGCTAGTGGCAAAATGGGCGAACGTTCGTAGTGATAATCATAATCGTAGTCATCTTCGACGATATAAAAGTTATATTGTTCGGCCAATGCGAGTAATTGCATTCGCTCCTCTACAGGCATAGTTACCGTGGTGGGGTATTGGTGATGCGGAGTGACATAGAGTGCCTTGATGCTTTTCTTTTTTACTTCTTTTTCTATCGCCTGTAGATCTAGTCCTTTGTGAGTGATTGGTACTTTCACTAGTTGGCCTCCTACTGCAGTTATAGCGCGATCTGCAGAGTGATAATTGAGTTCGCCCACGATCACCAGATCACCAGGGCTAACCAATTGGGCGAATGCCAAGTAGATAGCCATTTGACTGCCTCTTGTAATGAGAATGTTGTCGGAGGATCCATTGATTGCCCGTGTAGTAGATAGGTGTTTGGCTAGATTTTTTCTCAGAGTAGCCTCACCAAAGTAGTGATTGCCTAGCAATACGGATTTGCCTATTACTCCTTTAGAGACTGAGCGAGCTGTTTTTAGTAGTAGGTCTATAGGGGCAAGGCGATAGTCTGGTGTACCATCGTCTATTACGTGTTCTCCTCTTGAGATCTCATATTTGGATGGAGTTGGTTCTTTTGCCGTTTGCACCATACTACTTTGCCCTAAAGCTTGCTGCTTGATCTCAGGAAGTGATGCTTTGATGAAGGTGCCTTTTGCAGGTATAATTTCCATCCACCCCTGTGCCATGAGCTCATCATAGGCCTGTAGAATGGTTTTTCTGTTTACTTCCAGGGCTTGCGCCAATGTTCTGCTACCTGGCATTTTCAATCCTTTTGAAATTCGACCTTTCATGATCTCATTGATTATCGCATCTGATACTTGGAGGTATACTGGGCGAAGCTCATTCCTATTGAGTGTGATTATAGATTTCCACGGAAGCATATCTGGACCATTAGATTTGTGAAAAATGGACTACAATGATAATCCAATGGTTACATACTTTTGAATTGAAATTTAAAAAGTATGTCAGATGGAACAGTTTGAAAAAAACAACAAAAACAAAATCGTGCGTGGAGCAAAGCGAGCTACATATGACAAGCAGCAGATTTTTTCTATTCTCGATGCTGGTTGTATTTGTCACATCAGTTTTGTGATAAATGGAGAACCGTTTATTATTCCTACGGCTTATGGTAGAGATGGGGAGTTTATATATGTGCACGGTTCGATAAAAAGCCGTACGATGAAAGCAATGACGAAAGGAGTGCCTGTGTGTATGGCCGTTACGCATTTAGATGGTTTGGTATTGGCTCGTTCGGCCTTTCACCACTCAGCTAATTATCGATCTGTGATACTATTTGGTACAGCCAAACAGGTGGAATCCAATACGGATAAAAACCATGGGCTATTTGTAATCACCGAAAACATCCTTAAAGGTAGGTGGGAGGAATGCCGACTACCGAGTCAAAAGGAACTAGACATTACTGCAGTTTTAAAGTTCAAGATAGAATCAGCTTCTGCCAAAATCAGAACTGGAGGCCCTGTAGACGAACAGGACGATTATGCCCTCGATGTATGGGCAGGTGAGTTGCCTATTATCACTAAATACGCATCACCTGTTGCAGATGAAAAATTGCGAGCTGACATAGCAGTAAGCAATGCGGCCATACTTGCATGGCAAAACGCAAACGGATAGATTTGTTAGAAACAAATCAAGAAAATGGGTTTAATCAGAACACTAAAAGGCATAACGCCAAAATATGGAGTAGACTGCTGGTTTGCTGAAACAGCAGCAGTGATTGGGGATGTAACTATGGGAGACCATTGCACCGTGTGGTACAATGCTGTGGTGAGAGGGGATGTCAATTCAATAACTATTGGTGATTATACGAATATCCAAGATGGAGCCGTTATTCATTGTACCTACCAAAAAGCAGCCACTGTGATCGGTAATCGAGTGTCTATTGGACACAATGCGATTGTACATGGTTGTACCTTGGAAGATAATGTGTTGATAGGTATGGGGGCTATCGTGATGGATCATGTGGTCGTACAGAGTGGTTCGATTATCGGTGCGGGTGCTATTGTGCTAGAAGGTACCATTATAGAACCTAACTCTATTTATGTAGGGAATCCTGCACGAAAAGTAAAGGAAATAGGAGAGAAGGGTCGAGGCATGATCGAGCGTACGGCCGACAATTATGTAAAATATGCTGGATGGTTTAACGAATAACTTATGAAAAGCCTAACTGTTACTTTGCTGATGTGTCTTTTTTCTTGTGCTGCTTTTGCGCAGACCATGGAAGATCGAGTGACGAACTATTTGGAGGTTTTTTTAGAAGAAAACAAAGGAGCAATGACCAAAGCGAAATTGTCCAATACGAGATGGGCCACTACAGATGCAATGGGAGGTAAATCAATAAGTTTTAATTCCAATGGGCGATTTGTGTTGAAAACGAATGGTTTTCAGGCTTTAGAAAATAAGCGAAAAGGGAAGTGGTATATAAACAACGAGTATGTAGTCCTAGAAGAAAAAAAAGAAAAAACGCCACTTTATGTGTTGAAAAACGAAAATCAGATGATGCTAGTGGGTGATGAGCAGGTAGATATACTCAAGCAATTGCTTGTCGAAGCGTCTTATAAAGATGGGGCATTAAAACCTTATAGTTACGAAGAGATTTTCACGTTCTTAAATGGTATGATCGTTCAAAATTAATATGAAAATAGAAAAACCTTTGGCTAGTGAATATGATCCGTTTTATGCTGGCTATATTCAGTCTGTAGCTGAGTGGGATGTGATGGAAATGATCAAAGATCAAAAGGTAAATTTTACTAAATTTATCCATGATCTTCCTCCAGATAAACATGACTATGCATATGAAGAAGGTAAGTGGAGTATTCGACAAGTCGTGCGTCATTTGATAGATGCGGAGCGAATATTTGGCTATAGAGCCATGACTATTGCCCGTGGTGATCGGGTCAGGCTTCCTGGTTTTTGATGATCATCTATATGTGCAAAAGGCAGATGATTCAAGCATTAGTATAGAAGAGTTGTTGGAAGAGTTTGTGAGTATGAGAGAAGGACATATTCGAATGATTGCTAATCTCCCTGCTTCTGCATTAGTTCAAATGGGTAATGCTAACGGTTCGGATATTTCAGTTCGAGCGATTATATTTATTATTGCAGGCCACTTAGCCCATCATAAAAAAATTATCACCCAAAGATATCTTACCCATGTTTGAATTTGACCCTTCGAAGAAGTATCAAAAAACCACAAAATCAAGATCGGTGATCCGATTTCAGGATTGTGATCCATTGAAACATTTGAATAATGCCAAGTATTTCGATTACTTCTTTAATGCCAGAGAAGACAAAGTACCTAAGCTATATGGTATGCAAATGTCAGAAATCTACAAGGCCTTTGATGCCATATGGGTGGTGTATAATCATCAAATTGCATATATCAAATCTGCAGGAATGGGAGAGTGGGTCAAGATATTTTCTAGAATCATCTGGTACAATCACAACACCCTAGTGGTAGAGTATTTTATGACCGATGATGACGAAACGGAATTGAAAACATTGCTCTGGACCAAACTGCGCTATGTAAACGAGCGAGGCAGATCCACTACACACCCTGCCAAACTGGTTGAATTTTTATCTGCAGTAGCTTTCGATGATATAGATTACGAAGACATAGACTTTGATATGCGTGTTCGTCAGGTCAAACAAGAGATTGCCAATTCTGCCATTAAAATTTTCTAGTCAAAGCTATACCCGAGATGATTTTTTGAATAAAATCAAATGAAGGAGTATTGTATAACATACTATTTGCACTACTTTTGAGCTAAGCATTGAGAATTTTTATTAACACTTCTACTTTTACCGTCATCAAAGACGGTAAAATCTATCTATCCTTTTTTTATTAGGCCAGCCCAACCTGTAGTTGCTGCATTTGCTATTTAGCAAATGCCAGTAGTATGAATCTATATTTTATTTAATACAGGGAAAACTTGAATAATTTAGCAAGAAAAGCTTTGGCCGCAGTCTTCATGCTTTTCATCATGAGCATCATTGCTTGGTTGTTTTGGAAGCAGGAGTTGCAATACACACTGCCTACGCCAGTACCACCCAACTATAAAGTAGTCTATGTGAACGAATCCGTGCCGCTGGACAATGCTGCTATAGCACCTCTTCAATACCCTAAATTTTATCATTTCTTCAAGCCAGATTGTCCTTGCTCTCGCTTTAACGTCAAGCATTTTAATTATCTACAGAGTCAATTTGCTAATGATGTGGATTTTGTGGTAGTGATACCAGAGGGGGCTGAAATGTCTGATGCGGTAGATTACTTTGATGGCAAGATTCAAGTGATGGAAGACGTAGGGGATAAGTTGGCGAATGGCTTTGGCGTTTATTCTACACCTCAAGCAGTGATAGTAAATACAGATGGAAAACTCTATTTCCGTGGCAATTATAATAAAGCTCGGTATTGTACTGATGCCATGAGCAACTTTGCTCAGATGGCTTTAGATTCATTGATGTCCAATAAACCAGCACCCAAATTTGGCCCACTTGCTACAGTGTCTTATGGGTGTGGCCTACCGAAAGATGATTTTAATTTATTAAACTTTTAAACTTTAAAAAATGGAGCTAGCTTCTTTGACGGACGTTCAAATTGAAAACGTTTTCAAGCCAATTTACAAAAAAGCCGATGAGTATATGTTCAAGATTCTCCTTGTACATGTCGGTATATCCTTCTTTTTGGCTTTGTTTTATGACACTTGGCTTCTGGCTGTGTCTGTAAGTACACTGTCTTTAGTGGCTTGGTTTGGTGTGAAAGCCATATTGCCAGAAGGGAACGCTCATAGGTATGTGGCGAGCTTATTTCTGGGTATTTATGTAGGGTTGTTTATCTATCAGATGCATGGAATGTTTGAGATGCATTTTTTCGCTTTTGTAAGCGCAGCTATTTTGGTTATTTATCAAAACTGGAAACTACAGATACCCCTGTTGTTATTTATAGTTGTGCACCATGCGTCTTTTGCATATGCTCAGTTTAGTGGTATGCAAGAAGTTTATTTTACACAGTTGCAATATATGGATTTGCAGACGTTTATTTTTCATGCTGTGCTATTTGCTACTGTAGTAGCCGTGTGTGGTTATTGGGGATATTCGTTTAGAAGAAATACGATCACAGAAGCGCAACAAAAGGAGACACTGAGCTTGGCCAATAAGAAAATCGCTCAGGATAATGTGATCTTGAATAAAGCGAGAGTATTGTTGAAAGCAAAAAATCAGCAATTAAACAAATCGAATGAAGAGTTAGAGAGTTTCAATGATGAATTGATGAAAACTACTCGAAAGCAGATGGAAATCAATGAAAAGTTGGCAAACTTGAAGCTAGGTGACTGATTTATTTAATCAATCCAAAGTAAAGTAGAAGGCGATCACTTCCTTGCTGTTCAAAGGTGTCAATTCTTTTACCAGCGAGGTGTTTGATCGCTTTGAAATGAAAAAGTAATATAAACAGAGGAATTGCAAGCGGGTGTGTTTCGATTGCTACATGCGTTCGAAACGCCTTTTCTTTCTAGTTTCTCTGATTCTTTACCACCTTGAAATCATCCAAGAGCCAGTGATTATCTTCTTTGATATAGAAGAATAAGAAAAATTTGTTTGAACGAAGACCACTAGACTGGAGGATATAATAAGGCACAGCCATGATGGCGCTTGATGTGCTGGGAAATGAAACCATCTCCATCAAACAGTTTTGAACTGAATCGGCACTAACATCAACAGCTATACCATCATCATTTTCCTCAATAAGCCGGCCTTTAATGCCATGTTCATACTCTAAATATTCTCTGTAGGAATGGAATTGCTCCTGATACAGCTTTTCCAATTCATAAGTTACAGAATCCTGAGACATTAATCCTGCGAGATTCATAGGGTTTGTAGCAGTTTTACAGCGCTGGATTAATGAAGTCTTAAAGTTCTCGGTTAATAAATTTGTCTTTGCAATAGAATCTGGCAAGTGCTTGTTAAGATAAGTTACAATGGCACTGTCAGCTGGTTGGTGAAAATATCCTTTCATTTGCCAAACATTGGTAGGGATTTCATTAGTAGAGCCATACCATTTATTCAGATTTATATAATTATTACTCATCTGATACCATTGGTCTATATCTTTGTACGTAGTGATTACAGTTTCTTTTAGTTGTGCTTGTTCTTGGTTTTTCCAATGGGTGCTATCTGGGGAGTAACTATAATTCGCCAAGTCCAAATGATCGTTTGGAGTGCATGAACAGCATAGCATTACACTCGCAATGAACGCAACGATTGTAAGGTGTTTTTTCATCTCTTTTTGTTTTTAGCGTAGTCTTTTTCTGTATTCGATACGGCTAGGTCTGTCAATTCAAAATGCCACGTTTCATCCCAGCCACCCGCTCGGACTACACCAAATTAGTGAGGAATGCTTCTTTAGTGATCCTCAGTTACTATGAAATTATCCAAGAGCCAGTGATTATCTTCTTTGACATAGAAGAATAAGAAAAATTTGTTTGAACGAAGACCACTAGACTGGAGGATATAATAAGGCATAGCCATGATGGCGCTTGATGTGCTTGGAAATGAAACCATCTCCATCAAACAGTTTTGAACTGAATCGGCACTAACATCAACAGCTATACCATCATCATTTTCCTCAATAAGCCGGCCTTTAATGCCATGTTCATACTCTAAATATTCTCTGTAGGAATGGAATTGCTCCTGATAGAGCTTTCGCAATTCATAGGTTACAGAATCCTGAGACATTAATCCTGCGAGATTCATAGGGTTTGCAGCAGTTTTACAGCGCTGGATCAAGGCAGACTTGAAGTTCTCGGTTAATAAATTTGTCTTTGCAATAGAGTCCTGCAAATCAGCATGCATGTATTCTAAAATACTTGAATCCGCATCTCTCATCATGCTGATACCACGCATTCGCCAGTTATCGTATAAGGCAATGTTTCGATTAGTCAACCTGTACCATTTGTCTATATCTGCATACCCAACGATCACAGTTTCTTTTAGTTGTGCTTGTTCTTGGTTTTTCCAATGGGTGCTATCTGGGGAGTAACTATAATTCGCCAAGTCCAAATGATCGTTTGGAGTGCATGAACAGCATAGCATTACACTCGCAATGAACGCAACGATAGTAAGGTGTTTTTTCATCTCTTTTTGTTTTTAGCGTAGTCTTTTTCTGTATTCGATACGGCCAGGTCTGTCAATTCAAAATGCCACGTTTCTCCTGCGCCTCCTGCTCGGACTACTCCAAACTGGTGAGCGATCAAATCTATTATGGCATGATTCTTATTGATGAAAGAAGCCCAATCTCTTTATTTTTTATCAACCACTCTGAAGTCATATAACAACCACTTATTCTCCTCTCTGAGATAAAAAAACAAGAGTTGTTTCTCTGTTGGGAATTGATAAAACAAGTAATGTGGGACTGCTAGGATGGCTTCTGTATCACTTGGAAAGGAGATCATCTCCATTAGGCAAGTTTGAACTGAATCAGGGCTTAGGTCTACGGCAACTTTAAATTCATCACCTTCCTGATAAGGCTTATAAATATTATGCTGATTCTTTAAATACTCTTTGTATAAATTAAACTGTCCTTGATATAGTTTTCGAAATTCGTAGGTGATTGAGTCGTTTGTCATCAAACCAGCGAGATTCTGGGGGAGCTGTGCCGCTATGCATCGTTGGACTAACTCTGATTTGTAATCTGAAGTAAGTACTTGTGTGTTTTTAATTGAGTCTTGAAGACCTGAGTGAATATACTCTAGGATATTAGTGTCCGCTTTTTGAGCTCTACTCACACCTCTTATTCGCCAATTACCCTGCCATAATTCCATTCCGTGATTACTATTTACATACCAGTTGCTTAAATCCATGTATGCTCCAATGAGTTTGATTTTTTTCTTCCAAATAGTTTCATTTTCCCAATGCGTGCTATCAGGTATAAAAAAATAGTTATCAAGATCAATCTTTGTACTCTGTTCGCAAGAGTAAAAAGACACTAATACCGCAAATAGAAATAACATAATGTGTTTGCTCATCTTTTTTTATTTTTAGCATAATCTGCTTCCTCTCCCGAAACAGCTAAATCTGATAGCTCAAAATGCCACGTTTCCCCCCAGCTACCCGCTCGGACTACACCAAACTTATGCGCGATTAAATCAACCATGGCATCTTTTTGATTAATGAAATTATGACGATTGATATCCATTGCACCTCCAGAAACGTGAATCGATAATCTATCCGGCTTTGGAAGAGGCCAAAATAAAGGCTCTTCCTTATATCCTTGAGCCGCTGTGTCGGCCTTATTGTCTCTCCCCATTGAAAGGGTTTTTACATAAGCCTGTACTTTATCATAATGGATACCAACTGCTTCATTATTCGCGTCTAATATAAAATGAGATTTCTTAGCCCATTTGTGTCCATGATGATCTTCAACAAAATCTCCAACTAAGTAACCGTCCTCACTGTTATACATCATGATCAAATTAGCTTTGACCGTGGCAGCACTCTTGCCAGTCAGTATATAATACTGTACTGCGAAACCATGTGCTCTTTTCGGACTTCGTACTCCGTCATTGACCTTCATGTCGCCTTGGTAGAGCCCTGCCATTACGAGAAACTTGTGAAATCGCTCCATTCTGGACTGGAATACACCACTGAGTTGAGCACCGTCGGCATTGGCTTCTTCAGACGGGAGAATAAATTGGGCGGAGACGTCTGCTGTTAGTTTATCAAAGTATTTAGTTTCTCTGGCAGCTTTTTCGGCGAGCTGAAGTACCTTGGCATAGTCGCTATCCTCTTTGATGCCTAGAGCCTCTTCCAGTGCCTGTGTTTTTTTGTAGTATTCTTCTGCAGAGGTTTCATTGCTGTATTCTGTTGCACTGATTTTTTCTATCATGCCAAAGGTATATTGTTTATAGTTGGATAGCTCTTTGTCTGTTTTTCCACCTATAGTAATGTTGCCATCTGCTCCAATGCCTTTGCTTGTCTGGAAGGCCTTGATCACATCGATGAACTCTTTGGAGCTGATACCTTTGATAAGCGAATCTTCGGGCACATTATGCTTACTAGCTTGTAGAGCTTTGGCTACTCTGATGACGTCTGCTTTGTTGTTTTCTGCCTTGTTTACGCTCTTGTCTTTATTAGTATAATCGGCTCCCACATCACCTGTCAGTTTGGATGTAAAGCCTTTGGCTAGAATGGTGTTTAGTTTATTCCTATTGGCATAGATTTTTTCAAGCCCACTATCAAATGAGCCTGATTCAGGAAATAGTGCTTTGATGGTGCCTTTGCCTGGAGAGATGATGCCGTCACTTTTGTTTTTTCCAAATTGGTCTTTTTGAAAATCTTCAATCGCAGTGATGAGCTTTTTATCACTAAGGCCATTTTGAAGATTGTCATTGGAAAGCTCATAGCCTTTTTCTTTGAGTTTGCGAGCGACCATTTTTACATCATCTTTGTAGTTGTCGGCATTGTTGGCGCCTACGCTGCCTGACAGATTGTGGTTAAAGGTCTTCTTGAGTAGTCGCTTGTCTGCACTTATATCGGTTGTTGTTTCATATTCAGGGGGTTGTGTTATTGGTGTAGGTGATTTCTTGGGATCTAATGCTTTGTATAGTCTTGCCTTCTCGGTTTTAAACTCATTATAAATTTCATCATACCAATGGGTCAATGAGTTGAGCAAGGTCTGAAGAAGTTCTTTATGAGTACTAGCTATCTGAGCGTCAGTTAGCAGGTTTAATAATTTGACAGCTAACTCTTCGTTATCGTTTTTCTGAAGAACTTTTTGGACTATAGATGGATTGTGAATCACATACTCCACCAATACAGCGGCCAAAGCATCCAAATCCTCATATTGTGTAATGAAATTCTTCTCTATGTGCTCATCCGTTGCAGGCTCTGCCTGGATACACTTGATTCGATCCGCTTCCTCTTCTGCTCTTTGGCGGGCTGCTTCTGTAGCTTTCTTTTGTTGTTCTTCGGCTTTCGCTGCTGCAGCGCGTTTGGCTTTGATGGCTGGGTACTCGGCTAATTTCTTCTGTACATGATCACAGTCCATGCCTTCGGACCGCATCTTCAAAAGAGTCTTGCTGTCTGGTCCAGCTATGTTGCCGTCTGATTTGTTCCAGTGTAGTACTTCTTCTTGAAACCTACGGATGGCAGCAATGGTTTGCTGAATTTTCTCTTGTTCTACCGATGGGGTGGGGGTATTGTTGACTGCCGTGGTTTCGTTGGCAAAGTCTGATTCGGAGAGTAGTCCCAAGCGAAGCAAGGCTCGCTGGATGACGAGTACGTCGGCCTTGAGGTTTTTGGCATGGGCACCTACTCCTGCTGTGATTTGGGTGTTGGTGGGGGTTACTTGATTGGTAGAGGTCTCCACTAGCACCCCTTGAGTGGGTGCCGAAGCGGGCTCCTCTTCATGGATCATGATGCCCCACTTGATGCCTGCAAATCCTTTTTCGAGGGCTTGCACAAAAGGTTTGTGGCCGATCTTGAAGCCTTGCATCCGCATGTTGTGATCGAAGTCCGAAAAGTATTGTTTGATTTCCGGATATTGAAGCCTGACTTTTGCGATGTAGTCTTTTTGCAGCTTGTAGTAATAAGTGCTCTGCACCGCATTGACCTGACTTTGTATGATCGCCTTTTCTCGTGCTCTCGCTTCCGCACGGTATTCTTCGGGCGTTCGTTTGGGGTAGCTGGCTTCTTCTGCTCGCTTGGCTTCTGCCTTTTGAGCTTCTTGTTGCGCTATTTCTTCTTGCCGTTTTATTTGCTGGTCTAGCAGCTCTTTTGCGATACGCTCATTTTCTTCTGGATGCGCCAGATCATACGCCCGCATTTTGTCCATTCGCTCAGCGTCTTTTCTAATCGCTTCTTTTTTCTCTTCGGAATAGCGCTCCTCGGTATCTTGGTCTTTCGTTGAAAGGGTGTTGCTGCTTTTTTCTTCTTTATCAGCGTACATAGGCGGGTAAGGTGTAGGTTGGTTAAAGACTGCTAAATTATTAATTATTTTGAATTTATGCAGAAGGTGTCGTATGCTAGGCTTTCTATTGATTAATCAGATTTACAGTATGTACCGCAGCTACGCCTGCTGTCTCCGTGCGTAGTACATTTTTGCCTAGGCTTACCATTTCAAACTTAGCATTTTTAAGGAGGTCGATCTCTTCTGGTGAGAAATCACCTTCAGGCCCAATGAGAATGAGACAATGTGTTTTAGGGAGGAGCTTCTTTTGTAATAAGTCTTCGGTGCCTGTTTCCACATAAGCGACATACTTATTAGCCTCTTCTTTTTGACTATTTACGAAATCTTTCAGTTTTTTTAATTCATTGACCTGACATTTCCAGAAATTTTTGGATTGTTTCATCGCACTGATAGCTTTTTTTTCTAATCGTTCGTGATTCACCTTTTTTCGCTCTGTTCTTTGGGTTTGAATAATGGAGATTTCATCTACACCCATTTCGCATGCTTTTTCTACAAACCATTCTAGCCTATCCACGCTTTTGGTAGGGGCAATGGCGAGGTGTACACGAAAACATTTCGCTTTGGCTTTGGTCTTCTCTATTATTTTGAAGGTACACTTTCTCGGGTTGGGATCAGTGATTTCAACAAGATAGCTGTGCCCAAGACCATCCATGAGGGCAATTTGGTCTCCAGTTTTAGCACGAAGTACCTTCACTACATGAGCAGATTCTTCCAAACTAAGCATGGATTTGTCTTCAGGGTTTGTATGATAATAGAAATTCAAGGGTCAGCTTTTTGGCTAAAATAATGAAATGTGTAAAACCGAATCCATTTAAAGAATGCAGGAAATTGCAAATTTTGCATTTTGCACCCTAGATTATGGAAAAAGTGATGATTATGGGGTAAAAAAACACTACTCAGATAAAAAAGTACGAAATATATGTCTGATATGACTAAAAAGATAGGGGAATATTTATTTTTGTGTCATTCAATTTGAAATATAAACGATAGATATAAAATATGGCACACTTAAGATTCAAAGCGCTGGATTTGGTTCAATCCAGAAATAACATTGAATTCAAATTGCCAGAAGGCAAAATCTCTGATTACTTCGGAGAATTGGCATTCGGCACAGAGCAGATGAAAGCATCACTTTCTTCAGAAGTTTTCAAGAAAGTAGATAAAGCCATCCGAAGAGGAAAAAAAATTGACGCTGAAACAGCTGAAGCTGTAGCTGCTGCAGTGAAGACTTGGGCAATGAGCAAGGGCGTAACTCACTATACGCACTGGTTTCAGCCATTGACAGGTGCTACTGCTGAAAAGCACGATTCTTTCTTTGATCCATCTAAAGGTTTGGAGCAATTCAAAGGAAGTGCATTGGTTCAGCAAGAGCCTGACGCATCTTCTTTTCCAAATGGAGGAATTAGAAGTACGTTTGAAGCTAGAGGATATACCGCTTGGGATCCTAGCTCACCTATCTTTATCATCGACACTACGCTTTGTATCCCTACTATTTTTGTAGCCTATACAGGTGAAGCACTAGATTATAAGGCACCGTTGTTGAAATCTATGGATGCCATCGATAAAGCAGCTACAAGAGTGTGTAAGCTGTTTGATCGTAATGTAACTCAGGTTACTGCTTCATTGGGTTGGGAACAAGAATATTTCGTAGTAGACAAAGCTTTGTATGCCGCACGCCCTGACTTGGTTATGGCTGGTAGAACAGTATTTGGTCATAACCCTGCTAGAGGTCAGCAGTTGGATGATCACTACTTCGGAACGATCACTCCTAGAGTATTTGAATTCATGAAGGAATTTGAATATGAGTGCCAAAGACTCGGTATCCCAGTTATGACGCGTCACAACGAGGTAGCTCCAGCTCAGTTTGAGTGCGCACCTATGTACGAAGAAGTAAACAAGGGTACAGATCACAACCAATTGTTGAAGGATGTGATGGACAAAGTGGCGCTAAGACATGATTTGAAAGTTCTTTTTCATGAGAAGCCATTTGCTGGGTTGAACGGTAGTGGTAAGCACAACAACTGGTCATTATTGACTGACACTGGTGTGAACCTTTTCCAACCAAGTAGCAGCGCAAGAGAAAACTTGCAATTTTTGGTATACTTAGTATGTACGTTGAAAGCTGTACATGAGCATGCAGATTTGTTGAGAGCAAGTATTGCTTCTGCTGGTAATGACCACAGGTTGGGTGCCAACGAAGCTCCTCCTGCTATTATTTCTGCCTTTATCGGTGAGCAATTGACTAGCGTACTCGATGAATTAGAAAGAAACAGAGACGTACAAGTAGACAAAGGAGATAATTTGTATATGAAATTGGGTATTGATAAGATTCCTGAAATCATATTGGATAATACAGATAGAAACAGAACTTCTCCATTTGCTTTTACAGGAAATAAATTCGAATTCAGAGCAGTAGGGTCAGACGCCAACGTGGCTAACCCAATGACTGTATTGAACACGATCGTTGCGGATAGATTGAACCAATTTTATGCGGAAGTGTCTGCAAGAATTGATAAAGAGGGTACAGACAAGAAGTTGGCTATTATTGGTAGACTGAGAGAGTACGTTCAAGAGTCAAAAGCCATCAGATTCGAAGGCGATGGTTACTCTGATGAGTGGGCTGAAGAAGCGGCTAAAAGAGGATTGTCTAACGTGAAAGATACAGCTAGAGCACTGGATTTTTATGTGTCTGATGCGGCTCGTGAAGTGTTTACGAAAAATAACATCATGTCTGAAGTCGAAATCGAAGCTCGTCATGAGATCATGCTTGAGAATTATATCATGAAGATTCAGATCGAATCTCGCGTAATGGGAGACTTGGCATTGAATCACATCTTGCCTACAGCTATTACTTACCAAAACAAATTGATCAAGAATGCACAAGGATTGAAAGACTTGGGTATTGACAATACGGAAGTAATTGCTACGATTGAAAAAATATCTGAGTACGCATCAAGTGTAAAAGCGAATACACTTGCGATGATCGAAGCACGTAAGCAAGCTAACGAAATCGAAAGTAGTAGAGAAAAAGCTATCGCTTACTGCGATAATGTAAAAGGAGAATTCTTTGACAAAATCAGATATGCAGTGGATAAATTAGAGTTGTTTGTGGACGACGAAGATTGGCCATTAGTAAAATATAGAGAACTATTGTTTATTAGATAATTCATCAAATAAACAGGACTAAGTAAAAGCTTCAGATTATTCTGAAGCTTTTTTTGTTTCTATTAAACTAGTACTAATTATTCCATATTCATATGGAATAGATGACGAATGTCATGCCATAGTAAGAAGGGAATTTTTAGCTTTGCGTAAGCAAATAATAGTAAACCACACATGCGCATTATATACTTCTCATTTCTGATTCTATTTAGTTTTTTATCTGCTTGCAGTCCTATCAATAAGCAAAATAGAATTAAAAAGACCTTTGAAGCCGCTAACCAAAAGCTGAAT
Source organism: Reichenbachiella carrageenanivorans (assembly GCF_025639805.1). NCBI lineage: Bacteria > Pseudomonadati > Bacteroidota > Cytophagia > Cytophagales > Reichenbachiellaceae > Reichenbachiella > Reichenbachiella carrageenanivorans. The sequence goes on along the minus strand of NZ_CP106735.1, from coordinate 3,775,809 downwards.
GACGCCTATTACGATGATGCCATTGCTTTGTATTCTAAAGTATTAGAAATGGATCATGAGATTGTAGATGCACATATGAATAGAGGTGTGGCTTATTATGAGACGGGTCATTATGTGTTGGCCTTGGCTGATTATAACGAGGTACATCGTGTACGTCCAGCATTCCACGAGGTGTTGTTTAATCGAGCTTATACCTATCTAGCTATGGCGCGCTACGAAACAGCCATGGAGGACTTGAATACCTTGAAAAAACTATATCCAGATACGTCTCTGGTTTACAATGTAGAAGGTTATGTATATGGACAACAAGAAAACTACCAAGCGGCGAAGAAAAGCTTTGAAGCAGCCATTGCTCGGGATGCCAAACATTTTGACTCTTGGACAAATTTAGGTGTGATGAACTATCATTTGAAGAAATACGAAGAGGCAGAAGCAGCTTTCGGTCAGGCCTTGGAGCTACGTGGCAATGCGCCAGAAGTACTTAATCCGTTGTCGCTGGTCTATCTTGCTCAGCAACGGTTACAAAAAGCAGATTCTACTATTGATGTAGCTATTGGGTTAGTAGCGGATCAGGCTTATTTTTTGAATAACAAAGGTTTAATACAGATTCATTTGGAAAATTATGACTTGGCAGATTCATTGATTCGACGCAGTTTGCAGTTGGATGCGGATAACCCATCTGCTCAAGAAAATATGGAATTGCTGATGTCCAAAAGGACAGGTTGATGAAATGAAAACGGGTGTCTAAAGACCTAAATATGGTCTTTAGACACCCGATAAAACTATAATCTATTAATCTATTTCTAAATTACTTCAATGAAGCAATCAGTTCTTCATTTCTCTTCACATATCCAAAATCACCACTTGGGTTAGCTTTTGCAATAGCAATAGATTCTTTAGCTACTTTGATAGCCTCTTTCTTGTTACCTTGCTTAGCGAGTATTTGTGCTTTTGCGTGCACATTCCAGAATTGTTTGCTGTTTTCTCCAGTAGACAAATAAGTGTCAGCCCAAGTCAAAGCTTGATCCAGATTTTTTCCAGTAGATAAGTAGTATCTTGCTGCCGCCATCAAGTTGGCAGGGTCTACTACGGTGTTTTTAGCAATAGCAGCCATTACTTGCTCGTCGTAGGATACTTGTACTGGGATATTTACCGCAGTGTTTTCCCAAGTTAATTGGATGTTGGCGTTTTCACTATTTTCGCTGATATCAGATATGTTGTATGTCAAAGTGTTGACCATTTCTGTCAATTTGCTAGCTTTTACTTTGGCTTTCAACGCAGCTTTTGAATCGTCATATCCAGATACATTGCCACCTAATGCGATATCAGTGTAGAAAACTACTTCCCACTCTGATGCACCTGGCGTAGCCAAGAAAAGGTATTCGCCAGCAGCTAGGTCTTTGCCTGCTACTTTTACATCATCGCTAAATTTGATAGTAGTTCCAGCATTTGCACCAGCTCTCCATAATTTGCCATTTGGCACTAAGAAAGCATCACCTTCACCAAATATTTTTCTACCTTTCGTCTGTGGTCTTGAGTAGTTGATTTCGATTTCGGTAAGCCCTACTGTAGCAGATACCGATCCTGCAGGACTAGGTGCAGGCGTTTTGATTTGAGCAGTTCCATTAAATGAAATGGCAAATAGTGCTGCCACGAAACTGAATTTGAGCAGTTTGGTTGTGTACATAGTTAAATACATTTTTGATTGATAAAATTTACTGGCTTTATACGTGTATAAATGGGTTGGGTTGATCTATGAAGAAAGATAGTTTAAATATTTTGCCGAACGACTTTTACCTGCGGTCAAATGTGTTGGAAATTGCCAAGAATCTCTTGGGGAAAACACTTTGTACAGCGATAGATGGTGCGTACTGCAAAGGTAAAATAGTAGAAGTAGAAGCATATCGAGGGCATGACGACAAGGCATGTCATGCTAATAATGGCAAACGTACGGAGCGTACTGAGGTAATGTACCGTGCAGGAGGGTGTGCTTATGTATATCTGTGTTATGGCATTCATCATTTGTTTAATGTGGTCACCAATATAGAAGGAATTGCTGATGCTGTACTTATCAGAGCTTTGGAACCACTCGAAGGCATGGCTGTAATGAAGGCGAGGTTACAATCTTCTAACCAAAAACTCACTAACGGACCAGGTATATTGGCCAAATCGATGGGGATAAGCACACAGCTGACGGGCATAGCCCTAGTAGGTAATCATATCTGGATAGAAAATGCAGACCCTATAGACGACTTGCAAATCGTGACCACAACTCGTATAGGTGTGGATTATGCCGAGGAGGACGCTTTACTGCCTTGGCGGTTTTACCTAAAAGACAATGATTGGGTGAGTAAGAAGTGATTTGAAATAAGTGATTAGTATTTAAGAGTTGTTAAAGCATCAAACAGATAATAGATGAAGATATTTAGTTTAATCCTTCTGCTCTGCCTTTCGGTTAATGTATCCGCTCAATCACCCGTATTATTTATGCCCGATACCATATCCACAAGGTATAAAGAACGTGATATGACTATTTCATTAGATGGTAATCATCTATTGTATTCGATACATAATTACCAAGATGATCAGCGTATGATCGTGGAAATGAAGAAAACAGGCAAGGAGTGGGGGCAGCCCAAGTTGGTGGCTTTTTCAGGCCAGTACAAGGACATAGAGCCTATGTTTACACCTGATGGATCACGTTTATATTTTGCCTCTGATCGACCTCTGTTTGAGGGAGATCAATCTATGGATTATAATATTTGGTATGTAGATCGTACCCGAAAAGGTTGGAGTATTCCCGTGGTATTGGATAGTATGATCAATACAGATGGTGATGAATTTTACCCGTCAGTTTCAAATGCAGGTACTTTGTATTTTACAGCCACTAGGCCAGAGGGGATCGGTAAAGAGGATATTTTTTACAGCTTATCGCAAAATGGGGTTTTTAGTAAACCTATTGCTTTAGGTTCGGCTATCAATACGGTCACTTATGAGTTCAATGCATTTGTAGATCCAGACGAAAACTACCTCCTTTTTAGTTCTTATAAACGTCCTGACGGACTTGGGAGTGGGGATTTGTATATTGCCTATCGGGTACATGGTCAGTGGCAGCTCGCAGTCAATTTAGGGTCGGAGATCAATTCTCCTGATTTGGATTACTGCCCATTTGTATCGGCAGATGGAGAGACTTTGTACTTTACTAGTAATAGAAAAATAGCGCACAGTATTAGTAGCGTTCAAGAATTGCGTGAGTGGATGGATCGCCCTCAGAATGGTTTTGATGATATTTATTGTGTGCCGATGAATACGATTATTAAATAAGAGAAAATACAAAAGCTGTTTTAAAAGTCAGTTTACTATCATACATGAAATAGTTCTGAAACTTTTAAAACAGCTCTTTCAGCTCTGTTAATGCTGATACTTAGTTTCTCATTTTGTCCATTTCTTTTTCAAAAGTTTCTTTGAACTTCTCGTAGTCGTAGTCGATTTTTAGCTTGTCGTCATTTTTAATACGAGTTTCGATAGCTGTTTGTACAGCATCTACATCCATTTCTACAGCCATGTAGCATTTATATTTGCCATTTTTGTTTTCTGTAAGTTTTTCGCAAATCACTTTTACGTCATTCAATTGCTGATTTACTACTTCTCTGTTGAGTGCTTCAAAACGCTCTTCGATTTCTTCTACGTTGTTGAATTCTCTAGAGTTGATGTAGTTGTCTGTAGTGCTTTTGATGGTGGTTTCTACTTGACTTGCCAATGCCGCTTTACAGTTGCTAGATGCTTTTTTGCGAGCTATTTCCAAGTCGCTACTTTCACCAGTAGCATTGGCGCGAAAAGCCTTTTTGTCACTTCTGTATTCTGAGCCTGAGCAGTGAAGTACAATTTCGCTTTCTCCTTTAGATTGTGTGGCTTTTTGATTTCCCTTGCATCCTGCCATGAGCCCAATCGTGCAAATGACAGCCAGTGTGTTGATGTAGTTAATTTTCATAATTGTCTATTTTGTTAGTCTATTTTAATGAGATTAATTTCTGGTATTATTTCATATCTGAGTTGGGTGTCCAATGCAGACAATGCTTCTTCTTTTGCTTTGTTTTGTGAGCCTGATTTCACGCCTTTAATATCCGAATTGGTGGTATGATAGATCACAGCTTGTGTAGGCTGATGAATGATTCTGATCGAATAGTTCAATGTCTCACGATATAGATCATAACGTTCATCGTATTTGCTTTCGTGCCAGTGCCCATCTATATGTACTATAAATTGAGCGGTAGACTCATCTGCTACTTTGTTGAACAGGTGAGTGGTCAAAATAGATTGTGTTGATTTAATAACTCTGTTTTGATTTTCGCTTAGTGAAAATATAGCTGTTTGTGCCTCTACCTTTACATTGATGCGATCACTTGGCGCATCTCTTTTTTGTGAAAACATAGCTCTTAGGATGTTTTCAGTACTTTTTTTACCTAGAGACTTGTCTAAGTCTAATGCTACTTCTATAGATTGTGTGCTGTTGGCTTGGATGTTTACAATCGGGAGGAGCACCACACCCTTATCATTGCTTTTAGCGGGTTGATATAGCTCTTGAGACTCACCATACTTACCTATCAATAGCGAAAGATCTTTGGCTGGTTGGTCTTTGTATCTGGCCACGAAATATGGCGTTTCTCCATCACTTAGAGGTTTGAATACAAGTGGGTTTTCAGTGGTTCTGAAGGATAAGTTAGCAAATATGCTCACAACAGACTGGTGAATGTGATTGGCCAAGTCTATGCGCCCATGTTCGTGTACAAAGGCGGAAAGGTCTTCGTTTAAATGTGGCACAATTGCATCAAAAGCTTGCTTATAAATCTGTAGTGCATTGCCTATCTCGCCTTTTTCTTGTTCTTCTATGGCCTTTTCTAAAAGTGTCGTAGATAGCTTTTTGGCTTTGTCTAATTTGTCTTGTTTGATTTTTTTATAGTTTGCTATATCGAGACGGTAGTATACCCAATAGTAGCCTTTTTTTGTGTAGCTATCTACCAGTTCATATCCTTCTAGTTCGTCTTTGATTTTGGTTTGGGTCCATGATTCATAGGTGTCTTTGAGTACATTGTTTTCTTCTAGCTGATGAAAGACTGATGTGGATGATAACTCCACAGATATGTCTGAAATAATGTCGGCGAGTGCCTTGTTTTTAGCTATTTGATTGAAATCAGGAGTAGATGTAGCCACTCTAGCTATTCCTATGTAATAGGTGTCTGATACGGGTCTGTTTTTCACCCATTTTGGCTTGCCAGCTTGTGAAAAACTAGGAGTTCCTAGTATAAATAAAAATAGAACAGGTACAATGAATCGCATATGGTTTTGAGTTTATGCTACAATTAAATCAATTAGTGCGTGAGCTTACAAATATATTGCCAAAGAAAATGGATCAACTCATAATTTTTATGAACAATGTTCATACGACCTCATCCTATTGCCTACGTTACTTATATTCGCTAGGAATAGGATGTATTTAGTTGCTTTCACGAAATAACTTCAACGTACTTAAAACTATTTTATCTGTGCCATCATCCTAGTTGTGAAAGATAAAACTCATTTTGACTATGAAATTAATTAACACATTGGCGCTTTCTATACTCATCTGCACCACAGGATTGGCGCAATCGATCTCCCTCGGAGATGTATACCCTAAAGAGATGAAGATTCAAGGTTTTAGCGTAAGCCAAAACAGTGAGGTTGTTATTACAGGTACGGGAGCGGTATTTGAAGATGATTGGAAATACTTGATTTATTATGGGTGGATTATAGATGCAGAGACGAGAGCGGTCGTTTGGCATTTATTTGATTTTATGAAGAGGGAAGATATGGATGAGGTGGATGGACCATTTGATTTCAAAACCAAATTGAATTTAAAAAAAGGACACTATGAGCTCTACTTTGCGGGGATGTATGATAGTCGCAGTTGGAATAAATATAGAGATGAAGATGGAGACTGGTCTATTAGTGGACTGAGCGACACCATGGATTGGCTATTTGGTACGCGAGACAAAGAAAACTATAGGCGAAGCACACAAGATGAATTATATATTCGATTGGACGGAAAAATGATACAAACGACTGATGCTAACGTTTTTATGGAAAAGAAAAGGGCAGAGGCCATTGTGTCGTATGTGAAGGCAAAGGATAATGACCGGTTTACCAAGGGGTTTACTCTTTTAGGAGAGACCGAAGTACAAGTATATGCATTAGGTGAGGGCGATGACGATGAAATGTTTGACTATGCATGGGTTATAGATGCCAATACCCGTAAACGGGTTTTTGAGATGAGAAATAGAAACGCCAGGTTTGCAGGAGGAGCGACAAAAAACCTCGTGGTCAATGAAAAAATCACCTTGCCAGCAGGAGATTACTTGGTTAATTACACCACAGACGGTTCACATTCTTTTGAGCGATGGAATGCTTTGCCGCCAGATGATCCACAGTTTTGGGGAGTCAGTGTGTGGGCTGATAGCAAGAAGCATGTGGTCGCCTATCAAGAACCTAAAAATGGGAAGCCATTGGTTTCGCTGACGAGAGCCAGAGACAACGAGATGCTAGCTAAAGGCATTAGTATCAAAAAAACTATGGAGGTCAGGGTATTCTGCTTAGGAGAAGAAGGGCATGGTGATGATATGGCTGATTTTGGGTGGATTGTAGACGCTTCTACCAGAGAACGTATATGGGATATGAAACCATATAAAACAAAACACGCAGGAGGTGCGGATAAAAACCGATCGGTCGAAGAGGTAATTACTCTTGATCCAGGAGATTATATTGTGTACTATGCTACGGACGATTCACATGCCTATGGACGTTGGAATTCTAGCCAACCTTATGAACCAGAGATGTGGGGTATTACGGTTTGGGCAGTCAAGGAATCTGAGGTGAAAAATGTAGTGCCTTTTCATCCTGAGATGTATAAAAACAAAAATGAATTGGCTGTGATTATGATGGTGGGTGATCGTGCATTAATGAAAAAGACATTCTCGGTAGATCAAGATACTAAAGTCCGTGTGAAAGGATTGGGAGAAGGGAGTGGAAATGAAATGTACGACTTTGGATATATCAGAAATTTGGATACCGACGAAATCGTTTGGGAGATGGAATATCGTAATTCCGATCATGGAGGTGGTGCGAGAAAAAATCGATCATTTGACGAAACTATGACCTTGAAAAAAGGTGCCTATCGTGTCTACTACGAAACAGATGATTCGCACTCGTATCGCCGGTGGAACGATGATCCTCCTAATGACCCTGCCATGTGGGGAATCATGGTACTCAAGGATTAACAGAACGATGTTGATAAAGATTTTTCGAAGTAGTTTATGAAATTAAAATCGCTTGCTTTACTACTGTCCGTTTTGTGGCTATTCACTTCAAAAGTAGAGGCTTGTGCTGTATTATACTATATAGATGCGACGACAGGAAAAATCTATATAGTAAACAACGAAGACTATTGGTACGATGTGAATGCTTATATTCAAATAGAACCAAAATCCAAAAATAAATGGGCACGTCTGTGGTATGGCTGGGATAAGTTTGCTCAAGGAGGAGTGAATGAGGTGGGATTGTTTTTTGACGCTGCCGTCACGCCAGAACAAGAAAAAGTACCTGGCTATGGTAACCCCAATAGTAACTTAGGCAACGAAATACTGGCTCATTGTGCCACAGTAGACGAGGCTTTGCTTTATATAGAAAAGCGGAAAACAGGATTGACTAAAAGCCATATGATGTTTGGTGACAAGTCTGGTAAGGCGGTAGTGGTAGAGTGGGTAGGTGGTAAACGTGAATTGCATTGGGTGGTAGATAATCGGCTTATTATGACCAACTTCTTGTTGTCAGACACTACTGCAGGAAATTATCCATGTTATCGCTATCATTCTATCGAAGAGCGTATCCAAGCTTTGGAAAAAAGTGAGAAAGAAATAAATCTACTCAGCGTGGGCAATACGTTTGGGCAGGCTGGGCAACCTGCAAGAGCAGATGAGAGTGGAAGATTAGGTGGAACGGTATATACCAGCTTTATTAGTCTGACCGATATGAAGTTTGTATTGTCCTATAAGTTGAGCAATGAAAATGTCGTGATTCTCGATCTAGGTTCAGAATTTTCAAAACCTAATAGACAAAAAATTAAATTGAGGAATTAAACAAAAAGGCTTCTATTTATGTTTTAGAAGCCTTTTTGTTGTTTAATCTAATTGCTAGGAGCATGCGGATTGCCTACCATATACCGAGCATCGTTTGGATTTTTGCGTTTGTCGGCGTAATATTTCTCTCTCTTGTCTCCGTCTGACAAAGGATTATAAACCCCATAGATAATTCGTCTGGTCTTGTCTGAATGATTTGGTTCAGACCTATGCGGCAGTCGCTCGGTAAATATCAAAGCATCGCCAGGCTGTGTAGGTAGTTTTTTCCAAGTCAAGGAATCTTCTACACTTTGCTTCATTTTCATGTAATGTGGTTTGTCAGGATAGGGAGCTTCCATAGGGATGATTTCTAAAGTGTCTAAAGGCCAATTGGGTACCACCTGTAGACAGCCATTTTCTTCCGTAGCTTCATCTACACTCACTAGTATAGACAAGTAAGGCTTGATGTTAGGGTCGAAAGAAGCATTGGCTCCTTGTTCATAGGCTACACCGTCTTGGTGTGCTGCATGCGGGCCACCTCCTGGCGATTTGAAGTTGATACGTTCTTTGTACAATATGGCTTGTTCATCCATCAATTCTGTGATTAAATCGATGATAGTAGACCCAGTAAAGATTTCTTTCATACCCGCATGATAGGGAATGAAATTTTCCACTCTAGACAACTGTTTGGGGTTGTCCATTTCATAGTAACACATCCATTGATCCATGCTTGATTCCCAATTAGATATTTCATCTATCCATTGGGACATTTCATTGACACGTTCCTTAAATAAACTAGGAATATGAATGTAGGAGTTTTCATTCCAAAATTGGAGTTGCTCCTTGGTTAGTGCTTTGGAGATTGTTTTTAACATTGAAATAAATAGAATATACCATAGACTAAATGGTAAGGTTATCAAAATGGCTACTGATAGATTGTTTATAGTCAGCCCGTAGTATTACGACTATTACTAGAAAATGGATGTAATTCTACGGGATATTTCAAATAGGTTAAGCATTAAAATAGGCGGTCATTTCTTTCATGACTTTGTGCATATCGTCTGGATATAAATCTCCTATGATAGCCACTCTGAAAGTTGCCTTTTCGGGCATTACACCAGGATAGATAGTGATGCTTCTTTCGTATAGATAGTCATGAAAATGATCGAAGTCAAAACCTTCTTTGCCGTCTAGTTTGAGAGCAAGAAGTATTTTAGATTCTTGGTCCAACGGGAGCAAAGGTTTGAAACCTAAATCTAAAAGGCCATCATATAGAATTTGCCAGTTGGCCTTGTATCGTTCCCATCGAGCAGCTACACCTTCAGTGAGGGTTTCTTTAATGGCTGCCATAAAGGAGTAGCAAATTTGAACAGGAGGAGTGAAGCGAAGTTGGTTTTTCTTTTGAAGGTTTTCCCATTGCTTATATACATCGAAATAATAGCTGCGGCCATTGGCTTTTAAAGCTTCCTTTTGCTTGTTGTGAAACAAAACAAATGAAAGGCCTGCCATACCATGGATACATTTATTGGACGAGCTGAAGATGTAATCCACTCCTAGTTCAGAGAGATGGTACGGATAGGCACCAAACGTACTCATAGCGTCCACAATAGAAACGACATTGAACTCTTTACATACAGCTACCAATTCTTCTACAGGATCCATCATGCCAGTAGAGGTCTCGTGATGGATGAAAGCCAAATGAGTATATTTTTTAGTTGCTAGTGCTTCTTTTACTTGAGCTGGTTCGGTGTAGTCGCCGTATTCAAATAGTGAATCGTAGCTAATGTCATAATTTTCACAGATTTGCGTCATGCGAATCCCATAAGCTCCATTGGTCAAGATCAATATTTTGTCGCCTTTGCCGATGGCAGAAGTAAGTGTAGCTTCCATAGCTCCCGTTCCACTAGCGCCGAACAAGGCTACGTTATAGTCCTTTTGGCCATTGCCAATTTCTAGCAACCCATCGCATATTTCGTGCATGAGATTGCCAAACTCGGTTTCTCTAGGGCAAATATCTTCTACGACCAATGCATCTTTTACCTGTTGGGTAGTGGTGGCTGGGCCTGGATTAAGGAGGATTTTTCTTGTCATGAGATTAGTATTATTTAGTGCAAAAATAAAGTCATTCCGAATTTCGATTGCTATCGAGTCAGAATGACTTTATAATAATTTTCATTTGAAAAAAAGAGGATAAGGCTTAGTTACCCAAATTTTTCATGAAATCTATCTTATTGTCAGCAGGCTTGATGGTAGGTCTGCCAAGGTCTTTTCTAGAGCCTTTCTTTACGTTGATTTCCAACATAGAAGGACCAGTACTCTCCAAAAACTTAGGCATGATCTCTTTCAATTCCTCTTCAGAGGAAGCGGTGAATGTAGACTTGTAGTTACAAGCCTCAGCAATTTTCTTGAAGTCTGTAGTGAAACCAACCGTTGGCTGACCGCCTACAGATTCGTGTGCGCCATTGTTTACCAAGATATACCTTAAATTATCAGGTGCTTGATCTCCTACTATAGCAGCAGATCCCATGTGCATCAAGAATGAACCATCGCCATCCAGACAGATTACTCTGCGGTCAGGCTTGCCTAAGGCTATGCCCAGTGCAATCTGAGATGTATGTCCCATATTGCCTACGCATAGAAAATCTCTGTAATGAGGTTCATTTCTAGCTTCTCGCACTTCGAAAACTTCTCTAGAAGTTTTCCCTGTGGTAGATACCATCACGTCGTCATCGTTTAGCTCTTCGAGCAACACTTCGATGGCGCGCTCTCTAGACATCGGGTAGGTATCAGGTTTCGCGCTTTGTAGTTTGTAAGGCTCAAAAGTTTCCTTTTCTATCAATAGAATATAAGGCGCTTTCTCCTTTTGCATAAATTCAAAAGCAGTATCTATTTGCTTTTGGGCTTCAGCCATGTCTTTCGACAAAATACAATAAGGAATCTCCAAAGATTGGATCATCGCCTCATTGATTCTGCCCATTTTTACGTGCTGAGGTTCGTCTTTTACTCCTGGTCTGCCTCTCCAGCCTACCATGATTAGCATGGGGATGGCATACACTTCAGGGTCAGTCAAAGACGTCAAAGGATTGACGGTATTGCCAAAACCTGAATTTTGCATATATACGAGTGGAATCTTACCAGTGGCTAGGTGATAGCCAGCGGCAATTCCGATACATGCGCCTTCGTTGGCTGCAATGATGTCATTACTATTGTCAGAGACATAGGCGCAAAAATCTTTCAATAGGGAGTCAGGGACTCCCGTTGAAAAATCTACGCCTTTGGCTGTTACAAAATCAAAAAACTCTGCGGTATTCAGCATGTAGGCTTAATTTGGTAAAATGGTCAATATTTCTTTGATGGACATACATTCTCCATCTACTTCCTTAGATCGCTTGTGCGTCAAGATTGACTCAGCAGTTCTCTTCATCGCAGGGAATGCTGTTCTTAGCAAGTGGTTGGCATATATAACAATACTAAACCCAGCTGCTTTCAATTCGTCTTCAGTGAATTGGTTGTATGAAGATGGCACTGAAATCACAGGTACTTTCACGTCGAATTTTTGGTATTCTTTCATGAATTCCATGATTTCTTTACCGTCTTTGTGACGAGAGTGAATCATGATACCGTCGGTACCTGCTTCGATATAAGCCTTTGCTCTTGTCAAAGCGTCTTCCATTCCTTTGTCAGCAATTAAGCTTTCTAGTCTAGAGAAGATCATGAATTCGTCAGTAACCTGTGCTTTTTTACCCGCTTGTATTTTTTCACAGAATCCTTCGATGGTGTCGAGGGTTTGCTCTACTTCAGTACCAAACAAAGAGTTTCTTTTCAATCCTACTTTGTCTTCGATGACTACGGCAGACAATCCTAGTCTTTCGATGTTTCTTACCAACATGGCAAAGTGCTCAGCTACGCCACCAGTGTCACCATCAAGGATCATTGGTTTGGTCGTTACGTCCAGAATATCGTTGATCGTAGCGAATCTAGAAGTTCGGTCTACATACTCTGTATCAGGCTTTCCTTTGGCAGTAGAGTCAGTCAAACTACTCAACCACATGGCGTCGAATTCTCTTACTTCACCGTCTAGTTCCACCTTAGTGTCTTCTACGATAAGTCCAGAGATACCATTGTGTGTTTCCATCACTTTCACTAAATGGTTGTTGTCGAGCATTCTTCTCAACATTCTTCTTCTAATGTCAGGAGTGTTGCCGATTTCTTTCATGGCTTGTCTCAAGCCTGTAGAAGAGATGCCAGACGTATAAGCAGGCTCTACTAGTTCGCCACCCCATTCGCCGATTACTTTAAGTACTTTCTCCCGGATGTGTCTTTGTGGGCCTGTTTTCCAGTCATCACCATGCACAACGTAGTCAGGTTTTAATGCTCTTAGGTTGGTTTCGTAATCAAGCTCTTCTTGTGCAATGACTTCATGCACGCCTTTGATGTTTTCCAATATTTGTTTTCTCTCATCGAAAGATAGGAAGGGTACACGTGCAAATTTTGATACTGCTTCGTCTGATAATAACCCGATAGTTACTTCTCCTAACTCGCGTGCTTTTTCAATTATATTGATGTGGCCGTGGTGCACCAAATCAGTACCCATACCGACATACACTTTTTTCATGCGCTTATTATTTGATTTTTAATTGTCACAAGGAACTTTAATTGCATAATTTCTACTCTACTTGTGAGTTAATTATTGACAATGTCAGTTTCATGCTAAACTTGATTTTACGTCTTAATTATTCTGAAATTCATTTTTGGGTCGGAGTGCAAAACTAAAAGATATATTTTGCAATCATTTGTAATGACTCATAAAAATGCTTCTACCCCCAAAGCATTTTTTATCTATCTTCGCAATTCTAAATTTTAGGTAAATTTTAAGATATAAAATGAGCAATCAGACAATCAAAACAGCAGTGATTTTGGCTGCCGGAAGAGGGACAAGGTTAGGAGATAGAACTAAAGAAATGCCAAAAGGTTTTTTGGAGGTTGGTGGTGAAACATTGATCGAACGCTCTATTCGATTGCTCAAAGCTAATGGTATAGAGAAAATAGTCGTGGGGGTAGGCCATAAAGGGACGGCCTATGAAGATATTCAGGAGCAATATGGACTCACCATTTATTATAATGATGAGTATTCCACTACAGAAAGCATGTATACGCTCGTGTGCGCAGCTCCTCATGTAGATGGCGATTTTTTATTGCTAGAGTCTGACTTGCTTTATGACATATCTGCTTTGCAGACTATTCTGAATTCGACTCAAGCAAATGTGATTTTGGGCAGTGGTTTTACCAATTCTGGTGATGAGGTTTATCTACATGCCTTCGAAAATGGTGATTTTAGATATTTGTCGCAAGATGGTAATGATAAAATAAACTCCTATGCCGAGTTGGTTGGTATTTGTAAAATCAGTCAAGATTTGTATCAAAAAATGATTGCTTTGCCAACGATCAAGAAGATGAAGTATGAATATGCTTTTAACGTGTTGTCTCCCTCAGAAGCTATTCATGTAGAAAAACAGGTAGATCTAGTTTGGTGTGAGATCGATGATGAAGACCATCTCAAACGTGCACTGAATTTGGTGTTGCCTAAGTTAAGTAGTTAAATCAGTTAATCTTCCTTTTCGTACCAGTATCCTGTGGTGTTGTCGCGACGACCATTGCTGCCTAGGTAATTGTATATATGCTCAAGGTAAGCTTTGGGTTGAGCTGGTATGAAGGTGTCTTGTTCCAAGAATTTTGTAGCCTTGACAGGTAGAGCCAGTGTTTTGGCAAATGGAGTGCGTTCGCTAGGGTAATGGCTGTTTTCATACGAAGTCAAAGTATTGCCTTTGTCTTCGTAGAAATATACGTCAGCATCAAACCCTTTGTAATTGAAATAAAGTTTGGGTCCTCTATGTCTAAATGACGTGTCGTAAAGTTTGAATCCATTAGGAAGCTCTTTGCGCTTACTCCAAACTTTTTCATACTCCTCTTCATGACACCCAAAATCTACATCTATATCGTGAGGTAAGATGGTGTTTTCTCTGTGATATCCCAGTAAGGTGCCAAAGTCTATCCAATACATGGCTCCAGTGCTTTTCATGTAGTTATTAGTGACTCTAAATAACTCTTCAAGAATCTCCAGTTTTTTATTGGTGTAATTACCTGGTAGGGTGGTAAAGAACACATGGATAAAGCGTTGAAGTTTTTGTATGATGGATGAAAGATTCATATTTTTGCGCTCAATTTTAATCGTGCAAATCAAATAAAATTTGAGCAATTCGGACCAGTCTATTGACATTGTTTACACTTGGGTGAATGGAGATGATCCCGTTTACATCAAAAAATGTCAGAAATTCGCAGAAAATCTTGATGATGTTAATCCCGAAAGATTTCGAGATGTATATGATATGCTCAAGTACAGTCTTCGTTCTATCGAGCAGTTTGTACCATGGGCGCGCAATATTTATATACTGACCCAAAAACCACAAGTGCCAGAATGGCTTAATACAGATCACCCCAAAGTGAAGGTGGTTCATCACGAAGATATTTTTGATGAGGCGTATTTGCCTACCTATAGCTCTAGTGTTATTGAAAGTTATTTGGATAAAATCCCAGGGCTATCAGATCATTTTCTCTATATGAATGATGATTTTCTTTTCGGAAATACGACTCCAATGGAGGCGTTTGTGTCTGATGCTGGCAGAATCAATATTTTCGGGACGCTATTCGGTGAAAATCCGAGTTGGAGGATCTATGAAGCTAAGAATGATATTATAGGATTGGGATTGGTGGAGCATTGTCCGATTTTGGTGAAGAAGGACTGCTGGGATGCCATGTATAAGCTTTGGCCAGAAAAAACACATGAGAAGCGCCAGCATCGATTCAGGCAGGATGACGACTTTATGGCATATAAGCTGTACAAGTATTATATGCTGAAGTATCAACGAGAGCTATGCCGTCCAATGAATGTGTTTGAACTTAAGAAATGGCAAATTTTCCACAAGATTACCAATAGTTTCAATAGACAAAAAAAAGCTTTTGCCCGTATCGATAGGGTTCGCCCTTATTTTTATTGTCTCAACGATGATCAAAAAGATAACCCTAACCAACAGGTGGTTGAACTGGTGCAAAATTTTTTACAGAACTATTATCCGAACAAGTCTTCTTTTGAGAAGTAATCCGTCCGTGATTTAAGTTATTCAATATATTCAAATGAAAATTATTAAACTCCTTATACAGTCCTCTAAGTTACTATTTGTACTGGCTGTTTTTAGTAGCGCTCTTACAGGGATATGTTCTTCCTTTCTGATAAAGATGATTGTGGAGTCTATAAACACTGAAAATTTTAATGCGGCAAGCTTTCAGGTCGAGTTTGGTTTGTTTTGGGTAGGATATGGAGTGCTTGCTGTGGTTTCGTCATTTGCAGTATCAAAATTGAGCCAAGGTATTATTCATCAATTAAGAATTTCTTTGTCTACTAAGATCTTACAAGCTGATTTTAGTGAAATTGAACGTAATCAAGATAGAATTTTCCCCATCCTTACAGAGGATATAAAGACCATATATCATGGTATTGATAGGCTCCCTAGCGTAACTACTGGATTAGCTACAGTTTTGGGAGTACTAGGGTATATTGTATATCAACATCCTACTTTGAGTTTGGCAGTTTTAGGGCTGTTTTTGGCAGTATTTATTCTTACCAAACTCTCCTTACCATTGACAAGAAAATACCAAGAGAAATCACGAGTGCTTTGGAATGATATTTTTAAAATATTTGAGGGGCTGACTTATGGGATAAAAGAGCTTTCGTTGAATAAAAAATTCAAGAAATTTTATTTGAAGGAAGTAATTGAGAAGACCAGTGAAGAGCAAAACAAATACATGGTCAAGGAAAGTGTAGTAGTGGCTATTGCGTCCAAGTCTGGAGATATGGTGTTGCTTTTAGGTATGGCAGCGTTGGTGGTTTATATTTTTGCTACGGGTTTTGTAGAACCTTCTGTTTTTGGTGAATTTTTGACTTTAGTCCTGTTTATTATCGCTCCATTATCTACGGTTTCAGGTTGGTTTAGCAATTTGAAAAGGATAGAAGTTGCCTTAGAGCAAATCAGTGAAACGGGTATTGATTTGGAAGATACAGCACATGTGGTAAAGCCTATTGAGCTAGATGAGGAAAATGTAGCAGATGATGTTATTATAGATTTAGTAGGAGTAAAGCATGAGTATTATAACCCAGATGAAGACGAGCATTTTGAGTTAGGACCTATTGATTTGTCTATCAAGAAAGGAGAGCTGATTTTTCTTCTTGGCGGCAATGGGAGTGGAAAGACTACATTGGCAAAGATGATGTTAGGCTTATATCCTCCTAAAGAAGGGGTAGTCAAATATAAAGGACAATCGATAGATGACTCTAATCGAGAAGATTATAGAAGCAAATTTGCAGCAACCTTTGTTGATTCCTATTTGTTTGATAATGTAACTCACATCGATGATGCGGACGTGTTGAAACGTGGAGAAGAGCTATTGAAAACCTTAGAGATGACAAAAAAGGTGCGCATAGAAAACGGTAAATTTTCTACTACTCGTTTGTCTGAGGGACAGAAGAAAAGACTAGGACTGATCAACGCCATCCTAAAGGATACAGAAGTTTATCTTTTTGATGAATGGGCTGCAAATCAAGACCCGCATTTTAAGAAGATTTTTTACGAAACTATTTTACAAGATCTAAAAAAAGCTGGCAAGACGATTGTTGTCATCTCCCATGATGAACAGTATTTTGATAGAGGCGATCGAGTGATAAAATTAAT
The DNA here is from genome assembly GCF_025639805.1 of Reichenbachiella carrageenanivorans. Classification (NCBI taxonomy): domain Bacteria; kingdom Pseudomonadati; phylum Bacteroidota; class Cytophagia; order Cytophagales; family Reichenbachiellaceae; genus Reichenbachiella; species Reichenbachiella carrageenanivorans. Next base: position 3,758,879 of record NZ_CP106735.1, on the reverse strand, counting down.
GGAAGGCCAATTGGTGTCCTGATGACGAAACTCAATGTCATATTAACCGCTGCTGATGAGTTTTATTTTAGAACTTTTTGTCAATTTGTCTATTCCTTTAATAAGCAAAAAGAGTACGAGAATAGCGAATTGATTTGTTATGATCTTGGTTTTAATGAAGATCAAAAGTCACATCTCAATCAACTTATAAAAAAGGTTCCCAATCTATCGGTAAGAAATTTTGACTTTTCAAAATATCCCAAATTCGTCCAATTAGAATTTAGGACTTATTCATTTAAGCCTATTATGGTGAATGAGATTTTCGAAGAAAAGCAAGGTAATTTACTTTGGCTGGATAGCGCAACAATTCTCAATGAGCCGCTAACTTATGTTTGGGATCAGATTGATCAGTATGGTCTATATGCTCCTATAGGCGGATCAGGGACTTTAAAGGAATGGACGCTGCAGCCTACCTTGGATTATATGAATGTGCCTGAATCACATTATTATGTTCGTAATATTTGTGGTTGTATGTGTGGTTTTGGCTATCATAATGCAGATATAAGAGCGCTCGTTTCGGAATGGAAAAGATATTCGCTTATACATGAGTGTATCAAGCCAAAAGGAGCCAATAGGTATAACCACAAGGATGATCAGTCTGTGTTGACTATTCTTTTAAATCAGTTTAAGGATAGTAAAGGAATTCATTTAACAAAGGACGAGGTTAATATCAGTTCTCCACACCCTGTAAAATTTTTAAGCGTTAGAAATAAACTAAAACCTGATTTTCCCTATAGTCTAAATTGGCTATCGGTATTTTATTTTAATCTTCGAAAAAAGGTAGACGTTTGGGTCAATAAAATCAAATCATGACATTAATTCAATCCATTATTGTAGGCGTAGTAGTTTTTCTTTTCTTGTTGAATCAGGCATATAATTATTTGTCGGGCAAGAAGTTTATTAGAGACTATTGGCACTATTTCATTACTACGAGAAAGTCGTTAGCCTATTGGGACGAGTATTGCGCGAGCAACACTAATAAGTCAGACATAATTGTTTCTTTTTCTACTATACCAAGTCGGATTTCAGAAATTGTACCGACAGTCAAAAGTCTGCTGTCGCAAAAAAGAGCTCCAAAGAAAATTTATTTATACGTTCCTCAGATGTCTATGAGAGAGAAGGTAGGGTATGTTATTCCCAAAGAAATAGAAGGATTGAAGTGTTTGGAGGTGAAGCGAGTAGACAAGGACTGGGGGCCTAGTACTAAATTTATACCAGCTGTTGGGTCTCTCGATCCTGATCAAAAAATATTAGTGGTAGATGATGACAATATGTATCCTCGTACGATGTTGGCAGCTTTTGATAAAGCTTCTGATGAAAAGCCAGATTGGATCGTAGCAGCTAGTGGTTGGAGGGTTCCGGCTGATTTGGTGGATAGGAGTACTACACTTTGGACTAATATAACCAAACAAGCACCTGTGCCTGTGCCTACTACTCGTGTGAGCGAGTATTATCCAATAGATATTGTGCAGGGGTATTCAGGTTTTTTAGTTAGGCCTAAGTTTTTTGATTATGAAGAATTGACCGATTATCCAGAAGAACCAAGAGCTGTTCGGTTTGTAGATGATGTTTGGGTAAGTGCACATGCCCGAGTGCCTAAATATGTTTTTCCATCAAGCAGGTTTTGCTATATACCCTTTTGGACAGAAGGTTTTTTTAAAGCCAATAGTTTGGCATCAATAAACAATCATGGAAAAGAGAGAGACGAGGACAGGAATAATTCAATTGCCCTGCGATACTTCAAGGATAAGTGGGGTAATTAGATCATTGGCTTTTCGTTGCCAAACTTGCTATAAACCATTTTCATGAATAATTCTGGACTATTTCTGTCAAAGGCAAATCGAGAGAAGAACAGAATTTTAAGAAAATGTATAAAACCTAATTCTTTGGTGCTTTGAATAAGCATGTATTTGGACATGGCCAAGTGCCATCGGTCTCTTTTGGCTACTTTCAGTGTATTCACTTTCTTTAAAAGAGCCTTTTTGTTTGTGTTTTTGTCTATTTTCTCAATAGATAAACCTTGGTCATTGAGAAAGTCCGTTAGGGCCTCTCTTCGTATCTTGTTTGCTACAAAATCTTGAACCTTCCTTTTTGATGTACTGGCTTGCGTAGGGTGAATTCGGTATTTGAGTAAAACTTTTGGGAGGTTTGATAATATACCTACTCTCGAAACATCATACCAGAATTTATAATCTTCGGCTAAGGCATAATCCTTGTCTCCGTCGATAAAAGCATACTCTCTTTTGTATTTAAGGTTGTTTTCTTTGATAACGCTATGACGAATAATACTTGATGGGTTTTGTATTGTACTAAACCAGAATATATTTCGCCTGCATTGTTCATACCCTGGTCTAAAACGCTTCCATATAGCATTGTATTTGCCAAATACTTCAATAAAAGTGCCCGAAGCCGCAATTTCAGGGTGATTGTCCATGAATTTTACTTGTTCTTCCAATTTGGTAGGAAGCATAATGTCGTCAGCATCCATTCTGCAGATGTAATCTGTTTTGCATCTGCTTAATCCAGTATTCAGTGCGTTGATGAAACCTTTAGTTTTGAAATGAATAATTTCTATTTTGTCACTATTAAAATCTTCGATGATTTCTACTGTATTGTCAGTGGATAAATCATTGACTATTAGTAGTTTGAAGTCTTTGAATGTCTGATTTAAAATGCTTTCTATACACTCAGATACAGTTTCTGCAGCATTGTAAACTGCCATAAGTATAGTGACTCTTGCCATGCTTATTTGATTAATTACATTATTGTGCGAATTTATGGATAACGATCCGAAATCATTAGGTTGTGCTGATTAGTTTTACGCTTTAATAATCCAATAGCCTCATGAATATACGATTGTTTGTTTTTCTGAATATAATTTTTTTAGTGTCATCAAGAGTGTCAGGTCAAGTGATATATCCTTCAGATCATACACGCGACTATTATGAGATATTAGTGCTTAAAAACCCAGAAATATCACACCCTATATCAATACATCCTTCTATAATTTCACAGTATCAGGTTGATTCGACGTTGTCTTGGAATATTTGGGGAGATAATTTTAAACTTGGGGTAAAGTCTTCGGAGAAAAAAAGCTTCGTATGGGTGGATCCGTATGTTAATTATAATGCTAACACTATAACCCCTCGTGGGTATAATGATGGAGCTATTTGGTCAGGGAAAGGTTCGAATATGGCACTCACAGGTGGTTTTCAAGGTAAGTTGGGAATCCTTCATTTCTCATTTGTTCCTATTGTTACTTGGTCTCAGAATCTGTCTATTGACATTCCTCCTAATGTTACTGGTACAGTTAAAAGTCCATATTCATACCCTTTTAATGGTAGGATCGATTATGTCCAGCAGTTTGGAGAAGGGGATTATTCTCAGTTCAATTTTGGACAATCAGAGGTGAGACTAGTATATAAAAAAATGACTTTAGGAGTTTCTACCGAGAATTTTAAGTGGGGTCCTTCTATTTGGAACCCGATTTTGATGAGTAATAATGCAGCAGGGATTCCACATATTGATATAGGGACTGCCATACCAATAGATACTAAAATTGGTAAGGTTGAAGGTAAATGGTATTGGGGGGCAGCATATGAGTCGGATTATTTTGACGATAACCCTGAAAATGATCGAAAATATGTGACAGGGATTTCTTTAGGTTATGAGCCATCTTTTGCGCCAGGGTTAAGTTTGGGACTAAACAGGTTGCTTTATACCAGATGGGCAGATGGGGATTTGGCTGCTAGGGATATTTTTGCAGTATTCTCTCATAATACGTTTAAGGATAGCCTGAAAAACGATGAGTATGATCAAATGATTTCTGTTTCAATTAAGTATCGTTTTCCAGAAGTTGGTTTCGAATGTTATATAGAGTATGCTAAAAATGATTTTCACTCGAATTTAACAGGCTGGTTTGAGGAGTTTGATAGGGGTAGGGCACTCAATTGGGGTGTGATGAAGTTATTTGATTTGGATGATAAGAATGTATTGAAATTTGGGTACGAATTTACCACCCTAAGTGCGAATCAAAATCAGATACTACCTAGTAATGTTAATCCCCCATACTATGTACATAGCGTCGTGCCTAATGGATATACTAATCAGGGGCAAATAATGGGTGCAGGAATTGGTACGGGTTCTAATGGAAGTATATTAAAAATTGATTGGTATAACCCTAAAGGGAAACTTGGGGTGATTTATTCAAGAATAAGGTTTAATGATGATTATTTTGTGAATGCGTATAGCCAGCAGCCTGAACCTCCATATCCTGCTGATTTTGAAGTAAGTGCGGGTATCGATTATGTACGCTATTTTAACAGATTCAGTGTCAGGCCACAAATCATGTGGAACTACAGGAAAAATTGGTATTATCAAGATGATGTCGAAGTCCATAATTTTCATTTTGGCTTGCAAATTCATTACTTGATTAAGAATTCTAGCATAAGTAATTAACTCCTATCGAAATTGGAATGATATTTGAAATACGGGTTCGAAAAAAAACAGAACATATGAAATATACATTGAAGTTTATAATCTTTTCAGTCTTTGTCCTTGTAGGATTTAGCTCGCTGGGTCAGTCTAAAAAGACCATTTTTTTCTATGAAATCGATGATAAAGCAAAGATTATAATCGATGATAAATTGGTGTATGAAAGTGAAGAAGTAGGTTATCTAGGAGGGGTAAAAATTGAAGTAGATATTACTAAGTATGTAGTTACTGGTGATGAGGATATAACAATAGAAGTGGTTAATACCAACTGCCCAGACTGTACTGGAGGTAATCCGTGGGGTGTCAGCTATGAAATTATTGACGGTGATGAGGTGATGGATTATCAGTATGATAATGGTGAAGGGGATGAAGATAAGAGAGTTGCTTACTCTTATACTTTTTACTGGAACGATCTGTAATGTAAACGTCGAACGATCGAAAGAATGTAAAGGTTAGTGCTAAATGTACTAACCTTTTTTTCTTTTAGAGTTTATCTGGACGGCTTTTAGAAAATTTTTGAAGGCCAAGATCAAAGCCTTTAGAAGTCAATTCCGTGGTGTCACAAATGTGGAATTTTTCTTATTCCGACTCTCTAAAATTTATGCGTGAAATTTCTAATCCTCCAGAAATACGGCTTGATCCTGATGGATCAAGGATTTGATTATGGGTATAAAAAAAGCACTTACAAATTAATGTAAGTGCTTGATAACCAGCGGAACGGACGGGATTCGAACCCGCGACCTCCTGCGTGACAGGCAGGCATTCTAACCAGCTGAACTACCGCTCCTGGCTGCTCTTTCGGGGTTTGTTTCCCTCAATTGCGATGCAAAAGTAGAAGCTATTATTCTATTATGCAACAACTGTCTAGGAATATTTTTAAATATTTTTTCATCGCATATGAGCTTGTATTTTTGATGTAAGATAAGGGCTTATGTATCAATGGATTTCGAATTTTTTAATGCTTTTGTTGAAGGATAAATTTGAATATCATCAACCATTGATTTATCTTCAATCTCTATTGTAGAGAAAATAAAATTCCAAAAATACCATGCCTGAATACTATTCCCGACGAAACCTTGATTTCTTGCTCAAAGAGGTCTTTGATATTGAGACATTAATGAAGCTTGATATCTATAAAAATCATGACCTAGACGGGGTGAAGATGATACTGGATGCTGCAGGTGATCTGGCTGATAAAGAGTTGCGTCCCTACAATGAAGAAATGGATAGAATGGAACCTCAGTTTGAAGGAGGCAAGGTTAAAGTTCATGGGCAAATTAGAAAACTACTTAAGAAATTTGGAGATGGTGGCTGGATCTCAGCTAATGCCAGTGAAGCAACGGGAGGACAGCAGCTACCTATTACTGTTTCATCATGTGCTCAGTTTATTTTTGGTGCTGCCAATTATTCTGCAAGTGTATACCCATTCTTGACAGCTGGTGCTGCTCGTTTGATCGAAGAGTACGGTTCTGAAGAATTAAAAGAAACATACGTTTCCAAATTATACAGCGGAGCTTGGCAAGGTACCATGGCCATGACTGAACCAGATGCAGGAAGCTCACTGTCTGATGTAACTACTTCTGCGGAACCGCTAGATGATGAAGGAACGGTTTACAGTATCGTGGGGCAAAAAATATTTATCTCTGCTGGAGATCATGATGCTGTAGGTAATGTGGTTCACCTAATGTTGGCGAGAATAAAAGGAGCACCAGAAGGAACAAAGGGCTTGTCGCTGTTTGTGGTGCCACAGAAGAGGTTTAAAGAAGGTGATCAAGTGGTGATGAACGACGTCACAACGACAGGCTTGTATCACAAAATGGGATACAAAGCGGCACCTATTGTCCATTTGAGTTTTGGAGAGAAGAAAAGATGTTTCGGCTATTTATTAGGCAAACCGAATGAAGGACTCTCGTACATGTTTCAAATGATGAATGAAGCAAGGATAGGCGTAGGCTTGAGTGCAGCATCCATAGGGTCTGCAGCTTATTATGCTTCGCTCAATTATGCAAAAGAAAGACCACAAGGCCGCAAACCTGATGAGAAGGACCCAACTTCTGCTCAGATCAATATCATAGACCATGCAGACGTGAGAAGAATGCTTTTCTTTCAAAAAGCTATAGTAGAAGGCTCTCTTTCCTTATTACTACAATGTGCGCATTACGCAGATATGGCTAAAGGAGGTAAGGAAGAAATTAAAGAAATTTATAGACTGACCTTAGACTTGCTTACGCCAGTGGCTAAGAGTTACCCGAGTGAAATGGGTATATTGTCTACTTCTGCTGCTATACAGATATTAGGGGGGGCTGGCTACTGTAAAGATTTCCCATTAGAGCAGTATTTTAGAGAGATGCGTATTCATACGATACATGAAGGAACTACTGGAATTCATGGTGTGGATCTGTTAGGGAGGAAGATAGTTATGGGAGGGGGGATTGCTTTTCGTGCTTTCACGGAAGAAGTATCCAAGTCCATTAAAAAAGTGAAACTGGAAGTCATTGAATTGTCCAAATATGGTGAGAAGCTAAACGATGCTTTATTTAGGCTTCAGAACATTACGATGCGACTTTCGACCATTGCTATGAAAGAGAAAAAAGAAGTCTTCCTGATGGATGCTACGCTATATCTGGAGCTCTTCGGTATTGTAGCTATTGGCTGGCAGTGGTTGCTACAGGCTATTCCATGTCAGATTGCGATAAATGAAAACAGGGGAGATGAGTTTTACAATAGTAAGATACATACTATGCGGTATTATTATGAGTATGAGTTGCCCAAGACTGAAGGTATAATTGCTCGACTCAATAGCTCAGACAAACTCTTACTTGAGATAGATAGCAAAGATATTATTTAGTGTACTCGGAATCTTACTGTTTTGGTGCGCTTTCTATGCTTGTGCTTGTGTGGTTTGTATGCAAATATTCTCTTTTTAGGTTGTACAACAGCTATTTTGGTTGCGCTATGACTGCTGACGCAGCTGGTCATCAAAGTGCTTATTATTATCCATGCTGATAATATATAAGCGAGGGTTTTTATATTCAAGTAAACAGGGGATTCTAATTCATAAAAAAAGCTTCAGAATTGAAGCTTGAATACTGTGGGTGAAATTAATTTCTTCACTACTTATGAGATTTTTTCTAAGACCTCTTTAGGGAATGTGATTTTGTATACCGTATCCAATGAATTGGTAAAGAGCTGGAATTCTTCCTCACCGAAGGTTAGGTCTGGACCTGGTTCTTCCAAGGTGTTAAGCTCAAATCCTCTGTCCCGCATCTCAGGCAGTATCTTGATGATAATTCTTTGCCATGCTAAAGGCGTTATGCTCTTGTTGCACCAGTTCTTCAATGTTAATACCTTAATCTTCATACGGAGCCGCTTTTAATGTTGCAAATATTGTCAAATTATATCTTAATTCCCATTACCAAAATGTCATCGGTTTGTTTTTCTTCACCTTTCCATTCGGTCAATACCTTATGGAGCAGATCTCTTTGCTTGTCCATAGGTTTGTCTAATCCCGCTTCGATACTTTCTGTTAATCGAGCTACTGTAAATTTCTTGTTATCTGGCCCGCCAAACTGATCTTGGAAGCCATCTGAGAACATAAAGAAAGAAGTTTCCCCTTTGGTATAAGATACCTTGTGGGTTGTGTAGTTTCTTTCTTGATCCAAATAGCCACCTAGAGAAATCCGATCTCCTTTTACGGTTTTTATTTTGCCTTTATCTGAATAAAGTAGATTTTGTTGTGCGCCAGCAAAATACACCTCCTGATTGTCTTCGTCAATGATCATGATGCTAGCATCCATGCCGTGATGCATGTTGTTCTCAGATTGATTGAGTATGTCCTGAATGCCTATATTGAGATTGTCTAGGATTTCACCTGCATCAGTAATTTCATGCTCGTAAACGATTTGGTTGAGTAGAGATTCACCAATCATACTCATTAGCGCTCCAGCTACACCGTGTCCAGTACAATCTACTGATGCAATGAATTTGTAATTGACATCGTCAGATTCAAAATCAGCATACCAATAGAAATCACCACTTACTACATCTAGTGGTTGGAACAGGATGAAGAAGTCTGTAAAGCCTTCTTTGATTGTTTCAGGAGACATTAGCATTGCATTCTGAATAGTCATCGCGTATTTGATACTATCCATCAAGCGTTTATTTACTTCTGCTAGTTCTTTGGTACGTAGCTCTACTTTTTCCTCCAACCCACTGTTGGCTTTTTCTAGCTGACGGATAAGTTTTACTTTATCACTTTTCAATTCGTAAGCCTCCAATGCTTTGTCTATGGTGAGTTTCATTTCACCTTTATCCCATGGTTTAGTAATGTATTTGTAAATGCCGCATTTGTTTACAGCTTTCACAATAGCTTCAATATCAGCAAAACCCGTAAGTATCATTCGAATCACATCAGGAAACTCAGGAAGCACTTTTTCAAGCAATTCAGTTCCTGTCATTTCAGGCATTTTTTGATCCGTGATCAAGCACTGTATGTCATGCTCGCGTAGCATTTCTATAGCTTCGTTTCCTCCGGGAGCGGTGAGTACGTTGTACTCTCTTTTGAAAGCCATTCGGAAAATACGAAGGTTGCTTTCTTCATCATCAACATAAAGAATGGTGTACTTCTTTTTATTTTTGACTGCTGTATCTTCTACTGGATTTTGAACTTCTTCCATTTGCTAGTTTACTTCTAAATATATTATGCTTTTTGAGACTCGGATACCTTTTCTTCTTCCGAAGATTTGTCCATGTGTTTTGGGATCAAAATAGAAAACTCTGTTCCTTTTCCTTCTTCACTATTACAATAGATGTTTCCACCATGTTTTTCTATGATACCAAAGGTAATAGACATGCCTAGTCCAGTACCAATGCCTACGGGTTTAGTTGTAAAGAAAGGTTCGAAGATTCTTCGTTTGACTTGTTCAGACATTCCTGCACCATTATCCTTTATTTTGATCATGACGTGCTGGTCTTGGTTTTCTGTATAAATCTGAACTTCACCATCCTTACGCTCATCTGGAATGGCTTGAATACCATTGTTTAGAATATTCATAAATACCTGATTGAGCTGTCCAGGGTAGCAGTTGATATCCAAGATAGAATCGTCGTAGAATTTCTTGATGTTGATTTTGTTTTTGGTTTTGTTTCTAAGCAGGACAAGAGTGGCATCCAATGCATCATTGACATTGGCTGGCTTCATTTCTTCTTCATCCAATCTAGAGAAGACCCTTAGACCTTTCACAATTTCTATGGTTCGTACGGCTCCTTTTTTAATATCCGATACCAATTCTTTCAAATCATTAAGAAGATCGTCATAAGCATACTCTTCTTTCATTTGATGAATTTCAGCGATAGCAGCTTTGTAATCTTTGCTGTCTTCGAGCTGATCATATTTTTCTACAATGGTGATCAAATCATCAAGAGATACTTTGAGTGTATCGATACCATTGTAAACGAAGTTGATGGGGTTGTTGATCTCATGAGCAATACCTGCTGTCAACTGACCCAGAGAGGCCATTTTTTCTGATTGTACTAATTGAGATTGGGTGCTTTTAAGGTTTTCCAATGTTTGAGCCAGCTCTGCTTTACTGTCTTGCTCGATAGTAAGTGTTTGCTTGAGCTTATTCTCAGCTATCATTAGTCGTTCTGTAGCCTCTAGCTGCTCTTCAGCAATATTTCTCATGCGCTCCTCTGAGTACTTTACTCGATCGTATGCTTTTCTAAGTTCTTCTTGTACGCGAATCAGTTTTTCGTTGACCTCTATTTGTTTTCTAGAACTCTTCAAAATCTCTTGCTCAGAGAGTTTTAATTTTTTGTTTCGTTGCTCCAAAGCTCGCTGAGAGAGGATGAGTTTTTCATTTACTTCCAGCTGCTTTTCTGCACTACTTCTTAATTCTTCTTCTGATCTCTGTAGTTTTACGAAGGCCTCATTTGCTGTAAGAAAGTTTTTATAAGCCAAGTTTACAGCAGGTCGAAAGATGAAAGAGGCTTGGAGTAGTAATATAGCTATGATGGCAGCAGTGATTACGTACTCAAATTGCGAAAATCCACCTTTGTTGGTTTTTGCCTCTAGTTGATACTGGCTTGCTAGATCAGAAGCTTTGTCACTAAAAGTTTTTTGGGATAGGATGTTGGTAAGTGCTCTACTTAAAATCAAAGCTTTATCCTCTTCGGGGTCTGTGAAACTCACATTGACGATTTCGTTTCCTGCATCTCTGATTTCGCGATAGGAGAGGTCCATGTCGTTGAGCATGGCGGTTGTTTTTTCAGAGTTTTCTGTTCCAGACAGGCCATAGTTAATGTCTCCCTTTGTGAGTGCTTTTTGAATTTTAGTGAATTCTTCTACTGCTGGTTTTAATCTTCTTTTTACAAGGTTGAAATTGGTCTCACTAGATTTAATTCTGTCTAAATTGATAAGCGCTGCATTTTTGGAGATTTCTTCGCTTAGTGTGGCCTGTTTCTGTGCGAGCTTTACCAAGATGGCATCATCTTGATTTACTCTGATGGCATTTTGGACTATAAATTGACCAATAAATAGACCTAATATAATAAGTATCAAGGTCAGAATATACGATCGTATCAGGTTATCCTTTTTCATAGCTCTTATGCTTTTGTTTTAATTAATTAAGCCGCTCCTTTACTTTTTAAGAAAGAAAATTGACTTTTTTCCTCAGTACTATTTTGCTGCGTAGTACCTGACTGATTAGATAATATTTCACGTTTGCTTTGCTTGGTGAAGTAATCTTCTAATTTAGATTCGAAGAATTTTAACATTAATGCAATGATTAGCATGACTCCGATGCCGATAAAATTGCCCTGTGCCCAACTATCAATGATGGGTTCAAGAAACAGTTGCTCAGAAATGAAAAGAATTACAAAAACGCCAAAAAGTATTCTGGTGGCTTTTTTACCCATAGTCATTTTGTCGAGCTGATCAATAGTTATTTCTAACTCTCCATTCTTCTTTTGGATTTCATTGTTCTGAACCTTGATTTTTTGGTTGGCGTGATCTAGTTTTTTCTGTAGTCGATCACTGATTCGAGTGATTACCTTACTCTGATCTAGCAAATCTTTGTAGTGCATAGCGATTCCTACTGCATCTTCAAGGTTTACATCTTTCTTTTTTACTTTTCCTACATACTCCGAAAGTATCTTTTGCTCTTCGTGATAAAGTTCTTTCATTTCAGTTCAACGTTACTATATGCCTCCTCACTTACTCCCAGTCTCATGTCTGATGTATGTAATGAATTTAAATTGATATTTGAGTTGTTTATGTGCATTGGGTAGATGGCTTATGAAGCCTCAGCCAGTTTTTTTTCTAATTCTCTAGGAACCCTTATCTGAAAAGTAAAATAAGAGTACTCATCATTTACCTGATGAAATTCATACGATAGTTTTTGGCCAGTTTTTCGGGCTATTTCTACAAAACCTAAACCTGCAGTGCCTTTGTCTGAAAACTCACCATTGTATAGAATCTCTTTGTAGAGCTTTTTTAAGCCATCTTTGTCCAAAGCATTGATATTGTCAAGTTTAGATTTAATAGTTGTAATCTTTGTGTTGGGGATGAAGTTTCCAGTCATGATATTGTAAAACTTCTTTCGAGCAGTTACCAGTAGAAGACCTGATTTGGAATCATAGGTATCGATTTGATGAGTTTCGTCTGCTACTTCATCCATGTGATGATATAGATTCTGAATACATTCTGTAGCTGCTCCATAAAACTTCTTTTTAATCATTCGGTCAGATTCTAATTCCGTTATTCTTCCGTCGAGTGTCTCTATAATAGAAGTGACTAAGTCAAATGTAACTTCGCCTTTATACATCAGGATGATGTTAGTATCGTATATATTTTTATATCTCTTTAATAAATCCATTATATCAAATGTATTACCAGAAAACCTGACTAGTACTGGTTAGTCTTATAATTCTAATTTTTCAATCTAAAAGTAAAGATACTTGAACAATCAAGATTTCAATAATTTACAAACATAAATTGGACTATTCAAAGAAAACAATTGCTATTTAACCGAAGCAATCAAAATGCTATAACATTTTGACGATTAGCAATAACTGAAATGAGTTTCAAACCTTTCCTTATAACTACCCAACCTCTGAATTGATAAAAAATCAATCTTGAATTTTACCAAGATTTGCCGAGATAAACAAATTTTGATTTTGAATTATACACTTTTTAAGTGTTTTGGTGATATAGACTAAGAGGATTACCTATCTCTTTATTTTTAACACTGAAAGATGACAAAAACGAATGGAAAAAGTACTTTTTTTGTTCATTGACTTGTCAAATAATTATTTAGCATGTTTTGATACCTGATTCTTTATTTTGTTTGAATAGGTTCGTTATTGAATATTTCCAATTTTGTATGAACTGTAAAAGTATCTTATTTAGAAGTTGTAGTTTCCTATTCGCTTGTTGTATTACTCTACTTTGTCAGGGGTGTGAAAAGCGATTTGGGAATGTGCCCGTACAGCAAATGGATGCAAAAATAGCGCCTCCTAGTGAGTCGGTACAGGTGAGTGGCAAACAACTGTCTTCTTTCGACATCAATGAGCTGATACAATACCTGCAAGTGCATGAGCAAGCAGAATGGAAGAACACTTCAGAAGAAGAATTACTAGACTGGTTGAGTCAATATCAGAAAAATGCAGAATTACTGGAGTTGGTGTCTGATTTTTATTTAGACAAGAAAGATTTAGCCAAAGCCCTGCATTACAATTCTATGGCAGAGGACTATGGTGCTAACACTACAGAATTTTATAAAAAAAGAGCAAGCATATATGCTGCATTAGGCAGGAATGGGCTAGCCATAGACTATATCAATAAAGCAGTGATGATCAATGGAAATGACCCTGACATTTACTTACTAAAAGGAGAAGTTTATTTGAGTTTAGGCGATTCTATTTCCGCATTGAAATATAAGTTGCAAGCATTTCAGCAGGACTCTAGTCGATTAGATATCGCCAGAGATCTGGCATTTTTATACGCATATGCTCGCAATTACGACCAATCAAGAACACTAGTTACTTTATTATATGATTCGGATTATGAGACTGCAGAAATCAATTTTCTTAATGTAGAGCTGTATCGTGAAGAGCATAAAAATCAGGAAGCCAATCAGTTGCTAGGAGAGATGCTGTTAACTGGGAATATGGTGGCTGGAGATTCTCTAATTAGACATTTTGAACAACAAGCCATGTATGATTCTATGATATTTTATGCTACACAGATGCTGGCTCAAGATAGCTTAAATGTTGGGGCATTGAAAGCCAAGGCAGTTTCTTTCGACCATAAGGGGTATTATGCTAGTGCCTTGCAGTATTACCAATATATACTTGCTGTAGATTCATTGAATGAAGAAGGCTTGGAAGGAGTAAGGAAAGTCAAAGGAAAAATCGCATATTTGCGCAAATTAAGGGAAAGAAGAGAGGCTATACCAACTTTCGATTTTGCTTCCCCAAATACAAGAAATGAATGAATTGATGAGTGACGCTAAAATTAACATTACCCTTCCTGATGGTAGTGTGAAATCTATGGACAAGGGAGCGACTGGTATGGATGTCGCCTTGAGTATTAGTGAAGGGCTAGCTAGAAATGTGCTGGCCGCTGAAGTAAATGGAGAAATATGGGACGCCAACAGACCCATAAGTGAAGATGCTACGGTGAGTTTGCTTACCTGGCAAAATGAAGGAGGGAAGTCTACCTTTTGGCACTCATCTGCTCACCTCATGGCAGAAGCATTGGAGGCCCTGTACCCTGGAGTGAAACTAGGTATTGGACCAGCCATTGAGAGCGGTTTTTACTATGATGTCGATTTTGGTGATCAGACTTTTGATTCTGAGAATCTAGATGTTTTGGAAAACAAAATGCTGGAGTTGGCCCGTGAAAAGAACGAGTACATTAGAGAAGAAATTTCTAAAGCAGATGCTGTTGCCTATTTCAAAGAGAAGGGAGATGAGTACAAATTGGATTTGCTCGAAGGGCTAGACGACGGTACCATCACTTTCTATAAGCAAGGTAACTTTACGGATCTTTGTAGAGGGCCACACATCCCCAATACAGGTGTAATCAAGGCCGTGAAGGTGTTGAACATCGCTGGTGCTTATTGGCGTGGTGATGAGAATAACAAGCAGTTGACTCGTTTGTATGCAGTTTCGTTCCCTAAGCAGAAGGATCTGAAGGAGCATTTGGAGCTGCTAGAAGAAGCTAAGAAAAGAGATCATAGAAAACTAGGCAAAGAGCTTGAGCTATTTACTTTTTCTGAAAAAGTAGGACAAGGCTTACCGTTGTGGTTGCCCAAAGGAGCAATGCTTCGTGAGCGACTAGAACAGTTTATGCGAAAAGCGCAGGTCAAAGCGGGCTATAGCCCAGTGATTACACCACATATAGGAAACAAAGAACTGTATGTGACTTCTGGTCATTATGAGAAGTATGGTGAGGATTCATTTCAGCCTATAGCTACTCCACACGAAGGAGAGGAGTTTTTCTTGAAACCAATGAATTGTCCACATCACTGTGAGATATATAAGTCTAAACCACATTCGTACAAGGATTTGCCTATTCGATATGCAGAATTTGGAACCGTTTATCGTTATGAGCAAAGTGGAGAACTTCATGGACTTACGCGGGTAAGGGGTTTTACGCAAGACGACGCTCATATTTTCTGTACACCCGATCAGGTGAAAGAAGAATTCACGAAAGTGATTGATCTTGTACTCTATACTTTCAAGGCTTTGGGTTTTGAAGACTATACAGCTCAGATTTCGCTAAGAGATCCAGACAACAAAGCCAAATACATAGGTAGTGATGAGAATTGGGAAAAGGCAGAACGTGCCATCATAGAAGCAGCCGAAGAAAAAGGTCTAAATACCGTTACCGAATACGGTGAAGCGGCTTTTTACGGACCTAAACTAGACTTTATGGTCAAAGATGCTTTGCGTAGAAGTTGGCAATTAGGTACTATTCAGGTGGATTACAACTTGCCAGAAAGGTTTGAATTAGAATACATAGGAGCAGATAATGGCCGCCATCGTCCAGTGATGCTTCATAGAGCACCGTTTGGTTCGCTAGAGCGATTTGTAGCTGTGCTTACTGAACACTGTGGGGGCAACTACCCATTGTGGTTGACGCCAGATCAGATTGCTGTTTTGCCGATTTCAGAGAAATATGCAGACTACGCACATGAGATTTTCTCTTTGATGGAAGAAAATGATATCAGAGGATTTATCGACCATAGAGATGAAAAAATTGGGCGAAAAATCAGAGATGCTGAGACCAAAAAGATTCCATTTATGCTGATTGTAGGAGAGAAGGAGCAAGAAGAAAATAAGGTAAGTGCCCGTAGACACGGTGAAGGTGACTTGGGTAGCTTTACTAAAGAGGAATTCATTGCTCTGTTTAGAAAGGCAGCAGCGATCAATTAAAGAGAGAGCTTCTTTGATTCCATAGAACTAAAAACCGTTTCGAAAGTTAGTGCTTGACTAACTTTCGAAACGGTTTTTTTTATGCTTTATCATTTTACCTCCAACAATTCCACTTCGTACATCACTATAGTATATGGTTCTACCAGTGAACCGATTAACCCGTTTTCCCAAAGTTCTTCCCTGATCGAGTTAGGAATTACTTTCACACTAGAGCCAAAAGCAATGTCTGACGGAAGAATAAGTAAAGCTTTCTCGCCCTCCTTCATCTTCAATACACCTTCTCGGAAACCAGACACCAATTGGTTGGTATTGAGGCTAACAATGAGAGGATTGTCGGCTTCAGTTTCCTGAATGATAGATCCATCTAAAGTTTTTCTTTTGTAATGAAGTGTGGCGGTGTGATAGGCCTTTGCCTCATCTCCAGTGCCTGCTTCAAGTGATTTGAAATACAAACCAGAGGTGGAGGGTGTAAGATCCCCCAACTTTTCTGAATCGATATACGCTTCAATTTCATCTATTTGCATTTTGTGAATATCATCTTCAGTAGCCGTTCCGGTCAACTCTATATCCAATATAAAATTGGCATTAGGGCCAAACTCGTCTTGTACACTATAAGAGTTATATGCTAAATAAGAAGGTAAATAGCACCTGATTTTTTCGCCTTCTCTAAGGATATCTAATCCATAATTCACCCCGCTGGGTATAACAGCATTCGAACTAAACCGAAGTAAGGTGGAATCAGTCATATGCGATTCTAGAAGTTTGCCATCTAGTGTTCGCAATTCATATTTTACCTTCATTACGTCACCTATTTTGGGAAGTTCGCCATCAGGGTTGCTGGTGAGTGCTTCGTAGTAGACGCCATTGTTGGATTTCTCTGCTTCTATGTTGTTGGATGTTATATAGTCTTTGATCAGCTGATCGCTTTCTTGTTGTTGTTTTTCGTAATCAGAATCTTCGATACACCCTGGAAGTATAATAGCAACCAGAGCGAATATGGCCAACGTCAATAAATTGTTTTTTTTCTTTGTATTCATAGCTGTATTAATTTTTCTCTTTTTGTAAGACACTAAGGAAATTCGAATGGTTGGAAGTGAATCGAAGGATTTTTTCCTTGTCCAAGGGTTACATGTGAACCGTGCGGTTATCTTTGTGTCTATGGGTATGAATGATACGATAGTTGCATTGGCTACAGCGCCAGGCATAGGAGCGATAGCAGTCATTAGGTTGTCTGGAGTTGATTGTGTAGAAGTGGTTTCACCTTTATTTTCGGGTAAAAAATTGACTACTCAAAAGTCACACACCATTCATTTTGGGAATTTGATGGATGGAGAGACTATCGTGGATGAAGTGCTAATTGCTTTGTTTGTAGCTCCTCATTCTTTCACTAAAGAGAATAGCCTTGAAATCTCCTGTCATGGCTCTCCCTATATTATCAACCGCATCATTCAGCTGTTGGTCAGGTCTGGTGCCCGACTGGCAGAGCCAGGGGAGTTTACCCAACGAGCCTACCTCAACGGCCGTTTTGATTTGGCGCAAGCCGAAGCCGTAGCCGATCTGATCGCCTCCGAAAATGAGGCGTCACATGCCACGGCATTGAATCAAATGCGTGGCGGTATCTCTAATGAAATTAAAAACCTAAGAGAGAAACTCGTGCATTTTGCTTCGATGATTGAGCTAGAGCTGGATTTCTCCGAAGAGGATGTGGAGTTTGCCAGTAGAGAAGAGCTCAAAGCGCTCATAGAAAAAATAGACGTGGTACTGGTGCAGTTGATCGATAGCTTCCAGCTAGGCAATGTGATCAAAAACGGTGTGCCCGTGGTGATCGTAGGCAAACCCAATGCAGGCAAATCTACTTTGCTCAATGCCTTGCTCGACGAAGAGAAAGCCATCGTGTCGGATATTGCGGGCACGACCAGAGACATCATCGAGGACGAATTGAATATCAGGGGCGTGAAGTTTAGATTTATTGATACGGCAGGACTGAGAGAAACCAAAGATCAGATAGAAGCCATAGGAGTGGAGCGTGCCGAGCAAAAGATGCAGGAAGCTTCGTTGATTATGTATTTGTTTGACTTGGCTACAGAGTCATTGCAGACGATTCTAGATACGGAGCAAATGCTGGTCGAAAAAGGGAAACCGTATATTTTGGTGGGAAATAAGCTCGATAAAGTGGAGAATGAAGAAGTCTCACTTATTGCTAATGATCACTATGTATCCATATCTGCCAAATCTAAAACAGGCGTAGATCAGCTCAAGGATCTGATCTGGTCGAAAAGCCAGATGGACAACTTTCAGCCGGGCAATGTGGTAGTGACCAACGCCCGCCACTACCAAAGTCTGGTCAATACCCAAAACTCCCTGCATGACGTACTCAGAGGCATCGATAATCAGATCACGAATGACTTTTTGGCGCAAGACATCCGCCACGCCTTGCACTATTTGGGAGAAATTACTGGTGAGATCACGACAGATGATTTGCTAGCGAATATATTTTCTAAGTTCTGTATTGGGAAGTAAAAGAACAGGAAATCAGTCTCTATATCGCCTAAGCATAGATTACATTCACTAGAGGGTGCAAGGAAGGTGCACAATGAAAGTTATTTACTCCTTTGAGGGATCAAACTTTCAAAAAGTTGTACCTTTTGGTAGTTGACTAAAACCTAATTGAAATGGCTCATGAACCGTTATCACAAAGAACTCAAAAGGCAAGAAAAGGATTATTAACTTTTGCTGTTGCAATAATATTAATGGTATACTTCGATGTAAGTATTAAGGCGGTTTCAACTATAGGCTTAGGTTTTAATTTTTCTGAATATCTTCTTCCAGCCTTTTTATTGATTGGGTTAGTATATCTATTAATTTCATTTTCCTTGTTTGTTAAAGATGATTTAAATAATCCTGAATTGAGAACTGCGGAAAGCGAAAGGGATAGACTAGATTCAGAATCAGATGAAAAACTCTTTGAAGGTATTTCAAATATTAAGAAGCTGAATTCGGCTAATTGGTTAGAAAACAATGCGTCTGATAGAGACCCAATAGTGCATTTTGATGATTTGGTAACGGAATCAATTCTTAGCAAAACATTCTTAGAAGAAAAATTCGAGAATTTCTTTTTATTCTACGATCCACATCAAGAACCTGTAAAAATTGGCAATAATCTAAAAGGCAGATTAGATTTGACTTCTATAAGAATTCATTTTGAAGATTATTTTGAGGCAAAACAAAACTTGAAAGATGCAGTCGTAAATTCAAATCAATATGCAATTGTAAAAAAGTGGCGTGATAGATGGGATTTTAACATGCCATTCTATGTCTCTATTTTTGCATTTGTTTCATGGTTTGGTGTTTTCATACCTAATGAACAAGAAAAAAATATTACTGAGAATACACCCGAATATGTAATAGATTTGAATCTAAATGTGAGTTTAGATTCAATAACACTTCAAAATGATGTGAAGATCAAAGTGAACTCAGACTCCCTTGCAATAGAAGAGAACAAATAACCTTATCGGGCACATAGAGTCTATTAGTCCACGACCTACATTAAACTGATCAATTTTCCTCGAATCATAGCTACTCATATACCTACTAAATTTTTTGTAAATTTTGGCCGTTGACCTTCGTTTTGCCAAACCTCACTTTTAATTTTATACATGAGTTCATCAGGTATAAAGATTCAATTAAAGACGAAGAAACTAAAAGATAATAGGCTCAGTTTCTTCCTGCACTTCTACAACCCAACTTCACGGAAAAGATGGGAGGCTGCAAAATTCGAAATTCCTTCTAAATTGATGCAGTAATTTACAAGCATGAAAATTCTAATCATAGAGGACGAAAAAGAACTCGCACGGGATATCAGTCAGTACTTGAAAAATGAGCAATATATGTGTGAATTGGCATCCGACTACCAAGAAGCGATGGACAAGGTCTATGCCTATGAATACGATTGTATCCTGCTGGATCTGATGCTGCCTGGTGGAGATGGTTTGAGTATTTTGAAGGAGTTGAAAAGACTCAACAAGCAGGAGGGAGTGATCATTATATCCGCCAAGAACTCCACGGATGACAAAGTCTCAGGCCTCAAACTAGGCGCGGATGACTACCTCGCCAAGCCCTTTCACCTCTCAGAACTATCCGCTCGCATCTATTCGCTGATCCGACGTAGGCAGTTTGACAGTAGCAATGTGATCGTGCAAAACGAACTGACCATCGATACCCAATCCAAAACAGTCACAGTCCACGACAACCCTGTGAGCCTGACCAAAAAGGAATACGATCTGTTGCTGTTTTTCATCGGCAACAAGAATCGCGTACTGTCAAAGGGCGCGTTGGCTGAGCATCTGTCGGGCGACTTGGCCGATATGTTTGACAACCACGATTTTGTCTATGCACATGTCAAGAACCTGAAAAGAAAATTGAAAGAGGGGGGCTATCGCGACTACCTCCAGACCATCTACGGTACAGGATACAAATGGGAACAATGACCAAACTACTCAATAGACCGCTCAAAGCCTTTGCGCTGTTCTCGATGCTCATCTTGCTGATTAGTGTGCCCGTCTATGTATTGGTCATAGACTATATCTGGGTCAGTGAGCTGGACGAAAACAACTGGCTAACTCTACAGCACACCAAAGAAAAACTGAAGTCTAGAGATTTCACAGCGGACGAAATCGAAAAGATCAATCAGATATGGGGTGAGCTACAGCCCGGAGTATCCATTACTAAAATCGATGAATCCAACACACTTCAGGACAGTGTGTATGAAGTGATCCGAAACAATGTGTATGATGAGGAAGATGGAGAAGACCGTTTTCGTGGATTGAAATCCCATTTGGTTATCAATGATCAGTCTTATCAGATCAACATAGAGACCAATGTAGAGGAGTCTGACGAGACCCTGCTGGCGGTGGCTGTTGTGACGTTTCTCTTTTTCGTGCTTCTTATCATCGGATTCATTTTTCTCAATCGACGTATCGCCGCTAAGAGCTGGAAGCCCTTTTACCAGACGCTTCAATCCCTCCAGTCCTTTGACCTGGCGATAGACAAAAGGATTGTGTTGGAGGAGACTAATATCTATGAGTTTCGGGAACTGAACCAGGCTTTGACCCGCTTGGTGGAGGGGAATGTCAGGGCTTTCCAACAGCAGAAGTCCTTTACCGAAAATGCTTCGCATGAGCTGCAAACACCTATTGCTTTGCTAAAATCAAGGCTGGACCTCTTGCTACAGCAGAGGGGTGTCACGCCTGAAATTTCGGACATGATCAGCAGTGTCGAGGCACCGCTATCGCGGCTGTCGCGCATCAACAAAAACCTGCTACTGCTCGCCAAAGTGGAGAACAATCAATACCAAGAGTCGGAGCATGTAAGTATGTATAGTTGTTTGGAGAATTCTTTGGCACTATTCGAGGATTATGTAGCGGGTAAGAAGTTGAAGGTGGAATCCTCGTTTGATCGTGCTATGATGATCGATGCTCATCCCTTTCTATTGGAAACCCTAGTCAATAATCTACTGTCAAATGCCATCCGGCATACACCAATCGGCGGGTCTATTGCGCTCACGACTGGAAACGGTCAATTGATCGTGACGAACAGCGGAGCAGCGCCTTTGGCTGCTGATAGTTTGTTCAAGCGCTTTTCGGCTGTGTCCAACGAAGTAGTAGGCAGTGGACTAGGGCTGGCGATTGTCCAAGAGATTGCCAGCAAGTACAATTGGTCGGTTGAATATTCTTTTCGAGAGCAGCATACTTTTTCTGTAGTCTTCTAAAAATTCCAAATTCCTTCTAATTCATAGTTGATGTTTGCTCAATAAGTGAAACGTTAAAAAAATCAGAACTATGAAAAATCTAACATTATGGATTGTAATAGCCATAGCTGCATCAGTACTATCCTGTGATCAAAACAAGGAAGGTAATACACCTGAGCAAGTTAAGGCCGCATTCGCAGAGAAGTTTCCAGAGGTCAAAGAGGCCGAATGGGAAAGAGAGAACGAAACGGAGTGGGAAGCAGAATTCGACATGGATGGCAAGGAATATTCTGCCAATTTTACAAATAAAGGTGAGTGGATGGAGACCGAGTATGCGATCAAGGCATCTGATATTTCTGAAGATATTCACGCAATCTTGGCGACCAACTTCAGCGACTTTGAGATCGAAGAAGCAGAGATCGTAGAGACTCCACAGGGTCAGTCCTATGAATTTGAGATCGAACAAGGAGAAACGGAATATGAGGTCGCCATTGATGCAAATGGAAATTTAACTAAGAAAGAGCAGCGTGAAGAAGAGGATGAGTATGATGAAGATTAAGCTATTGACTATGCTCTTGTTGCTACTGACATCAGGACTAGTAGCACAAAAAAAACAGGTAACGCTCTCAGGTACCATAAAAGACAAAAACTCAGGGGAGGCTTTGTCTTTTGTGACCGTTGTACTGAAACAATCGCGTGACACTACGCAGGTGACAGGTACGATTTCTAATGAGGCGGGGCAGTTCACCCTGAGGGATGTTGCGTCTGGGGAGTATTGGCTCTCTGCGTCATTTGTGGGATATGATCAACATCAGAGCGATATTTTTGTAGGGTCTAACTCGGCATACTTGGACTTGGGAGTGATTGATATGACGGAGAGTGCGCAGCAACTCCAAGAAGTGATCGTCACAGGAGAGCAAGATGCGGTGAGCGGACAAATGGACAAAAAGACCTTCACGGTAGAGGACAATGTCAG
The DNA here is from genome assembly GCF_025639805.1 of Reichenbachiella carrageenanivorans. Taxonomy (NCBI): domain Bacteria; kingdom Pseudomonadati; phylum Bacteroidota; class Cytophagia; order Cytophagales; family Reichenbachiellaceae; genus Reichenbachiella; species Reichenbachiella carrageenanivorans. Next base: position 3,736,185 of record NZ_CP106735.1, on the reverse strand, counting down.
TCAAGGGGGTGGGAGCGTGATGCAGTCCATGCAAAACCTGCCTGGCGTGACGACCCAAGAGGGGCAAATAGCCCTGCGTGGCAATACGCAAGTCATGGTGCTGATCGATGGCAAGCAAACAGCCATCACAGGCTTTGGCAATCAGAACGGACTAGATAACATACCGGCATCAGCTGTGGAGAAAATTGAGATCATCAACAACCCCTCTGCCAAATATGACACCAACGGCAATGGTGGCATCATCAACATCATCATGAAAAAGGAAGAGGAGAGTGGCTTGAATGGGAAGGTAGGATTGACCACTGGCTTAGGAGCACTTTGGATTCGTAAAGATAACTTGCCGGGCATCCGGCCACAGTACCAAGCGACTCCCAAAATCAACCCTTCGCTTTCGCTGAACTATAGGAAGAAGAACGTCAATTTCTTTTTGCAAGCGGATAATCTATACACCGAGACCCTCAACAAAAATGAGTTTGTCACCAGAACCTACGATGACGGCACGGTCATCCATCAGCAGATGAAACGAAACCGAAATACCAACTTCTTTTCTGCGACGACAGGTATGGACTGGTACATCGATGAGCACAACAGCCTGACGGTTTCGGGGATGTTTAGTCAAGAGTCGATCAAGGACTATGGAGACCAGCCCTTCTTCGACGAGGATTATAGTCAAAACCTTAGACTTTGGCAGTTTTTGGAAGATGAGGTGCTCACCGCAGCGATGCTATCAGTGGCTTATGCGCACAAGTTTGCCCAACCTGGAGAAAAGCTGAACATTGGATTCAACTATACTTTCGACCGAGAGGACGAAAAGTATTTCTTCGATAATACCATGCCTGCTTATACGACCGAAGAATCGTTTTTTCTGATAGCAGATCAGCGGGTGGCGGATATCTCGTTAGACTATACTCGCCCTACCAAGCATGGACTTTGGGAGACTGGTGTGAAGTTTCGAAGCAGGGCGATCCCAACAGATATGCAATTCAACTCCTCATCATCCAATTCGGTATTGGATCCTGGGGCGGATGGCAAGGCGACATACAAGGAGATGATCCCTGCCATCTATGGAAACTACCTGTATGAGATCAAACACCTAGAAGCTGAGGTAGGCCTGCGCGTAGAGTACGTCAACCTCGTCTATGAGGTAGATCCCAATCACAACACTTATGCGAGTGATGGATATGATTACTTTCAGCCGTTTCCTAATGCCCGAATCACCTATAATGTAGATGCTCGAAACAAACTGTCGATGTTTTACAACCGACGAGTGGACAGACCTGACGAGGGAGATATTCGCATCTTTCCCAAGTATGACGATGCAGAAATCATCAAGGTGGGCAACCCTGCACTGAGGCCGCAGTTTACCAATTCTTTTGAGCTAGGGTATAAAAACGTGTGGGACGATGGCTACTACTATGGTGCCGTGTATCATCGCATGTCGGATGGGACGATCACACGGATAGCCACCCAATCGGATACCAGTAACTTGATTTACAACATCTCCCAAAATGCGGGCAAAAGCTACAACTCTGGAGTAGAGATGGTACTTACTCAGGACTTGACCGATTGGCTATCTATGAACCTAAATATCAATGGGTATTACAACAAGATAGATGCATTCACAGCAGTCAGTCAATACCCCAAGGACAATTCTTTTACAGTAGATGAGCAAGATGTCTACTCCGGCAATGTCAAGCTCAATACCGCTTTTAGTTTTTTCAGCAATCTGGAAGCGCAATTGACGGCCATCTACCTCGCACCAGACATCATCCCGCAGGGAACGATCGGTTCTAGGTTTTCGCTGGATATTGGCGTCAAAAAAGGCATACAAAAAGGCAAAGGCGAATTGTTTTTTAATGCCACGGATGTGCTCAATACCATGGTGATCCACAAAGAAATAGAAGGCGACACTTTTAGCTACACGAGTAGTGACTATTACGAGACGCAAGTATTCAGATTGGGATACAATTTCAAGTTTTGACCACCTTATTTACCAATTATGAGATCAATATCTCATTTATCCTATATGTGATTTTATTTTTTATCTTTACGGTCAAGATAATTGACAAGCAAGATATAAATATGGATAATAGGGAAGTACTCGAAATTCGAAAACTTAGTCAGAAGTATGCCTACACCTCAATTCAAATGCATGAGACCATTGCCAGGAAAGCAGGCTTTTCGGGCACAGACCATAAATACTTAGGTTTTTTCATTCAGAGAGGTAAGCTTACAGCAGGTGAATTGGCTGAACTGACGGGATTGACCACAGGTTCAGTTACTGCTTTGATTGACAGGTTTGAGAAAAAGGGATTGGTTAAGAGACAAGCAGATTCAGTTGATAGACGGAAGGTCTTTATAGTCCCTGATAGTGAAAAAATAATCAACCTTTTAAGCCCCTTTTACCAGATGTTTCAAGATGAAACAGAAGAGCTGATTGCTTCTTATTCAGGCAATGAAAGAGAGGTTATAGCGTCTTACCTGACCAAAGCTTTACAACTGGCCAATCAAACCATTGATAAACTCAACTAAATCAAGGCATATGACAAACAATAGCTCTCAAGCGATACCGACTGTACATACCCCATTCATTCAGACGTACTTGCATGGTACTAAAGCTGATTTGAAACTTGGAGAACTTCTGGAAGTAGGGTACAATTCAAACTTTGGTAAACAGAACAAAGCCAAATATCTCTACCTCACAGCGACCCTAGATCCAGCTGTTTGGGGAGCCGAACTGGCTTTGGGTGAAATGCGCGAAAGGATTTATTTGGTAGAGCCTACGGGTCCAATTGAAGACGATCCAAATCTGACAAACCAAAAATTCCCAGGGAATCCATCAATGTCCTACCGTACTCAACACCCACTAAAGGTGGTCGGAGAGGTAACAATCTGGCAAAGTCACTCTGCTGATCAACTCAAAGAGATGAAAGATGCCATAGCAAAGCTTGATGCTCAGGGGATTCGAGCCATCGAGTAATTGATGATAAATCCGTATGGGTGTAGCCAACTCAAAAAGCTGATGATAAAATGAAAATTGAGACTAAGCTTCGGGACTTATACAAGCCTATTCAACCGACCGTAAGACAATCATCCGATATTGTCACATATACCGAATGTCTACCGGACCTTCCTCTTCGAGAATTCATTTATTGCTATTGGAGACTTTATACCAAAGTCCCACTGTCAGAACAATTCAATTATCGTGTGGTATCTGACGGGTGTATTGATATCTATTTTGAGCTAAACAATCCCCATGAAAATTATGTGATGGGGTTTTGTGAAAAATTCACAGAATTTCCACTCGACAATATGTTCAACTATGTGGGTGTACGCTTTTTGCCAACCGTGTTTCCTCAACTTTTCAAAGTAAATGCGGTAGAACTGAGCAATCGTTATGAGCATCTCAGTCTAGTTGCACCGCGTTTGTCGGAGTTTATCTCAAGTTGTTTCAATGAGACCTTAAGTTTGGATGAAATAAAAATATTGCTGGATAAGTATTTCAGTAGTCTGATTTCAAAAATTGAGTTTAACAACGATCCCCGATTATACAAAGCCATTGAAGTTATCCTGACCAACCATGGGATGCTGGACATTGAGAAGGACCTGGATATTGGGATCAGCGCAAGGCAGCTGAGGAGAATTTTTGAATTTTATGTGGGGGACACTGCCAAAACCTTTAGTAAGGTTGTAAGATTTCAGAATCTTTTGAAAGCCCATTCATCAGCTCTAAGTCCGCAGCATAACAAACTGTTCTTTGATATGGGCTATTACGATCAATCACATTTCATAAAAGAGTTTAAAAACTTTTATGGTACTACACCAGGCAAAGTATTTGATCCATAATATGTCCGATTTTTACTATGCTACATGTGCTACAAGTTTGAGCTTTACAGTGTAAATCAATTACAACCCTATGAAGAAAATAGTATTTATGGTTGCAGCACTTTACTCAGTAGCAAGTGTATTAGCCCAAACAAGTTCAATGATTAAAAGTCCAAGCAAAATGAAATTAAATGCAGGCATCATCACGTCAAAACTGGCAGAGACAAAGGAGTTTTATTGCGAAGTACTCAACTTTGGTGTAACGTTCGAAAATGACTTTTACCTTTTGTTGCATACACCCAACCACGAGGCTGAAGTTAGTTTTCTCCTTCCTGATCACCCAAGCCAACAGCCCATTTTTCAACGACCGTTCCTTAATCAAGGTGTATATCTAACCATCGAAGTAAATGATGTGGATAGCATTTATGAGGAATTGAAAGGGAAGGGGGTTGAAATGAAAATTGGCATTCGTGACGAACCATGGGGTGATCGACATTTCGCTATCCAGGATCCTAACGGTATTGGGATTGATATCGTGAAATATTCGCCCCAATAAGGACATCGCGTTACGATGAAAGCGCTCAAGAGGTTCACACTTCATAGCTGGATGTTTTTTTAAAAAATTATTGTGCAAATGATTGATTGCATTTATATTTGCAACCAATCATTTGCGTATAAATATGAGACGAGATCCTTTTCAAGCCATAGCCGACCCGACAAGAAGAGCAATTTTGGTTTTGCTTGCCGTACAGGCACTCACGCCAAATGCCATTGCCGAGCATTTTGATACTACCAGACAGGCGGTATCAAATCACATTAAGATTCTAAATGAATGCGAGCTTTTGAAGCAAGAGAAAAATGGACGGGAAATACATTATCACATAAACCATGATAAAATGAAAGAAATCGACCATTGGCTAGAGCAGTTCCGGAAGATCTGGGAAAATCGGTTCAGTCAACTGGATAACTTATTATTAACCATGAAAAACAAATGAAAATGAATCTACAATTCGACTTCCTTGTGGATAAGGAAAAAAACACCATCACTGTAAAAAGAGAATTTGCTGCAGATCGACAGCTGGTTTGGGATTGCTACACCAAGAGTGAGCTACTAGACCAATGGTTTGCCCCCAAGCCTTTCACTACTAAGACCAAATCCATGGACTTCAGCGAAGGTGGGCACTGGCACTATGCCATGATAGACCCAGAGGGTCAGGAATACTGGGGGTGGACGGAGTACACCAAGATCATGCCTATTGATTTTTATGAAACCTTGGATGCTTTCTGTGATAGCGAAGGCAACTTGAATACCGACCTTCCCAGAGCCGAATGGCATGTTCAATTTCTGGATAAGGGTGAAAATGCTATGGTAGAAACAACCGTGACCTACAAATCGCTTGCTGATCTGGAAGCGGTGATTAATATGGGAATGAAAGAAGGTCTAGAGTCCACCCTGGAAAGACTTGATGACCTATTGCCAACCTTAAAGTAAGCAACAATGAAAAAGAACAGAATTATCTTTTGGATTACAACAAGCATCATCTTTTTATTGGAAGGACTGATGCCACTAAGCACCTTACTGTTTGCACACGAATACTTTAATGCAGGGACAAAACCTTTAGGCTACCCGGACTATTTCGCTTACGCACTAATTATCTGCAAAGTACTAGGAGCAACAGCGATAATGCTACCACAATTGCCAAACAAATTGAGAGAGTGGGCTTATGCAGGCTTGTCATTCAATCTGCTTTTTGCTACGTATAGCCACATAATGGTGGATAAAAACATCAGTTATATAGTCATGCCAGTTGTAGTGGGAGGTGTATTGGTTATATCCTATATCTATAATCATAAAATTCAATCCTTGGAAAATATAAATTAGGTCAAAATCAACTCGATAGCCTAATTAATGAAAATGGAAAACGAGAAACAATAATGAATAAGACATCTTTTACATCAGACAAAAACAAATTGACCGTAATACGGACATTTGATGCCGCTATTGATTTGGTGTGGAGGGCTTGGACAGAGCCTGAATTATTAGATCTATGGTGGGCGCCTAAGCCTTGGAAGTCAGTCACCAAATCCATGGATTTTAAAGAAAATGGTCAGCGTCTTTATGCTATGGTAGGACCAGAAGGAGAGGAACATAAGTGCATCACTACTTACAAAACCATCTCAAGACATCATCATTTTACAGGAGAAGATGCTTTTGCCGATCAAGAGTGGGGTATTAATGAAGACTTTCCAGTCGCACAATTCCAAAATCAATTTGAAGACGAATCTGATCATACGGTCGTGACAATTGTCTCAGAATATGCCTCAGAGGAGCATTTGCAGCAAGTCGTAGAGATGGGTATGAAGGAAGGTTTAAGTATGGCATTTGACAACCTTGACGAGTATATCAAACAACAATTCAACTTAAGAAGCGAACTAAAAGTTGATAATAAACCAAGGGTAACCACCTACCTCAATTTCCCTGGAAACACAGAAGAAGCCTTTACTTTTTATAAATCCGTATTTAGAACTGAGTTTAGTGGAAAGGGTATTCAGCGATTTGGCGATATCCCTGCTGAGGCTGGACACCCTCCAGTTGCGGATACCATTAAAAAGATGGTTTTACATGTTGAGTTGCCTATTCTAGGCGGTCATGTACTCATGGCAACGGACGCTCCCAAAGAAATGGGGTTTACGCTAAATCAGGGAAACAACATGCACATCTGCCTTGAGCCAGATACGAGAGAGGAAACACAACGACTATTTGATGAGTTATCCAAAGATGGCAATATTACCATGCCGTTGCAAGACATGTTTTTCGGTGCATTCTTCGGGGAATGCTCTGATAAGTATGGAATCAACTGGATGTTTAATTACCAGATAAGATAGAACCCATGAAGTTGCGACTAAAATTACAGCTCTTTTTGAAGGAGTAATGTCCGCACTAACTTTTCATACAGAATAGACTTAATAAATAAGAATTTGAACTAGGTCATGGTCACGCAATGGCTATGTACACCTATGTCTAGCGTAAAATATCCTAAAACAACGATTAAATGAACAGTTTAACTATTACTAAAATAAGTGCCATCGGATTTATTGCCCTATTAGTACTGTTACATGTCATAAGCACTTCTGTGAACCCAATATGGCAACCTATTAGCGAATATGCATTAGGCAATGCAGGTTGGTTAATGAAAATTGCGTTTTTTTCACTTGGAATAAGCTTTTTTACTTTAGGGATATATCTAATTAAACACTTACCAAATACTGGTTCAAAAGTCGGAGGTGTACTATTAATAGTAGCATCCCTTGGTAATTTCTTAGCAGGCATTTTTAATACAGATCCTGTAAGCACGCTACCAGAGCAGATGACAATAAGCGGTCAAATTCATAACGCTGCAGCAGGGTTATTAGGCTTTATGATTTTGGCCACAGTGTTTATTGCTTTCCAATTCAGAAAACAGGAGCAGCTTAAACCGTATAAAAAAAATATGCTCCTGTTAACCATAATGTTATGGGTTTTAGAGTTTGCTTTAATCATTGCTATGGGTATTTATTTGAGCGAAACAAATGGTATGCTTACACCAGAGACTCCAATTGGCTGGCTTGGTAGAACTGTTATAGTATTTTGTGCAATATGGGTTTGGATTTGTGCCAAATACCTTCAAAAATCTAATCACAAAATTTAGCCCACATGAAAACCATCAATCAATTCATAGAAGATAAAATTAAGGAAGAACACCAACCTATTTTCACGAAATTTAGAGACTTGATTAAAGCAAAATTCTCTTTTCTAAAAGAAGAGATGAGGGGAGGAACCGAGAAATATTATGGAGTTCCAGTGTATAGGTACAATAGAATAATTATTTCGGTGAGTCCTACTCAGAAAGGAATTACGTTTTCATTCACGGATGGCAAACAGTTTGAAGATAAGTATAACCTTCTCGAAGGTGTAGGTAAAAAATCGTTGAACTTAAGGCTGAGTGACCCTAAAGATTATAAAGACGAAGCTTTTGAGTATTATATTTTGCAGGCAATTGAATTAGATAGTAAGAATGATTTAAGATGAAAACATCAACCCTAAGAATAGTCCCTAACATTTAGTCCAATAATATAGAGGCAAGTAAAAAATTCTATACTGTTTTTTGAGAAATGAAATGGGTGATGGATTTGGAATGGGTTTTAACTTTTGCATCTAAATACAATCCAAAGCTTCAAATTTCTATTTTTCAAAATAAGGAAAATAAGTCTCAACATTTGAGCCTCATCCATTAACTATAGAAGAATATTGGCAAATCCAACTAAATAAAGCTGAAATCCCTAAAAGGAAGAACGGTAATTCTGGCAATGATAACTAATTTTCGAAAATGCAAAGTTACTCCTTCAAAGCTTCCATAGAACTAATAGGGATAAACCCATACGTACTAATACCCGAAACTATTTTGCAGGGAATTTTTATTCAAGCAGGTAAAACCAAAGGGTAGTGGCTGCACTAAAGTGCAGGGGGTTTCATCCAAAATTGAGATCATTAAATTTGCGTAACCTTCAGGTTACATATATATTTGTAACCTGAAGGTTACGCAAAAAAAACAAAAAAATATGAAAACAGAAATTGAAAATGAATGGGTCTTTGAACAAAAACCAAACGAAGTTTGGGAATATCTAACTAAATCTGAACTAATAGCTCTTTGGCTTATGCCAAACAATTTTAAATTAATTCTAGGGCACGAATTTCAATTCAATACAAACCCAATCCCAAGTCTAGATTTGGATGGTGTTTTTCATTGTAAGATTATAGAAATAATTCCATTACAAAGATTAGTTTATAGTTGGAAAGGTGTTTCTGGAAATGGCGATTTTTCACTCGACACCATTGTTGAGTGGAATTTAGTAGAACACAATAATGGAGCTAAGTTGATTCTGAAACATTCAGGTTTCAAAGAAATAAACTTTGCAATTTTCACAGGTATGACAGACGGTTGGCAAAAGAACATCCAAAAAATGCTTAATCACTTAAATACAACCAAATAATGTCGAATCTTGATACTTTTCAAGTAATTGCAGACCCAAGCAGAAGACAAATTTTAATGCTTCTAACTAAAAATAGCTACAATATAAATAGTTTGTCAGACAACTTTGAAATGAGCAGACCCGCTGTGTCAAAGCACATTAAAATATTGCAGAAGGCAGGTTTTATATCAATTCAAGAAATAGGCAGGGAAAGACATTGTATTTTAAATCAGGAAGGATTTAATGAGCTAAAAGTTTGGATTAACCATTTTGATGAGTTTTGGAATAGTAAACTGAAAAACTTAGAAACTGTTTTAAAGAATAAAAAGAACTAAAATACCTTGAAAATGCAAAACGAAATCTTATCACAATTACTTGAACAAAACCGAAAAGACTGTTCTCATTTCTGTAAAAATATAAATACTGAAAACTCATCTTATCGCTTAATAGAGCAAACAGCGTCTGTAGGATTTATTTATAGACATATCGGTGAAACAACAAATTTAATTGGCCAATTCTTTGGCTACAAAACAGATGTAGAAGGAACAACCATTGGGAAAAATGATATAGGTATTGAGTTTGACCTTGAAACTAGTCGAATGTATTTTGAAAAAGGCTACAATACGCTTGAGAGATTAGTTGCAAATACTTCAGGTCAAGAATGGCTTGAAGAAATTGATACAACTTGGTTCGGGAAAATAGAAAGAATAAAACTATTATCGGTTCTACTTAATCATAATGCGCATCATTGCGGACAAATATCTTCTGCGATTATAAAAGGAAAAAAGTACTAGAAAAACTATAAAAACATAAGCGCAATCAAATAACTGCACTTATATTTGCAGTCAAATAACTGCGTAATGAAATTAAGAAGAGATGTTTTCCAAGCCATAGCCGACCCAACAAGAAGAGCAATTATAACCTTGGTTGCGGCAAGTGCTATGACGCCAACCGCTATTGCCGAAAACTTTGACTATTCGAGACAAACCATTTCCAAGCACATACAAATCCTTACCGAGTGTGAAATTTTGGAACAGGAGCAGAAGGGGCGAGAAATCTATTATCAATTGAACCCTAAAGGGATGAAGCAAATAGCTGATTTCATTGAACCTTTCAGAAAGATGTGGGATGAGCGCTTTAATTCGTTGGAGGCTATAATGAAATCGAAGATTCACGAATACAAAAAATAAAGTGGCCCAGAAGTGAGTAAAAAGCATCAATCAGATACAAAATAAACAATGAATCAAAAAACTAAAATCAATGCTCTAGAGGACAAACAAGAGTTAACCATCACCAGAGAGTTTGACCTTCCTGTAGAGCTTGTTTACAAAGCGTACACTGAGGCAGAATTTGTAGCCCAATGGATGGGGACAAATGTTTTAAAGTTGGAGAACAGAGATCATGGAAGCTATGCATTTGAAACCTCACATGAAGGTAACGTTATGTTTAAGGCTAATGGAACCATTCACAAAGTCATACCAAATAAAGAAATCGTACGCACCTTCGAAATGGAAAATATGCCTATTGGTGTACAGCTTGAGTTCTTAAATTTTGAAAAAATCACAGATGACAAAAGCAAGCTAACTATTCAGATTATTTATAAATCCGAAAAACACCGAGCAGAGCAATTAAAACTACCTTTTGCCTATGGTTTAAATATGGCTCATGATAAACTTGAGGAAATACTAACAAACTTAAAATAAATCAAGAAATGAGAAAAATATCACTCTTCATTGCCACAAGTTTAGATGGCTACATTGCAAAACCCAATGACGACCTCAGCTTCTTAAAAATTGTAGAAAAGGAAGGTGAAGACTACGGCTATGCAAAATTCACGGCAACGATTGACACACTTATTATTGGTCGAAAAACCTATGATTATGTGGTCAGAGAAATAGGAGCTTCTCATTATGACAATGGAGAAAGAGATGTTTATGTAGTGACGAAAACTCCAAGACCGAATGTTGGAAAAACAACTTTCTATACAGGAGACCTAACCGAATTAGTCAAACGCTTAAAGTCTAAAGAAGGGGAAAACATTTACTGTGACGGTGGTGCAGAAGTCATTCATGAACTTTTAAAAAATGACTTGATTGACGAACTTATTATTTCAGTCATTCCAATTTTGTTAGGCAACGGGACTAGACTATTTAAAGATGGAAGACCTGAGCAAACGCTTGAACTCATTACTACAAAGACATATGATACAGGTCTCACTCAACTACACTACAAAAGAAAAAAATAGATGAAAAAAAGAGACAAAATTATCTATTGGATAGCCACGGTTTGGTTGTCATTAGGAATGCTTTCTACTGGGATTGTGCAACTGATAAAAATGGAAGAAGAGGTGCAAAACATAAATACTTTAGGCTACCCAACCTATATATTGTCAATACTTGGTGTGTGGAAGATTTTAGGAGTGATAGCCATTTTAGTCCCCAAGTTTCCTTTACTAAAAGAATGGGCGTATGCAGGTTTTTTCTTTGCAATGTCTGGTGCAATTGTTTCACATATTGCAGTTGGAGACGAAGCAGTTACGCTTTTTGGCCCCACGCTACTCTTAGTGCTTTCAATCGTGTCTTGGTACTTTAGACCAGTGAATAGAAAATATGAAAAACAATAAAGATGGAAGCTTCAAAACCAAAAACAGTGGATGAGTTTATCGATTTTTCACCAGTAGAATCTCAAGAGGTAATGATAAAGCTTAAAAAGCTAATTGAAACTACTGAGCCCAGCGCTGAAGGTGGTATAAGTTGGAATGTGCCTATTTACAAGTACCACGGAATTCTTGCTGGTTTTTCCTTAGCTAAAAAACATGTCAGTTTTGGCATAGATTCATTAACGGAAGATGTTCGCAAAAGCCTTGAAGAGAAAGGATACAAAACGGGTAAGAAAACCATTCAGATAAAATTCGACCAAAACGTACCAAGTTCAGAAATAGAACAGCTCATTAAAGAACAGGTTAAAATGAATGAGGTTTAACCAATTGAAATTATAAAACATATCCTGAGTGAAGTAAAATGTACTGTCCGTCAATGAAAAACCATAGCCCAGCGTATTGGTATTTTCAGGCAGGAACAAGCAGCTTATGGAGGCTGTTTTGTTTTTTGAAAACAAGGGAATAATTATACGATAAAGTGATCCACTTTTGACCGAAAAAGACCTACTTTTCGGAAAGTGATCAATAGATACCATAGCAAAATGAAAATAGTATTTTTTTCGGACATTCATGCCAATATACCAGCATTAGAAGCATTTTTTGAAGATGTGGAGACACTCAACCCAGAGGCGATCTACTGCCTTGGAGATCTGGTGGGGTACAACATATGGCCGGGGACGGTAGTAGACGAAATTCAAAAAAGACGCATACCTACCATCATGGGCAATCATGAGGAGGCGCTGCTAGCGTCTGTGGCCGATGAGGTGCCCACTTCTAATCGCGGGCTCACCAGATCGCTACTGAGCGATCAGCAGAGGGACTACCTGATCCATCTGCCGCGTCATATGTCGTTGTCGTTTGGGACTGAGCAGAAGCCATTCAAACTGCTCATGGTACACGGTAGCACCAAGGCGATCAATGACTACATGGTCGTCGATTATCCGCAGGACGAAGTCCTCGGCATGATGCGCGCCCATCAGGCAGATGTGCTGCTCTGCGGACACACACATCTGCCTTTTCACCGAGTGCTCGCCGATGGTGACCGCTATAGGCATGTGATCAATATTGGCTCTGTAGGCAAGCCCAAGGATGGCGACCCTCGTGGGTGCTATGCCGTTGTGGAGATGAATAGTGCCACTTCAGCCTCTTCACCTGAGCTCCAAGTTACTTTTAGACGAATCGCATATGATGTAGAACGTGCAGCCCAGGCCGTCGAGCAGAGCGGTTTTGACGATGCATTGGCACAGGCCTTGCGTATTGGTCGGTAGCCATTTAGTAAACAGGAGACTTGGAGTCACCTGTTTACGACAAAAGGGTATATACATGAAAAAAACAATGGTCTTTGTGTTTGTGATGAGTTGTTTTCAGCCAATGGTGGCTCAGGATGCGATGACTATGCTTATCATGCAAAACCAGAATGATTCGACTATACTTCACAGAATAGAGCAATTTAGAAAAGGTGGGTATGAAAAAGCACTAGACTATGGTACACACACTCGAGAAGAATTTATTGCTACTGCCAAAACCTACTTGGGGACTCCCTATCAATATGGAGGAACTACTACCAAAGGGATGGATTGCTCTGGCCTAATTTTCAGAACGTTTAGGGACTTGGGGTTGAAAGCCCCGCATGGTGCGCAAGCGCTTGCGCGTTATGGTGAAATCATGTTGGACAAAGGTGAGTTGTTACCTGGCGATGTGATTTTCTTTACCAATACTTATCCTACAAATAAACTGGTGACGCATGCCGCATTTGTGGTAGCGGGAGGATTGATGATTCATGCCTCTACGTCCAAGGGGGTGCAGATTACCCCCATAGACGATCCCTATTACTGGAACGAGCACTATCTGTTTGGTACACGGATATTTGCTCCTGCACTCGACATACCCGTGCCTAACAGGTAGCTATCGACTGGTTGGAAACAACGCATATCGCAAACAGACCACCGCAGGGATCGTCAGAGCCAACCAAGACAAAACATGCCAAATACCCGTTCCCATTAAGGCTGCAAGCAGCCCAAAAACGGTCAACACGGCAAGAATAATGGGGTACTTCCAAACACGTATAAATACAGAATTCATGATTTTCAAATTGCGGGTTCTAATGTTTTTTCTTCTTCTAGTTCTTCTAGTCTGGTGATTTGGGCTGATTGTGCTTTTCTACGGACTACCCACAGATACAATCCACTAATCAGTACCACGATGGTGATGAGGTCAAAAATGGTCCAAAGTATCTTCAAAGGCAGTCCACCATAATCTCCAAAATGCAGCGGCTGTGATATAAATATGGCATTGATATACCAGGGCATGGCACGCATATCTGTCAACTCACCATTTTTTGCATCGATGAGGGCGGGTTTGACGAGCCTTTCGGTCAAAGGTGTCTGACCTTTGACAAATACAGCATAGTGATGCTTGCTTGTAAATACCGTTCCAGGAAAAGCCACAATGGATGTCGACATGCCTGGAGCAGCAGCTAACGCTACGTCGACGGCTGTATCTAAAGAACTATATTCTCCTGTCAACGGTTTCGCATCTTTGTAGGGCGCGATCATCTCAGCGAGTTGCCCTTGTTGCCACATGCCTAGTACGATATCAGAGGTGGTATTGATCACTCCAGTGAGGCCTACGACCAGCGCCCATGCGACGGTAACTACCCCTAGGACATTGTGCAAATCCAGCCATTTGATCCGAGGAGACTTTTCTGTTCTGACCATGCCAAAGTTATATTTTCTCATAATAGGACTGTATAGCATCAATCCTGAAATGATGGCAACCACAAAGAGCAGTCCCATAAAACCCAGAAACAGTTTGCCTGGAATACCCGCAAATAGATCTACATGAAGTTTGAACATGATATACATGAAACCTTCGTTGAACTTGGGCTGAGCGAGTACCTCACCAGACCTGTCGTCCATAGATACCAAGTTGGCATTGTCTGGGGGAGCATCTATCGAATCAGCCATAATTACCGTTATTACATTAGGCAGATCACCACCTAGGATGACAAATCGAACGACCTCGTCTGGTCTTGCATGTTTGGCTTTTGCGACGATACTATCAAGCGCCATCTTGGGTGTGTCTGCTGGCATAACAATCGCCTCGGGTGCTTCGCCCATCAAGTGTTCGATTTCTTCATGAAAGATCAACGGCAAACCCGTAAGACAAAGTAACAATAGAAACACGGTGCATATCAAGCTCGTCCACTTATGGATTTCGAACCACACCCTGACCGTTTTTTTGGAGATGCTCATAGTTTAAGGTTTAATAGGGAAGGTTCTGGACAACCATCCAGAACCTTCTTTGATATTTTATATACTAAAAATTAGTCTGTAAGCTTTACGAATCCCCACATGAAACCATCATGCGCTAGGTTGAATTCTTGTGTGGCGCTGACACCATCACTATTGAGCGAATAGTAAGCGTCGATATTGTCAGCCACATTTCTCACCCAAAACAATAGTTTTCCATCCACTTCAGTAATACACTGTTCGTTGCCATAGGCGTAGTGGTGCATCGGCATGCCTGTGATCTTAGTCGCCTGTAGCGTGTTGATATCCACGGTATAGTATTCGAAAATATCATCTTGAAGATTGGCAAAGTCACCAGACAAATCTTCACTTGCTAATTCGATATAAATTTTACCGTTTTTGACAAGACCAGTCGCTATGGACGACTTAGATTGAGAGCCTAAATCAGTCGCATTCAATCTCCAATTAGCATCAAAATCAGTTTCGCCAGCTTTGATACGGATGATACTTGACGCTTCGAATGCAACGCCAATTCCTGTGCTGTAAAAGTACAAAGCACCATCGTCACCCAATGTCCACATTTTGTTTCCAGAGGATCCCCATCCGATAGATTTCAATCCACCTTGCTCGTACTTGATGGTTTTGTCTAAGCTACCTGTAGCGATATCTATAACGGCAAATTCGATGTAATCTACCACATCGTCACCAAACCCTCCACGAGCCGTAGTGCCATAGGTGACTCCCGCATATAGCTTGCCTTCTTTAGCCGCTAGGGTATGCTTACCGATGACTTGATACTCTACCGTTTCGTCTTTCAATGAAGTCAAGTCGATATCTCCTGTACGCTGCATAGTAGAAGGGTTGAATGTTTGTATTTTCAATGTGCTTCTATTTTCGTCTAGGTAGAACCCCGTTGTTTCATCAACGACTAGAAACTGGCTTGCATTAGCAATGAAGCCGCCTACAGCTAAACTTCCATCCTCATTGACTATAAACTTTTGTAGTCCAGCATCTCCAGCGGGATTTGCTCTTACAAAAATCCAGCTACCAAATGATCTAAAACCAAAGGCCGTACTGGTTTGCAAAGATTGATTGGTGATTTCTTCTGTATCGCCTGATGGAAACTCGTCGTAAGAAGTGATGTATCCTGCTCCGAATTTTTCTTGAGCATTAAGTATGATGTATTTGCCACCTTCAATCGTAGGGTCATCATCATCGTTGCATGATATTAATGCTAATGACAGTGCCATTAGCACGATTCCGAGTGTTGAGAAATATTTATTCATGTGAATTTATTATTAAAGAAATTAATTTAAAATGTAAGTAAGCTTTAGGTGATAGCTTCGGCCGGCATTCTGAATTTTGAAATTGTCAAAGACTTGGGCATCAAATATATTCTTCACCTGCAAGCCTACAGTAAGTGCGTCTCCCATAGGGTAGTAGGTGAGGCCTGCCGTGTGAAGGTTTTGGTTGGGAATAATGTTGGGTGCATCGAATTTAGCATCTCCCCAAAGCCCGAGAAATCCGTCAGGCTCTTTGTCTTTGGGTATGTAATCGAGGTAGTATTGTCTCACGAAGGTGTAAAACCAGTAAGGTTGAATTCGATCTTTCGAACCAAACACTTTATTGAAGTTGCAGTTCAAGCCCAGATTAGCAAAGAAAAAAGGCGTGTTCCTCAGTTTAGCTCCCTCTAGTGCTGTATTGTCGGTATCAAAAACTCTAAAATCCTGATAGGTCATATTACCATTGACACTGAGCCATTGCTGTAGGTGGGCGGTGACATCTACCTCTACACCTAGTCCTTTGACGTTATCTACGTTTTCGTTTCGGTTAAACAGGAAGTTGTAAGGGACATTAAGAATCAAATCATGTGTGATTCGGTAAAACGAATTCAACTCTAGTGAATATTTGGATGTAGAAGCCCGATATCCTGCATTGACGTTTACGCTACGCTCGGGTTTTAGGGCTAGATTAGATACGTGTAGATTTCCGTCACCAAATATCTCATCCTGCTCTGGAAGACGTGTGGCAGCCTCTGCCGATAGCCTCAAAAATGAATGTTCCGACAGATTATATTTAACTGCCTCTGCTAGACCCCATCTGTTGTTCATGGCAGATTGCATAGTTTCATTGCCGAAAAAATCACCATCTACACCTTCTACGTTGGATTGAAAATATTTGATAATCAAATTGTTGGTCAGGCGGTCATTCAGTAGCTTGGTCTCTAGCCCAGCGGATACTACTAGTTTGCTGTAGTAGGCAGGTACAGACAGCAAATCACGACCCGATCCTATCAAAGTGAGGCCCAGTGAGTCTCGACCTACACGCTTCGAGGAAGTGTATACGGCATTTACTTCCACCTTGTGCTTGTCGCTCAACTCGTAGCTCAAATTGGTTCGGCTGGTGAAAATGGAGAATTTTGTTTGAGCAGCAGATCCCTGTGTGGTTATTTCCCCTTTTCGAGAGTCACTTGGGATGAACTCCTGCAGCCAAGTGTAGGTGCCGCGTAGGGTATCTACTTGCTCGACGGTGATGGTATTGGCCACTAAGAACTGATCGATAGTCAGCCGATCATCGAGCAAGCGCTTCTGGTATCGGAGTGTGGGTATCACCGAGTATTGGCGACTGGTAGACGCGCCAAACGGCTGATTCATCCTGGACCCATATTGGTTGTCTCGATTGATCCAAAATCCAGACACACTGATTCTCAATTCATCCGCCCAAGTTAAATTGGTCAGTCCTCCATATACTTCAGTAAAATATTGTGTGAAGTCATTGTGAAATAAATCAACCTTTTGATCTTGTATTGTTCCTAAATCTTGATTGACCACAGGTGCTGTCACTTCATAATTGTTGTCCGAGTGGTTGAAGTACATATCTACACCAGCGAAATAATGCTTCTCGGTGTTTTGATAAAAAGTATTGAGTGATAGACGATGCGTATTGAAGGAAGCGATTTCGTAGGAAACCTCAGCATAGCGTTTGTAAGACTTACGGCTGACCATATTCAATCCTCCACCGAGCGCATCAGCACCCAAATTCACAGGGAGTACACCCTTGTAGATTTCCATGCGCTCCAGCATATTGACAGGTACGAGCGAAAAGTTATACCCTGCTCCCAGATAATCCATGGGTATACCGTCTTTGAAATATTTGATAGCCTTGCCCTGAAAGCCATTGAGCGAAAGGCTCGCACTGGAACCTAATCCTCCCGTTTGCTTCACACGTACACCAGCAGAGCGATTCATCAGCTCGATCATCGTAGAGGGTTGGCTGGCATATACTTTGGTGTCGATGACTACTGACTGGATAGGTTCTTCTCGCATGAGACTCGTCTCTGACTTGGCTTCTACCGTGACTTCATCTAGTTGAAAATCGCCGCTTTCCATCGTTACATTCACTGGATTGCCTGGCACCGCCACTTGCATCAAATGTGTACCGTATCCCACTCCTGAAATCATTAGTTCATATTCTCCAGCTGGGATGTCTGTCAGATTAAATTGACCACTTTCGCTGGTTGTTGTTCCTCGGGAAAGGCTTTTGATATAAACATTGAGGAACTCAAGCGCTACTCCCTTGCTATCCTTCACCTGTCCAGAGAGCGTATGCTGAGCTACAACGGTAAACGAGCAAACAACAATTGCTGCTGTAAGTAGTGTTTTTAACAAATAATGCAGCGTATAACGTGCCATTCAGATTTTTATAAAAGCTTAAAATGAGTCATTATAAGATCATATCTATTGAGAAAGATCTTCAATTCAACAATTCGTATAGGATAGGTTTTTTTGACACTGAGTGTCTTTAATTCAATCTAGCGGATAGTGTAATTTTTAGAAGAAAGATTTAGCCTACATCAGTAGATGTTTTGTTTGCTTCTATTGCAAAAACATTTAATAATGCGGTGTATCCCCTTGTTGCTATCTTTATTTAGACTAATTATTAATAGCGCAAAAGTGATTAAAAAAATATTTACTTTCAATCACTACTAGTAGTGAAAATGAATGCTAATTAAGGGTTTGTGTAGACACTACATGCGGTCGATATATCCGTGCGGCCTTTGTGTTTTGAACTTGCTATTTGGCTTTATTTAAGGAATTAAGGGATGGGTTTGTTCACTGCCTCTTTACCATATCGATTACGATAATCTATTGGTGACATGCCCGCAATCTTTTTGAATAGCTCCCTAAATGCCTTTGTATCCGTATAGCCTACTTCGTACATCACTTGATTGATGCCTATACGATCAGCTTCTAACATTTTTTTTGCTGCTTCAACTCTCACTCGCTGAATATATTCAACAATGGTGTTTGATGTTGCTTTTTTAAACCTCCTTTCAAAGGTTCTTCGGCCTATAGAAAAGTGATCACAAAGTTCATCGACACTGATTTTTTTAGCAAAATGTGTTTCTATATATTCTTGAGCTTGTACTACTGCTTTATCATCATGATCCTTCTGTCCGCTAAAAATGATGAAGGGTGATTGGCTGTGGCGATTGATATCGATTTCGAATATTTTAGAAGAGAGTACAGCCATATCTCTACCGACAAATTTTTCGATGAGGTACAGATTGAGATTCAACGAAGAATAAGCTCCTCCACTGGTGTAAACACCGCTCTCATCGGTGATGATTTTATCATCCACAAGATTGACTTCTGGATACATTTCTCGAAATTCTTTGGTCATCAGCCAGTGTGTTGCACAACTTTTCCCTTCCAGAAGTCCCGTTTTGGCGAGTAGAAAGGCACCGATGCACAGGCTGGCTACTTCTGAACCTTTTTTATATTGATCTATGATCCAGGGAACAAAGGCCTGGTTGAGTTTCAAAATAGTTTGGATGTCTCCGTGAATGGCAGGAATAATGATGAGATCAGTCTTATTCACTTCGTTAATGGTGGTGTCTGGCTTTATGCTGAATATCCCGTTGCTGAGTTGACTTTCTTTGGTTTGTCCGACCAAATGAACTGCAAATAAAGGCGATTGGCCAGATCGTTCTAAATGGTTATTGGCCATGGTAAACATTTTGTGGGTAGCCTCTAGATTACTGAGACTAGTGTCACCTTCAGGTACAAGAATGGAGATGTGTTTCATATGAGCAAGCTATGCATTTATGTTGTCGTGATCAACCCCCTTTAATGTCGTATTGACACTGTGTAATTAAGGCTGATTTTTTCGAATTTTGATGAAAACAAAACAAGTAAAAAGATGAAACAAGAATTATGGCTTAATATTCCTGTAAAAGACCTGCAACAAACAAAGGCTTTTTTCATTCAGTTAGGCTTTGAAGCCTTGCGAGATGCTCCCGAAATGATTGGCTTCAGAATCGGAGGGGTGCCTGTCATGATGGTGACCCAAGCACAGTTTGAGAAATATGCTTTACAAACTATCACAGACACCACCAAGAGTACAGAGGTACTCATTTCGGTAGGAGCTCCTGATAGGACATATGTAGATGAAATGGCGTTGAAAGTAGAAGCGGCAGGAGGTAAGGTGTTTTCACCTCCAGCTGACATTCAAGGATGGATGTATGGATGCGCCTTTGCCGATCTAGATGGACACCGGTGGAATCTTTTGTATATGGATGATCACAATATGTAAAAGGAATAAATGTCATTTATACATTGACTTCAAAACCTTGTTTTTTTTAAATATTAATCACACATGATACTATGACTAAAATAACTGTAATCCCTGATTGTGGAAACGCTCCTAGAAAGGGCTTTCTCAAAGATTTTAACATAGCATTTGCCACAGGAGATGTGAATTTTATAATCGAGCATGTCAGCGATGACATACATTGGGAAATCTACGGAGACCAATTCATCCAAGGAAAGGAACAGTTTTCCAAAGAGATCAACCTCATGAAAAGCTATGTGGCAGATGAAGTAGTTATACATACAATCATTACGCATGGCAAAGAAGCGTCACTCAATGGAGAGATGAAGATGGGGGATAAAACGTATGCTTTTTGTGATGTGTATCGCTTTGCAAGTGCAGGCAGTTCTATCATCAAAGAAATGCAATCATACGTGATTGAAACCAATCGCTAAATCGTCTTTTAAAGTTTAAATAAATCATTTTCATATAAAACCAGATATCATGGCAGCAGTAAGCACCTATCTCAATTTTTCTCGAAACACAGAAGAAGCATTCAATTTTTACAAGTCCATTTTTGGAGGAGAGTTCTTTGGCGATGGTCCTATGCGATTTGGAGATATCCCTCCGCAAGAAGGAATGCCACCTATGGCCGAAGAGGACAAAAACCTAATCATGCATATCGAACTAAAAATATTGGGCTGTCACAACCTCATGGGGACAGATGTACCAGAGTCGATGGGCTTTAAACTGAATTTTGGAAATAATGCTTACATCAACCTCCAGCCCGATACCCGTGAGGAAACCAAGCAGCTATTTGATGCACTATCCAAAGGAGGAGAAGTAACTCAAGAACTGCAGGAAATGTTTTGGGGTGATTATTATGGCAGTTGTATCGATCAGTTTGGCGTGCAGTGGATGTTCAACTGTGGAGAGAAAAATGAAGCAGAACGATAATACGATAGTATATCAAGCGGATGATACTATTCATCCTGCCATTGAGGTTTTTAGGACCAATATTACTAATGAACAAATGGCCAATGAGGTTTTAGAGCGGCTAGCAGCGATCTGGCCAGCACTTAAAATCAATTTTGATTTGGACGATTGTGACAATATTCTTCGGGTAGAATCTCTGCAGGGAGGTATAGAAGTATTGGAAATAACCCAAGTGGTAGAAAGTTTTCATCACATCATTGAAATTCTTGAATGAACGGTTTTCTTGTTTTCATGTATAACTCACTCATATTGAGTGTAATATGTTGCGATGATTTGTGTTGTGGCGTTTTATAAGCTCCTTCTGAGTAGTTATATTTTCTTATTTTAGCCAAAAATGGAGGATCATTTTAATAGTTCCTTTTGGGTTGTACATAATTGAAAATGAAAGCATAAAATCTGAATGAATCTGACAATTGAGAATATATTATTGATTGGGTCTTTACTTCTTTTACTGAGTGTAATCGCAGGGAAAACTTCGTATCGTTTTGGTGTGCCAACCCTCATATTTTTCTTGGCCATTGGCATGTTGGCTGGATCAGAAGGAATAGGAGGGATTCATTTTGATGACCCTGAATTGGCTCAGTTTATTGGGATAGTTTCTTTGAATTTTATTCTTTTTTCAGGTGGGTTAGTGACCAGTTGGGAGACTATCAGACCTGTTTTGTGGCAAGGCATTTCGTTATCCAGTCTAGGAGTTTTGATCACCTCAATAAGTCTAGGGGTATTTGTGTACTTTCTGACTGATTTTACTATTTATGAAGGATTGCTATTGGGAGCTATTGTTTCTTCTACCGACGCCGCAGCGGTTTTTTCTATTTTGAGGCAAAAAAGCTTAGCGCTTAAAAGCAATCTTCGACCTACTTTGGAACTAGAAAGCGGGAGTAATGATCCCATGGCTTATGTATTGACCATTGGTTTTTTGGGTTTGGTTGTAAATGATCAAGCAAATGTTTGGTCAATTGTCCCACTGTTTTTGCAGCAGATGATCTTGGGAAGTGCTACTGGGCTGCTGTTTGGTTATCTGAGCAAATACCTAATCAATCATATCAGACTTGGGTTTGAGGGATTGTATCCTGTGCTGACCATTGCCATCATGTTTGTCGTATTTTCAGTGACGGATGTATGCGGTGGTAATGGTTTTTTGGCGGTGTATTTATGTGCGGTGTATCTAGGAAACCAAGACCTCATTCATAAGAAAACTATTATCAATATGTTTGATGGGTTGGCTTGGCTGATGCAAATTGTGCTTTTTCTAACCCTCGGGCTGCTTGTTTTTCCTTCTGAAATCGTCCCGTTTATCGGTATAGGACTCTTGATTTCTTTATTTTTAATTTTCGTTGCTCGACCTTTAAGTGTACTGATCAGCTTGTCATTTTTCAAGATGAAACTAAGACGCAGGTTCTATATCTCATGGGTAGGGCTGCGGGGAGCTGTACCGATTGTTTTTGCTACTTACCCAATGATCGCTGGAATAGAAAAGTCTAATATGATTTTTAACATTGTCTTTTTCATTTCCGTCACATCTGTCTTACTGCAAGGCACCACCTTGAGCTTGTTTGCCAAATGGTTCAGGGTTTCTATACCTGAAGAAGAAAAAATGATGAGTTCTATGGATTTGTTTTTGTCTGATGGAATGAAATCATCTATGAAAGAAATAAACGTGAAGGAAGGTAATTTGGCAGTAGGGAAGATGATAGTGGAACTGAATGTACCTAAAACAACAATCATAGCCATGATCAATAGAGGAGGGAGTTTTATTGTACCCAATGGGGCTACTGCTATAGAAGCTGATGATGTTTTGATCATTTTGGCAGAAAATCCTGTAGAGCTGCAAAAGGCACATGATTGCCTGAAAGGCACCTAACTTTACTATATTTGCGATATGCGTCTTTGGATTACCCGAATACTTCTTCTGTTGATTTCTGCCAATGTGGTGTATGGCACCCATGGGGATATCTATGCGGACAAGATTCAGGTACTGATCAATTCAGCTGATACACAAATATCCTATACGCCAGACCTTAATACTGATCTTTTTATTGCTTCCAAATGTAAGGAGTCGAGTCGAGCAGGCAGGTTGTTTCCCATATTATCTAACGACTATATGGGATGTAGTGTGGTTGATCTTGCTTTGTTTGATTTTAGAACCATATTCAGGCTTGCTGGGTATGCGCATGAATTGTCTTACATACGTTATGGTATGCTTAGGAAATTAATTTCCCCTCACCACTTTTTTTCTTAGTACGTCAGTCTCTTATTTCAGACAGGACTTTGCCTGTCACCTGCTTAGTTCTTAAGCTCATCTAGGATTTAACTATATGTTAAACCTTGATTTTTCTATTCAATTTATCGAACCTTTTTACTATTGGAATAAGCTAAAGCTATGACTGATCCACAATTACAAATGTACCTAATGGCTTGCATGGTAGTGACCATGTCCGTTCTCCTTTTTTGGGGGCAGTTTCGAAAGAGACTGAAACTAAGTTCTTTTGAATCATCTGATATACAGACCAGCTATAAACGGTTAAAGCGGGTTAGCTTAGTGTTTTGGGTGATCTTTTCACTTTTCGGAATTATGACAATCATCTACGCAACTGTGCCAGATCTCTATTTTGTGTTTTTACCTCTGGATATATTTCATCATCCTTTTATCAATATCACTGGAATGCTAATCATCAAACTGGCCATTGTTTGGATCATAGTTGCCCAAATACATATAGATAAAGAATTATTCAAATACCGCAGGGATATGGAAAGCCTTACAGCGATGGAATTGGTGTCGTATTCAGAAGGAATCCTGCTATCAGGCATGCTGATTTTTTTCCTTGGAATATTTATCACCATCACAAACGTAGTAGGAATGATATTGATCTTACTCGGTATGCTATTCTTTTTTAGGAATGAAGTTTATAAAGTTTAATGAAAGGGGAGTCACAACTGGTTTTCAATATCAAATCAAGCACTATGGGTATACTTTAATTGTTGATAATGACTTACTACGAATAACTAAAAAAACAGAAGCAGTATTCATTTCGTTGACCGCAAGGGTTACTTCATGAGTACTGTCCTGTTCTTCAGTTGGCTATCTGCTAAAATTGCCTGTTGTTGTGTTTGTCTTGAGCTGCCCGTTTATCTATCTGGCTAACTAAATTGTACGGGGTCAATTATTCTTTCCTCACCTTGTAGTGCGTAGTTTTGCTTTCGCCTGTCAGCACCACCGTGTAGATACCACTTCTCAATGATTTCAATTCGATGGTGTTTTGTATAGGAGTGATGCGCTGATGAAGCACTACCTTTCCTTGCAAATCCACTACGCTTACCTTCATATCGCTACTTACTTCCATGGTGAGTTCGTTGACGACCGGATTGGGGTAGATGCCCCGTGCTGATTCGAGTGGCTCTATGCCTGTCACTTCCTGGCATGTGATCACTACCGCCTGCGTCTGCGTGCTGCTATTGCCTGCATCATCGGTGTATGTCCAGGTGATGGTCGTGGACTCGGTGATCGGTAGGGTGACATCGTGCGTGCCTGTAATCGACCCAGCATCGCAGTTGTCCGTGGCGGTGGGGGCTGTCAGTGCGCTTAACATACACTCAGCGGTGAGGGCATCCAACGATTCTTTATCAGCCTCTGGGGCGAGATCATCTCCCACGATTACTTGTTGAAATTGAGTCGTTCGATTGCCATTGTCTGATCTATACTCCCATTTAATCATCGTTTCTCCTATAGTGGTGATCGGAAATTCGGTGGTGGTAGTGGCCGTGACCTCACCGCCATTGGCCGTAGGTACGGTAGGCTGAGTGACTTCTACACAATCAGTCAATACTGGTAGCTCGGCTACATCAGGCACCGGTGGACAGTCCTTTTTATCTCCAGAAATGGACCAACTATAATCGCCAATTAATTTATCCCTAGCAGCTTCGGCTTCACAATAAAGCAGAACATAAGCACCTAGTGAAACACCCGTGGGTATGGCGGTTTCTCCTTCATCCAATGTACTCCAACCTTTGAGTAATTTATCATAATTGACAGTACTAAGGATCGACTGAGCAAACATTACATCCGCTTTTTCTAAAGAGCTAATGTCCCAGGCGCTCAGGTCGCCATTGAAGGAATGAGCACCAAAAAACATCCATACCATGTTCGTTACATTACTCACATCCCAAGTGCTTATATCACCATTGAAAGAACTAGCACCGTTAAACATATAACTCATATTGGTCACCTCACCCACATCCCAAGTGCTTATATCACCATTGAAAGAACTAGCACCTACAAACGTTGAATTCATACTGATGACTTCACTCACATCCCAACTACTCAAATCACCATTGAAGGTACTGGCTCCTCCAAACATAGCACTCATATCAGTCACCCCAGAGAAATCCGGCGTATCCGTAGCAGTATAAGTTAAATTTGAACAGCCGGCAAAGGCCAAAATCATACTCGTCCACTCGATATCTCCCCACTGGTCGATGGATTGGATTTTGTCTTTATCTCCTCCATAATTAAAGAAAATTCTGGGAAATGTCCCTGTAACGGAAACCTGATAATCTCCCGCTGTAGCATAAGTATGTGTCGCATTGCCGGTGTACACCGTCCAGTCGGTCGTTCCATCTCCCCAGTCTACATTATAGCTGTAAGGTACATCCTGTTCATCTGTGGTGCCATCACCGTTGGTATCACTATTCGTGGGAATCGTAATGGATTCGGTGGCGACCGTCGTCCGCCAAGTGGTTTGGAAGGGCCTGTGTTCTATAACAGTTACTGTCCAATCCTGAGTAGTCGTACCATCCTGTGCCGTCACCGTATAAGTGCGCTCACTGGTGAAATCCTGCATCACACCACTCTCTGGAGATACACTTGCCCCATAGGAAGTAGTCAAAACAGGGGTCAAGGCAGACAAATCAGCACCATCAAACACGACTACTTCAATGCGATGATTGTCCACATCCACATAAGCAGATCCTGCTTGATTTGATATTTCAAAAGTTAGAATATCCGTCTCTGAACTGACGCCCCCACTCGTAAGGGTCACGGTCCAGTCCTGAAAAAACAATAAATCTTCGGATTGAACACTATAGATCACTGCATCCGTAAAATCCATCTGCTCGCCACTCGCTGGAGAAACCATTGCCCCAGTGGACACAGTCAAATCAGGAGACAAATCCGTCAGATCTACCCCACTGTACACTTGTGCGGTCACGGTATGCGCCTCTGCATCGATCACCGCTTCGCCCTGCATTTTATCCTTAAGGGAAAATGTTAAAATATCTGTATCAGTGCTACAGGTTACCTCATCCCCATCATCTATCGTCCATTGAGTTGCGATGGTCGCCCGTGCGGCAGTGGCAATGTCACAGTAGTCAAGTCCACTGGCACCCAGTGACACACCGGACTGTAGTGTCAAGTCACTCCACCCAATAAGCAAATTGGCATACCTAGCTGAAGACATACCAGAATAGTTCAGAAAACTCCGCATGTCGGTCACCCCACTCACATCCCATGTACTCAAATCGCCATTGAAGGAGATCGCAGAACTAAACATAGATAACATATTGGTCACTCCACTCACATTCCAAGTGCTCAAATCACCATTGAAGGAACTGGCACCACTAAACATAGAAGACATATCGGTCACCCCACTCACATCCCAGGTACTCAAATCGCCATTGAACGAGCTGGCAGAATAAAACATGGCTGACATATCAGTAACGGAACTCACATCCCAGGTACTCAAGTCGCCATTAAAAGAACTGGCAGAACGAAACATGGCTGACATATCAGTCACTCCAGACAGATCTGGGGCGTCTGTGGCTGAGTAACTTAAATTAGTACAGCCATAAAAAGCACTTAGCATACTCGTCCACTCAATATCCCCCCATTGGTCGATGGATTGGATCTTGTTTTTTTGTCCTCCATTGTTGAAATAGATCCGCGGAAAATCTCCACTGATGGACACCTGATAGTCGCCAGCGGCAGTATAAGTATGCGAAGCATTGCCTGTGTACACCGTCTCATCATCACTGCCATCACCCCAATCTACTTTATAAGCATATCCAGACCCTGTAGTCGGGATGGTGATGGATTCACCAGCGACCGTTGTCCGCCAGGTGGTTTGGAAGGATCGTTGTACAAGAACTGAAACTGTCCAGTCCTGTGTAGTCGTTCCATCCTGAGCCGTCACGGTGTAAGTCCGTTCATTAGTGAAATCCTGGGCCACACCACTCGTTGGTGATACATTTGCACCATATGAAGTCGTCAAGTTTGGAGTCAAGGCAGACAAATCAGCACCATAAAACACGACTACGTCAATGCGATGATTTTCTAGATCCACATAGTCAAACACTATTTGATCTGCTATGTCAAAAGTTAGAATATCCGTCTCTGAACTAGCAGAACCGTGAGTGACGGTGACCGTCCAGTCCTGTGACGTCAGCTGGTCTTCGGATTGAACACTATAGATCACTGCATCCGTAAAATCCACCTGCTCACCACTCTCTGGTGAAACTGTTGCTCCAGTAGACAAAGTCAAATCTGGCACCAAATTCGTCAGATCTACCCCACTGTACACTTGTGCGGTCACCGTATGCGCCTCTGCATCGATGACCGCTTCGCCTTGCATTTTATCCTTAAGGAAAAATGTTAAAATATCTGTATCAGTGCCACAGGTTACCTCATCCCCATCATCTATCGTCCATTGGGTTGCGATGGTCGCCCGTGCGGCAGTGGCAATGTCACAGTAGTCAAGTCCACTGGCACCGAGCGTCACACCTGACTGCAGCGTCAGATCACTCCATCCGATGAGCAAGGCAGAATAATTACCTGAAGACATACCAGTATTGTCTATAAAATCGGTCATATTAGTGACCGCACTCACATCCCAGGAGCTCAAATCGCCATTGAAGGAATTGGCATTATAAAACAGTTCAGACATATTGGTCACCGCACTCACATCCCAAGTGCTCAAGTCGCCATTGAAGGAACTGACATTGCTAAACATTCCAAACATATTGGTCACCGCACTCACATCCCAGGTACTCAAGTCGCCATTAAAAGAACTGGCAGAACGAAACATGGCTGACATACTAGTGACCGCACTCACATCCCAGGTACTCAAATCGCCATTGAACGAGCTGGCAGAATAAAACATGGCTGACATACTAGTGACCGCACTCACATCCCATGCACTCAAATTACCATTGAAGGAGCTCGCTAAACGAAACATAGATAACATATTCGTCACTCCACTCACATCCCAACTGCTCAAATCACCATTAAAGGAACTGGCATGTGCAAACATACCAGCCATATCAGTCACCCCCGACAGGTCTGGGGCATCTGGGGCAGCATAAGTTAAATTTGAACAGCCGTAAAAAGCCCAAGACATATTCGTCCACTCAATATCCCCCCATTGGTCGATGGATTGGATCTTGTTTTTTTGTCCTCCATTGTTGAAATAGATCCGCGGAAAATCTCCACTGATGGACACCTGATAGTCGCCAGCGGCAGTATAAGTATGCGAAGCATTGCCTGTGTACACCGTCTCATCATCACTGCCATCACCCCAATCTACTTTATAAGCATATCCAGACCCTGTAGTCGGGATGGTGATGGATTCACCAGCGGCCGTCGTCCGCCAGGTGGTGACAAATGCACCCTCTATGAGCTGGGCTTGGGTGGAGCCTGCGATGAAGAAAAATAGCAGTGTGCATGCCGCACACTTGAGCAACTTAGTGATTAACTGGTTCATAAGGTTCTGTTTTATAGTGTTGTACATGGTTGGCTAGCTTTGTTTATTTTACACGCCTCGTCGTATTCTGTCGCTACTTTTTGTGTGTACATCCGATCCTCCTGTAGTTTTTTCATTTGGATGAAAATAGCTGCACAAGCACTGCCAATAATGAATAGTAGCATCGACAAGCGCATGGCGTAGACCCAATCGATGTATAGTAGTTGTATCCATTCAGAGAATGAAGCCAGTAGTAGTAATGTCGAAATAGACAAGGCTTTTTTCATGGTTTTACCTTTAGGTTTTAAAATCTGTACAAAGCAAGGTGGAAAAGGGGTCTCAGAGCTGGTACTCATGTTGCAATGCCGGTACGCTCGTTGCAATTGCGGCTTATTCTCGATTTTTATGGACGCTTTATGTATCAAGCGAGCACGGGTTGGCCGTCCGTGCTCGCTGTAGACATATCTTTAATTCTTGATCACTTTGTAGTGCGCGGTTTTGCTCTCGCTTGTCAGCACCACCGTGTAGAGACCACTTCTCAATGATTTCAATTCGATGGTATTTTGTATAGGAGTGACGCGCTGATGAAGCACTACTTTTCCTTGCAAATCCACTACACTCACCAGCATGTCGCTCTTCACCTCCATGGTGAGTTCGTTGACGACCGGGTTGGGGTATAACTTGATGATTGCTAGTGATTTACCGTCATTAACTGAAAGGACAGGCGCAGCATCCACTTCATTGACCGTGATGGTGATCACCTCACTAGCGGTGAGGGTACCATCACTCACGGTGACTGTTGCGTCGTGTGTACCGTCCTGTTCTTCAGTTGGCGTCCAGCTATAAACGCCTGTTGTTGTGTGGATCGTCATGCCTTTGGCTGCAGCCGCAGCATCCAGACTATAGCTTAGCGTATTGGCTGGCAAATCTTCATCGGTGGCTTTTGCCGTAAAGGTGATGGTTGTCAGTTCATCGCCAGATTGTGCGCCAATGGCCGATAGGACAGGGGCTTCATTGACATCCAAAACTTGGATGGTCAAAGTCTCTACTGATGTTGGGTGGCCAGGCCCTTTGTCTGTGAGCTCAACGGTGAGTTCGTACGACTGGGTAGACTCATAATCGAATGGTGTATCCCCAACAAAGGTTAGGTTTCCTGACACTTCATCCAACTCAAAATGTCCCGCGTCATTACCCGAGGTAATCTTATAGCTCTTGATGCCATGCACATCGTCCGAAGAAAGCGTACCTATCAGCGTGCCTGCGGACTCGTTTTCGTCGATGGTCATGGAGGTCACAGCCAAGGTAGGCGCGGCATTGATCACTAAATAAACTGTGGGCTCAGTGATTTCCTCCAGTTCTCCGTCTGACACCACTATATAAAGATCAATCATTGATTCTATAAAAAAGGGGATTTTACTCACATCCTTGATGGTAACCATGCCTGTGGATTCATCAATCGCAAACAGCTCGTCATCTAATGTGTAGGTCAGATCATCACCCTCTGGGTCAAACGCTGATACTTGCATTACTTCGTCCCCATTTTTGGCAGTATTAGACAGATAGATGTCTTCCGTCCGAGTAACAAAATCAGGTCTCTCGTTCACATCTGTGATATTGATGGTGATGGGCAGACCTAACGCCTTGTACCCGATTCCGACTTCGTATATGTTGATGTAGATCTGATGGCTGCTTTGTGTTTCGAAATCAAGCACGTCCGCATCGCCCACTTTGATCGTACCATCCTCACCTATATAAAAAGGAATGCCTTCTAATCCATTGTCTAAATAATCGCGATCATCATGGCTATATTGTAAATCAGCTGTGGCATCATAAACGACCTGACCAACTTCGTCATCATCGCCAGCATCTTCTGCTATCTCAAATAGGGTGGTCATTGGTGTGCCTTGTACATTTACTTTAAAATCACTGTACCCGGTAAAACCTGGTTCTCCACTATCCGTCACACCCACTTCAAACGTGTGTTCGGTTTCACCTGCACTCAGCAGTGCTGCAGCATCCGCAACGGTCACTTCTCCGGTAGCTTCGTCTATAGCAAAAATACCTGCCGAATTGCCATCGCTGATCGAATAGGTGTGTGTCTGCCCGGCATCCGGATCATCAAACCTTACAAATCCAACAGAAGTACCAACTGCACTATTTAAGTTCAAAATAGCAGTACCCTCGTACACCTGAGGGTACTCATTCAGATCATTAAGGTTGATGGTGATCCTACCCACGACGCTCAAGTTCAAGTCTGTGTCTTCCTGGATCTTGATATCGAGGACAAACTGATTTTGAAATTCATAATCGAGGTAAAAATCAGGATCATTTAATTCATGACCATCCAATTCATGACCATCCTCGTTGATGATCAATTTTCCATCTTCGATCATGAATAAGTTGTAATCATTTCCATCTACAATGGAATAGAAAAATTCATCTCCATCAGGCGAACTACCCAGTAGGACATATTCAAAACCAGAAGGTATATAATACACTCCTTCGTCGACTGATACCGAAACATCATCTAGCACTGGCGGCTGATCATCTAAGACGTCTATCTCAAAAAGCACTTCATCCGAAAGCTCTCCTGGTCCCTGATCGACCAGCTTCACTCTCATCACAAAATAACTTTGGTCTGAAGCCTGGAAGGCTTCGGGGTTTGCTACATACAGCTCTCCGGTCAGTTCGTTGATCGCGAAAAACGCCCCATCGTCGCCATTGCTACCATCCTCTTCGCCACTCAATAGTTCGAATCGCTGGTCATTCCCCTCGTCATCCTCGTATTCGAAATCCCAAAGTACATCCGCTGAGGTGGCATATCTCGATATCGCCAAATCCTGACTATTGGTAATGGATGGGGCAGTATTCTCGCCATCGTTGAGTATCAATGTGAAAGTACCTGCCTGGCTGCTATTCCATACCTGGATGAGGTAATCTGTATTGGATTCAACTTCAAACGTTACATTGTTAATCAATAATGGTATACCTTCTTCTGTATCAAAATCATAGTCATAGCCAGCCGCGCATTCAATTGCCTCTCCGCCACAGGATTCATACATCGCGTAGAACAAATACCCAGCCGTCTCAAACGTAGCAGTCAATTCAACCTCTGTATTGTAACCCGAGTTGAAACTATACCAAACATCGTTGACATTGGCGAATTTGTCGCATTCTACCACGCCTAGATAAGTCGTAGCTCCTTCGTTGGTTCCTTGCGTGGGAGTGCCTGCTTCTTGCTCATATACAGTAAGGGCCATGGCATCCGAGCAGGTATCATTCGTGGGAGGTGTAGGAGCTTCTTCGCAAGTAATCTCCAGGGAAAATTCACCCACTGCGTCTATATCTTCATACATGTCGTAATACCCATCTACCAGAATGAGGTATTCAGTATTTAGTTGTGAAATGAAAGTCAACTCAGACGAGTAATTGGGACATGACGGGCCATCTTCATTGCCAGCCACACACACCAGTCCGGTGGTGCAAGCTCCTGAATACACGCTAAGACTAGTATCAAACGAGTCATCGCTACAGGTAGACAAAGTGATTTTGTCGCCTGTACCTACAAAGCGATACCATACGCCATTGCCTATGTCCGAATTGGTTCCGCATGCGGGAGCCAAGGCATGATCTGCTGTAGCAAACTCTGTGCTGCCAGTGATCGTATCTCCGCAGCTCACGCTAATGGCACCAGTGCATTGATCGTTGGCAGGCGGAGTGGTAGGCAGTACTTCAAAAAGAAACGATCCTGTTAAATCCGTTGGTGAAACTGCTATATAATAATCCACGTCCAGTTCGGTGTTTAAGGTGAGTTTCGTAGTGATCTCTTGAATTTCACCTTCCGGTGATTCTCCTACCTCCTCAGTGTCAGATTCAATATCGATCCAATCTCCCCCACAGCTTCCATCTAAAATGGATAGATTATGAAACGAAAACTCAATACTCGTAGCCCTAAACTGCACCTCTTCACCTGTACCTACAAAATGATACCACATAGCTTCAGCGTCCTCTTCTTCGAGCAATCCAATAGAAGTCCCATTCACCTCACTGCCGATCGTTACCGTTTCGGCTACGTCGCACGAAGTATTAGTAGGAATCGTAGATAGAGAAAAAGTGAATGAATCTGACTCTCCAAAGAATTCAGAAACATGAATCAGGTAAGGTTCTCCGGCTACTGTTTCGAAGCTAAAGGAAGGCTCCATTAAATTACTGCCTATACATACCAATTCATCATTGCACGTACCAGCCATGACACTGAATAAAGATTCGCCCTCCTTATAGTCAATATTTAAAGTCAAAGCCTCTCCTGTGCCTTGAAAGCTATACCATACGCCTGGCCACATTTCCGAAGGCTCTAGTTCTTCCTCTTCCTCCTCCTCAAAGAAAGGCTCTAATGAGCAATCGCTGATTTGAGCTTCGGGGAGAGCATTGACTAAAGTTCCTGTCACTTCCTGATCGAGACTAATGGCTATGGCATCTGCACATAGATCATTGGCTGGAATTTCGCCTATAACCACGATCTGCTCCTGCCATTCATAAGATCCGTGACTGTCCTCAAATTGCCATCGTATCTCGTGAAAACCTGGCTCGGTAATGGGAAATGTACTGTTAGTAGTGGCGGTAATCACACCATCGCAGTCATCAGTAGCGGTAGGCGGTGTAGGGGTGACTGAGGTCAGGTCTACCAATGCTGGTAAGTTTTCTACGTCTGGCACGGGTGGTGCGTTGGTGACTGAGATCGCCTGCTCAAGTGTAGAAGTGTTGCCAGCTGCGTCTTCGAAAGTCCAGGTCAGCGTGAAACTTGTCGCATAGTTAATAGGGAACGAGCGATTGGCAACTCCTACGATCGTACCGTCGCAATTGTCGGTAGCAGTAGGGGCTGTGGGCAGCTCGGCAATGCTACAGTTGGCCGTAATTGGCGGCAGCGAAGACAAGACAGGCACAGGGGCTGTCACATCTTCGATTACAATTTTTTGATTTTGGGTGGATGTATTCCCATTATCATCTGTGTATGTCCAAACAATGGTAGTTTCTCCTGGTGTAGTGATCGGGAAGATCAATGCTTGTGTCCCTGTGATCTGTCCACGGCAATTATCTGTAGCGGTTGGAGCTGAGGGTTCGGCTACGCTACATTCCGCCGTAATGTCTGGAAGGGTAGCTTGGTCGGCCTCTGGTGCCTCATTATCATCAATGATGATCTTCTGATTTTGAGTCTTTATATTACCATCCGCATCTTCATAAGTCCATACAATCGTAGTTTCGCCCTGTGTCGTGATGGGAAAAATCAACTCATTAGTCCCGGTGATCACGTTGGCACACTGGTCTGTAGCCGTGGGGGCGGTAGGCTCGGCTACGCTGCAAGCATCTGTGAGATCGGCCAAAGAAGTAGAACTAACGATAGGCCTCAAGTACCCAGAACCATAAGATTCCCTAGAATACCGACTAACATCGTTGTCTGAATAGGCTTGCACGCCAATGTAATAGAAAGCATCTGCACACAAACCGAGCACATCATACGATCTGTCTGTGCCTACGTCTATATGATCGTAGAGAGGGGAAGAAAAATCACTGTCATCATCAATGACCACATAGTACCCATCTACAGTGCCTCCCTCCGCGGGCTCCTCCCAGGAGAGCCTGAATGAATAAGGAGACAAGTAGCTTCTTGTGATATTGACATGAGTGGTAGCGAGCGAATTGACATATTCTGTATTATTGGAGCTACCGTCATATCCATTGGCCGTCTGGTCGGTAATGGTGCCGTCATTGAAATCATAATAAGCGACTAGGTTATCTTCAGTTCCGTCGGGGGTGGAGGTCATTCCTTGTATAACTTCCAGTGTGGTGCGTTCATCGCTCCAGACAGCCAACTCATCAATTATACCCGAATAATCTTCGCCCAATGTGAGGAACGAAGCCCCAGTCCTCACCGAAGAACCTCCTGGTCCACTCCAGAGTCTGAAACCATTCTCAAAAAAATAAGTATGTGTAGATGAAAAAACCACAGCAATGTAGACCCACTCATTCAGCTTATGTTCCACATTAGTATCATACGATTCGTCATTGAAAACAACCCATTCTCCATTTTTGAAGACAATAGCCCGGTCAAAGCCACCATTGTCATTATCAACGATCTTAGGTACCAATCCTCCTACACCTGTCGTTTTGGCCCAAAACGAAATTGTAACCGTTTCATAGAGATTGAGATTTAAATCAGCAATAGTTTCTTCGTTGTTCAATACAAGCGCTTGATCTTGTGCATGTACAGCCAGTTGTAACAAAGCAAACAACAGCGTAAGCACCGCAGATTTAGCTAGGTATAAATTTTTCATAAGTTTATTTTTAAAATTCAACAAGAATGTATTCGTAGTGTACTTGGTCATCTATACTACAAATGACGCCACGAAAGGCTATTCACTGTCAGTACTCATGTTGCAATGCCGGTACTCTCGTTGCAATTCGTAGTTTTATGAATCAACACGCACCTCCTTTCTACTCAATAAGAGTCGAAATGATGATGCGTGTCTGCCAATCTGAAATAAAACTATGGTGTCGCTGAATGCCATTCAACAAATAGGGATGAACACCTCATCTATGTATGCGGAGTGCTCTTTTTTAAGGATTTGCTACTTTGGGGAAGTTGAAATCTTAAGCGTAGTTCGGTGGCTTGATCTCTATGCTTTTGTACAAAAGGGGGCGCTTATCAGCATGAGATGCTGATAATGCCTATTAAGATTTGTTCATACTTCTAGGAATTGACAGGCTCGGCTGAGCGTCAGCTACTGATCAACTCAATTTTTTGATAAGCGAGAGGAGCTCCTCTCTATAGTTTTTGCCTAGAGGGATTTGGTGCTCGCCTAGATAAACATGCTGATTGTTTATCCCTTCGATTCTATCAATATTGACCAAATAGGATCGGTGGGTGCGATAAAATTTATGCGTTGGCAACTGATCCTGAAAGTCCTTGAGCGGCATCCTTACCAAGTGCTTGGTATTATCCACCGTTTGGATGGAGGCATAGTTGCCGTCAGGGGAAATCCATAGCATATCATCAAACTTTACCTTGATATATAGGTGTCCATTTTTGATGAAAATCGAATCTTTGATCACTAAATCTTCGGATGCAGCAATGGGAGTTTTATCTGTTTTCGGCTGGTCATTGGCGAAATTGGCCAGAGCCACCTGAATCGCTGAGTATAAGTCTTTTTGGGTGAATGGCTTCACCAAATATCCGCTGGGGTGGAGTGGGGTGGCTTTGTCTATAGTAGACTTGTCTGCGTGAGAGGTACAAAAGATAAAGGGCATGTCATGATGATCTTTGATGTATTGTGCAAAGTCTAACCCTTCTTGCTTTACGCCAAGCGTGATGTCGACCATCGCAATGTCTGGCGCAAGCTCATCGAGGAGCTGCTTGGCCTCGTCTAGTTCGCCAGTCACGCCGATCACGTCATAGCCTAGCGATTGGAGCATATCACTCATATCTTCTGCGATGATCATTTCATCTTCTACTATGAGAATTTTTATCTCAGACATTAGGCGGACAGTTTAATTTCGTGAAAAGTAATGATAAATATCGAATCAGTCGTGGATTTGTAGGCTAGCTTTCCTTTGAGCTGTTTGGTCAATATATTGACCAGTTTTAAGCCCAGTGTTTTAGTGGCTTCCAGATTAAAATCTGATGGCAAGCCCTGTCCATTGTCTGAAATGGCCAATTGAATTTTTCCATCTGCCAGACGCTCCATATCTACTTTGATCTTGCCATGGCTCACATTTTTGAAAGCATATTTAAATGAGTTGGAAATCAATTCATTTAAAATCAAACCCAACGGAATGGCTGTGTCGATATCTAATTTGATGTCGTTGGCTCTTACTTCAGTGGTGATGTCGTCCTTGTTGCCGGTATATAGTGTGGAGAGCTGGTCTATCAACTGACTGGTGTACTCTTGAAAATCTATCTCGCTGAGGTTGTCCGTCTGATATAGTTTTTGATGGATCAATGACATGGCCCTTACGCGGCTTTGCCCTTGCTGAAAAGCATCCAGTATTTCTTCGTTTTCGGTGGTACGCGACTGCATGTTGAGCAAACTGGAGATCACCTGCAAATTGTTTTTGACACGATGGTGAATTTCCTTGAGTAAGGATTCTTTTTCCTGTAGAGATTTTTCTATGAGGCTGTTTTTCTCTTCAATCTCCTGATTTTTTCTGGTTTTGATTCGTTCACTGCGATAGACTAGTGTAATGATGACTAATAAAGCGATCACGCCTGCAATCAATGCATTTCTATACATCGACTGCGTGGCCAACTGCTCTTCTTGGCGTTCTATCTGCATTTCTTTTTGTTCGGTATTGTATTTGGTCTTTAGTTCTCCGATTTTATTGGCATTTTTTTCATTGAATATACTATCCTTATAGGCTATCATTTGCTGATAGTTGGTAAGTGCCATTTCGAAATTTCCTCGGCCTTTTTCAAATTGATAGACATAATTGAAGTATTCCATCTTGTTGTCATGACTTCCTTTCATGGCGATGGCTCGCGCCGAATCATAATAGCTCTTGGTGATGGGGTAGTTGCGCAATGACGCATAGCAACTAGCGATACCCAGATAGCTCGACAAGAGTAGGTTTTCATTTCCATTTATTTTCTTCAACTCAATAGCCTCCAAGAAATATGGAATAGCTTGTTCATGCTTTTTTAGTGCTATAAAATCTTCTCCTACGTTATTGAGGTTGAAAGATAGCGCTCTGATGTTGCCCTTTTTCCTATTCTCCTCGGCAAGGGACAAATCCATTTCCATCACCTTGTCATATTGACCTTGATAATAATAGACGTTGGCCAGTTCGTTCAAAGTATTCTCAACCGGGAGGTCTAGTTGTCTTTTAATCGCTAATGATTGATTAAGACTCACTATCGCTTGATCATAATCTTTGGTCTTTCTGTAGATATGTCCCATTTGATTGAGACAATTGCTTTCCAAATTCAATTCGTTCATGCCCTGGATCGCCTCTAGTGCCGATTGAAATTTTTCCAATGATTCTGCAAATAAGTTTAGACTTGCCAATCGGAGACCCTGATCTGATATGGCTAGGGAAAGGAGGCGATTGTCCTTATTTTTTCTTGCGAGTTTCTCTGCCTTTGTCAAGAATATAAGTGCGCTATCATATTTTTCGAATTGAGTATAGTTGTGCCCTTTCGTCTTATAGAAATAGAACTGATACCTAAAATCAGCTTTGTCTAAATGCTGCTCTAGTTTTGGGAGGATCTTTAAGGCATCCACTGGACTTGCATTATTCAGCGTGTTGGCCAATGTCGCGAGCTTCTCATACTCACTAAAATTTTCAATTGGGAGTTCGAAGATTTTTCGTACCGAATCTTCTGATAATTGAGCCTGGCATGGATAAGGCACTAAAATGTATCCTAACCCAATGAAGAGAATGGCTCTACAGATATAGGTTTGTAATAGAATGATGACGAAATTTGATGGTTTGGATGACATGGGTTTTAATCGAAAAAGTAATACATGCCGATGGCTCAAGGAATACGCAGATAACTTTCATGATAAGCAACCGTGAGATAAAAGTAATACAATACTAATTGAGTACATGCAAAAAAAGGGAACTGAAGCCGAGCAAAGGAAGTCTCCTACACTAAATCCAGAGCCAGTACATGCGGTACTCATGTTGCAATGCCTGTACGCTCGTTGCAATTGCGGTTATCAGCCAGTTTTTATTGGAGCTTTTACCTATTTTTAAATCATGTCTATTATTAGGGTGCCTGTCGCCACCATATCATCCATGCTATTTGCATTGTGCTTGGTTTTTATTGCCAATCAATTATTTGGACAAGCATCAAATCCAGAGGATTCACTCACGCCTGTTCAGCTAAAAAGTGCGGAAGATTATATTTTCATTGATTCTCATGCGGAGCTCCTGAAGGGGATGGAGCAGGTGCCAATGGATTGGTCAGCCGTACATCAGTTGCCCGACTCGCTTTTTCAACAAAATGTGGATTTTGAGAGGGGGAGGGGCGTGCAATGGCTCAGACTAGGATTGAACAATGACACAAAAAAATCGATCGCCTACATGCTGTGGCTGTATCACAACATTGACTATGTAAGTATGTACTTGGTCAATGATCGCAGCGAATTGGTGACTGCGGCTAGGAGTGGAGCTATGGTAAGACTGGCCGATAGACCGCTCCAGGGATACAACCAAAATGATGTACAAATTCCGCTCACGATAGCACCTGGCAAGTATGTGCTATATCTAAGTATTCAGAATACGCGCAAGCTTACCCAAGATCATCTCAAAATCAACCGTTTGATATTGATGGGTCGATCCAAATTTGAAACCCAGTTTAGCACCTCCATGTTTGCCGATGGTATGTTTTATGGTGCGGGTGTGTTGTTGTTGTTGCTGAGTTTGGTCTTATACCTCATCAATGGTGAGCGATTATTTATTGAGACCTTTTTTATGCTACTGCTGACGATATTATTTCCTTTCACGTTCAGCGGGTATTTGGTCAGATATGCATTGTTTGACCACCCCAGCTGGGCACTCTATTTAGAATATTTCTTTGGCGTATTTTATATCATCACATTTCTATTGGTTTCGACCTCTTATTTGAATACCCGTCAAACCGCACCTACTTTGAGGAAATTCCTGTACGGCATTGCATTGACCCTTGGGCTCATATTTGTCCCAGCCCTTTTTAATATTTATATCTACAAAACCTTGATCGTACTCAATGGAATGGGTGTTTTTATAGCCATTTCATGTCTCTATTTTTCCCTGAAATCAAAGCATAGACTGGCTTATTATTACAGCATGACCTTGCTGTTTGGTGTATTGGCGCTGGTTTGGTTTATCCTCAATCAACTGGGGATTATTTCAAATGAGGTATACATAGCTTATGATTATTCTCGTGTCCTGATACCCGGGGTTAGCTTTTTCTTATTGCTTGGGTTGTTCGATCATTTCTATATCAATAAGCAGCAGCAGTTGGAAGGGGCGTTGGAAGCTGAGCAAGCCATTCGGAAAATTGAAACAGAGAAAAACAACCTGGTGCGTGAGCAAAATGTACTGCTAGAGAAAAAGGTATTGGAGCGCACGGCGGAGATCTTGGAGAAAAACGAGCAACTGGAAGCGCTAGACAAGATGAAGTCTCGATTTTTTGCAAATATCTCACATGAATTCCGGACGCCTTTGACCTTGATCATCGGCCCTGCCAAGACGCAACTCAGCAGAGTCAACAATGACCAGCAAGCCCAAAAGCATCTAGAGACCATCCTGTCCAATGCCAATCAGCTATTGGATCTGATCAATCAACTGTTGGATTTGGCCAAATCAGAACACGGACAGTTGGAACTACACCTCTCTCAGGTGGAAATAGAGCCGTGGATCTACCAGCAAGTGCGTCCATTTTTGGCACTGGCTGAGACCAAAAACATTCAAATCATCCTGCAAGGGGTAGAAGCATCAGTAATTACCATGGATCTTCAAAAAATGAGCCGTGTGATAGACAATATCCTTTTTAATGCGCTCAAATTCAGTCCAAACGATAGTGAATTGATCATTAATGTGAGTGAAGGAGACGAATATCATCGGATTGAAATTATTGACCAAGGCGCGGGTATTCCTAATGACGAAAAGAAGAATGTATTCAAACGATTTTATCAACTCAATCAAAAGGATACCAATGTAGGCTCTGGTATTGGCTTGGCACTGGCCAAGGAATACGTTGAGTTGCATGGAGGAAAGGTGTATGTAGAAAACAATACGCCAATTGGTAGCAAATTTATTGTTGAAATCCCGCAGGTGCTGCAAAGTAATGGCAAGCTAGTCACCTTGAATCCGACCGATAGCGGGGCAACTAACGCCCCTTGGTCAGGAGAGGAGGGTAGCGCCCAAAATGAGACAATAGCACCAGTTTCTGACAAACAGTCGTCTCTACTGATCGTAGAGGACAATGCGGGTGTGCGTGATTTTATCAAATCTTTTTTTGAAGCTGACTATCAGGTTTTTGAAGCCACAGACGGTCAGGAGGGGGTAGATATGGCGAAAAGGATTATCCCAGATCTCATCATCTCAGATGTGATGATGCCTAGGATTGATGGGGTGTTCATGACCCGAAAACTAAAGGAAGATATGCTCACCTCTCATATTCCTATTATATTATTAACCGCCAAAGCGAGCCTCGAACATAAAGTAGAAGGACTGGGGACAGGTGCAGACGACTACCTGACCAAGCCTTTTGAAGGGGATGAACTGGTCGCCAGAGTGGAATCACTGATTTCGAATAGAATCAAACTCAGGGAAATTTACGGAAAGGAACTCTCTGGTACTAACAATCGAGAGCAGCTTCCGTTGATTGAGCAGCGGTTTATCGAGCTAGCTGAGCAGCATATCTTGGAAAACCTACAGCAGGGAGATTATGATGTACAGCAACTGAGTGAAGCGATGAAAATTGAACGCTCCACGCTTTACAGGAAATTGAAAGCCATCACGGGCATGACCCCCACATTATTCATCAGAACGATCCGTCTCACCAAGGCCATGGAGCTACTCAAAAACGAACAAATGTCGATTAGTGAAATCGCCTTTGCGGTTGGTTTTAGCAGTAGTGAGTACTTTTCTAAAATATTCAAAAAGCAATATGGCCAGGTGCCTAGTGAGGTGAAATAACCTGCTTCGGCCTGATGGTATATTAGATTTTTCTCTTCAGACAACAAAAGAGATCACATCATGTGATCTCTTTTGTTGTTGTGGAGTATTTTTTTATTAAACCTCTGACAAATAATTACCTAGGGTTTATAATGATGTGTTGTGAACCTAGAGCATTGCCAGTATGGCTTAGCTGTACAATGTAGTGGCCAGGCTTGAGGTGGGACACGTCGTATTGTACCTGATTTCCTCTAAATGTGTGTACCACTTGACCGCCAAGATTGAGTACGTTTATTTGATCCACCGCTGCATCTACAGAGAAACTATCAGTCACAGGGTTAGGATATAGAGAAAGTGCTACTTTGCCAGTATCAAACACACTAAGTACGATTTCTGTAAACTTGGCAAACAAGGAAATCTTTCCTGTAGTACCAATTGAAATCTCTGTGATCTCAGTGGTGAAATCCTCATCCGTAAACCATCCTTCGAAGGTATAACCATCTTTAGTGGCTGCGGTCAAAGTTACCGCTTCTTCTACAGTATAGGTGTCGGAATTGTCATGAGACCCACCATCCGCGTAATAAGTGATCGAATAGTCTACAGCAGTGAACTTGGCATATAGTGTCAAATCTCCTGTGTACCCTCCAGATAGCACTGCGATTTCATTGGTAAATTCGGGCTCGGTAAACCAACCATCAAAAGCATAACCCTCTTTTGTAGCTGTAGCTAATGTCACCTCATCCTCTACTGTGTAATTGAATACAAGATTGTCATGGCTTCCTCCATCTGATTCATAATTAATAGTATAGTCTACCAGGCTTTCTACTACAGCTGTGTAAAAAGCATTCAAATCATCAAC
The DNA here is from genome assembly GCF_025639805.1 of Reichenbachiella carrageenanivorans. NCBI lineage: Bacteria > Pseudomonadati > Bacteroidota > Cytophagia > Cytophagales > Reichenbachiellaceae > Reichenbachiella > Reichenbachiella carrageenanivorans. Next base: position 3,693,600 of record NZ_CP106735.1, on the reverse strand, counting down.
GACAGCACCATTGGCATACCTCGTCTCCGTTCTTCCTGTTTTTATCCATCCATCAAAGTTATAACCCGCTGTTTGAGGCGAAGGAAGTGTGAAATTTGGTATAACATTACTTGCAAAAGCCCCCCAACCAATAGTTGTTAAATTAGTCAAACCAGTCAAATCTACTGTGGTCAATTCATTACTATAAAATGCGAATCGCTCAATAGTAATTAAGTTGATTAAGCCACTTAGGTCCACCGATTTTAGCCCTATTTCGTGAAAAGCATCTTCCCCAATGACTAAAACATCTTGTCCATCAAGATCGTTAGGGATCACGATATTGGTATAATTCATCTTTGGCAGCACTGAAATAATTTCTCCTTGCTCGACTACCACATCATCACTGGTCAAGGTATAGGGGGCATCACTCGTGTAATAGTATGCTTCGTAAACAGATACAATAGATCCGGAAGAATGAATCTCATTACCTTGGTCTCGCCATTCTCCGTCAAGCGAAGGTGTGGGCAATACAAACTCTTCTAAATCATTTTCAGTAAAAGCATCCAGTCCAATAGTCGTTAGATTTGTCAAGGGTGTTAAATCCACAGCGGTTAAACTATTATCAAAAAAAGCTTCCTTGCCAATTTTTATCAAATTGGATAAACCACTCAGGTCAACAGCAGCTAATGAATTGTCCGCAAATACATATCCCTCAATAGAAGTCAAATTGGTTAAACCTGTAAAATCAACTGAAGTCAGGCTATTGTCTTCAAAAGCCCCCTCCAATATGGTTCTTAGATTTGTCAAGGGTGTGAAATTCACTGAGGTCAAACTGTTGCCTTCAAAGGCATACTCTCCAATTGTCGTCAGATTAGTTAAACCACTAAAGTCAATAGAGGTCAATGCATTATAAGCAAAAGCCTCATCCTCAATGGATTTTAAATTATCTACTCCAGTGAAGTTCAAAGAGATTATATCATTTCGTGAAAAAGCCCCTACTCCAATAGTCGTTAGGTTAGTTAACCCACTAAAGTCAACAGAGGTTAACAAATTGTAGTCAAAAGCGTTTGCTTCAATGGTGGTGAGGTTTGTGAGGCCTGTCAAATTAATAGAGGTTATTGATCCTCCATAGGCAAATGCCTCCACACCAATTGTCGTTAGGCTGGTTAGGCCAGATAGATCTACCGTAGCTAGATCGCATTGGTAAAAAGCTCCTTCTCCAATAGTGGTCAAATTAGTCAAGGCACTAAAGTCTACAGAAGTAATTGTACTATACAGAAATGCACCTTCTCCAATAGCAATGATTTCTTGATCATCCAGGTTATTTGGGATGATGATGTTGGAATAATTCATTTCCATCTGAACTGAAACAAGCTCTCCATTCACTACCTCTACGTCGTCACTCGTCAAGGTATAGGGTGTGTCACTTGTGTATAAGTATTCGTTGAGAAAGTCTACTACAGTTGCTCCAGATGCGTAAATATTGCTTCCACTTCTCCATTCTCCATCTAGCATAGGAGTAGGCAGTGTCAACTCAGTTAGGCTGTTTCCATAAAAAGCCGCCTGTCCAATAGTTGTTAACTGGGTCAAGTTTGTAAGATCAATTGCCGATAATGAACTAAATGCAAAAGCACTGGGCTTAATAGTCATCAGGTTAGTCATATTACTCAGATCAACTTCTCCTAAAGATTTATTCTGGAAAGCATAAGATCCAATGCTTCTAATCACCTGCCCATCGAGCATTTCGGGGATGATAATATTGGTTTCCGATCCTGTATAACTCGTAATCACTCCATCTTCGACCACCACATCATCATCCGTCAGGGTGTATTTAAATTTTGCATAAAGGTCTAAATCTCCTGTGGTACCGCTCTCGATTTCAGAGATGGCATTCGTAAGTTCTGGCTCTGTATACCAGCCGGCAAAGGTGTAGCCTTCTTTGGTTGCTGCTGTCAAAGTCAAGGCATCTTCTATGGTATACGCATCTGGATTGTCATGCGTAGCGCCTTCTGCATGGTAGGTAATGTCGTAGTCGGTGGCACCAAACTTAGCATACAAGTCTAAGTCACCGGTAGTACCAGTAGTGATCTCGGTAATCTCATTGGTGAAACTATCTTCTGCAAACCACCCTTCGAATGTGTAACCTGATTTAGCAGCTGATGAGAAGGTAACTTCTTCGTCCTCTATTGTATAAGAAACAATAGTGTTGTCATGTGTAGCGCCTTCTGCGTGATAGGTGATGGTATAATCTACCAAGTTCGCTGTCGCAGTATATGTTACAGTTAAGTCATCGACAATATCACCATTGGCATAATTCGTTTCGCCATCAGACCAGCTATAGGTGTAACCTTCCTTCTGGGGTGTTGGAAGTGCAAAACTGGTCAAAGTATTTGAATCAAAAGCATTTTTCGATATTGTGGTTAAATTAGTAAGACCTGTAAAATCTACTGAGGTGATTGAATTATCTTGAAAAGCAAAATTACCAATAGTGGTTAAGTTAGTCAGACCCGTAAAATCTATTGTGCTTATTGAATTATCACGAAAAGCCCAATCTCCAATAGTAGTTAAATTAGTGAGCCCCGTAAAATCAACTATACTTATTGAATTCTCACGAAAAGCATAAAGTTCAATAGTAGTTAGATTGGTCAGACCCGTAAAATCCACTGAGGTGAGTGAATTTAATCTAAAAGCAGAATTACCAATAGTGGTTAAATTAGTGAGACCCGTAAAATCCACCGACGTGATTAAATTATCTTCAAAAGCAACATATTCAATAGTGGTTAGATTGGTGAGACCCGTGAAATCCACTGAGGTGATTGAATTACCATGAAAAGCAAAATTACCAATAGTGGTTAAACTAGTGAGGTTGCTTAGATCAACTCCAGTCAATGATTTGAATAAAAATGCAGAAGGACCAATCGCGGTGATCACTTGCCCATCCAGCATATTTGGGATGATGATGTCTGTTTCTGTAGACGAATATCTGGTGAGCACTCCATCGGTGACTACTACGTCGTCGTCTGTCAGGGTGTACTGATACTGTGCGTATAAGTTTAGGTCTCCTGTAGTACCTGCCGCAATTTCGGTTATTTCATTGGTAAATTCCGGCTCTGTATACCAGCCTGAAAATATATACCCGGATTTGCTCGCTGGATTTAGCGTCACGGCATCCTCCACGGTGTAAGTGTTGGCTGCATTGGCATGTGTACCACCATCTGCGTGGTAGGTTATAGAATAGTCTACTAGACTTTCGACATTGGCTGTGTAGGCTTTTGTCAAATCACTAACTTCATCGCCGTTGTCAAAAGTTGTAGTGCCATCTGTCCATCCATCGAAGCTATATCCAGTCGTAGTAGGTGATGGGAGTATAAAACTCGTGATGGAGGTAAAGGAAAAGGCATTGGTACCAATGGAAGTGAGATTGGTTAAGTCGCTAAAACCAGTTGCTGTGAAGGAAGAAGAGGATCGAAAAGCATTGACCCCGATTGTCTTCAAGTTGGGTACGCTGGAAAAATCAAAATTGCTCAAGCCACTCGCTTGAAACGCAAAAGATTCAATAGCCGTCAGATTGGTTAGGCCGCTTACATTCACAGTAGTTAATTGACTATTGGCTTGAAAAGCATAATTTCCGATAGTCGTCAGGCTAGAAAGGTGGCTAAGATCAACTGAGGATAATGATTTGTTAAAGAAAGCCTTAAAACCTATACTCGTAATTACCTGTCCATCCAGCATATTTGGGATGATGATGTCTGTTTCTGTAGCCGAATAGCTGGTGATCACTCCATCGGTGACTACTACGTCGTCGTCTGTCAGGGTGTACTGAGCTTGAGCGGTTTTCGAGAGAAGGGCACATAGTAAGATTAAGAGAGAGATGTGCTTGAAATGGTTTGTTGCCATAGCTTTCATAAATTCTATTTTTAAAAAAATTATGAAGCAAAGCAATGCATTCTACCATTCCAGAATCGGACAGATCACCGCCAAAATCGGTCTAATTACTCTCTAATTGTTGATTTGACGGCTGATTTTGATCGTTATAGATATTCTGAGGGAGACTTTCCGTACCTTTTGACAAAGGCTGTAGAAAATCTATCCGCTCGATCAAATCCGCATCGGTTAGCCACTTCCTTTACTGTAGAGTGTACTCGTTTTTCCAGTAGGACAAGTGCTTTTTGTAATTTGATCTCTAAGATGAAATCCGAAGGAGAAAGGCCTGTAGTTTTCTTTAAGTATCTCCGTAAATTTCGTTCGCTCATGGCAGCCTTATCAGCTAAAAATGTTACGGAGAGCAGGTGATCCGAAAGGTGATCATTGACTTCCTGCTCAAGTGTTTTTAGCAGTTGGTCATCAAAAGACAGCTCAGATTCCACTTCTTCCTCTCTTCTTCCTCTATGATTATTCAATAGGTTGGCGGTTCGGACTTTGAGTTCTTCTGGGTTGAAGGGTTTGGATAAATAGTCATCTACACCCGTACGCAGGGTATGAATTCTATGCTCTTCATTGTTCAGAGCAGTGAGGATAATAAAAGGAATCTGACTCCATTTTTCATTCCGTTTTACTTCCTTGATTAATTCCAGTCCGTCCATTCGCGGCATCATGACATCTGAAATGATCAAGTCAAAATGATCCGCTTGTAACTTTTCAAGCGCCTCCTTTCCATCTCTCGCTGATGTGATTTGGTAATCCTGTTTCATGATGCCAAGGATGTATTCACGCATATCAGGATTATCCTCTGCTAGCAAAAGTCTGGGTTTTTTATCAACTCTGGAGCGATATTGCTCTTTAGTTAGTTGCTCCGATAGGTCCTCTTGGATTGCCGTACGTTCCCTTCCTTCACGTTCCAGACTCAAAGGAAATTTGAAGTAAAAACTACTGCCCTTTTCTACTTGGCTGATTACCTCCAACGAGCCACCATGCATTTGGGCAATTTCTTTGGATATGGCAAGTCCAATCCCTGTTCCTCCTTGATTTGATTTTTTTTCATTCTTAGACTGATAGAAGCGATCAAAAACAAAAGGTAAATCTTCAGGGCTAATCCCTTCTCCATTGTCTTTCACCTCTAATTCGAAATGGTTTTCGATGTCTTTGAGTGACAACTGTATTTCACCACCTTCATGCGTAAACTTAAGCGCATTCGACAGCAGATTTTGGACGAGTTTTCTCAGTTTACTTTCATCCCCTTCTATCGTGATTTCTCTATCCACTTGGACATTTAATTTCACTTTGTTATAATCAGCTAATGATTCGAAGGAGGCTACTTCAATTCTAATAAGAGATGAAAAATCGACTATACTATTCTTGAGTTCTAGTGACCCATTTTCCAATTTAGACAAATCCAAAATCTCATTAGTCAGGTTTTTCAACTGTTTAAGATTTCGATTGGCCATTTTCAAATCGGACTTATCAATAGCATTCAAAGCATCATGCTCAAGTACTTTTTGGATGGGGCCTTGTACTAGCGTAATCGGTGTTTTCAGTTCATGAGATACGTTGACAAACCAGCGAGACTTGAGCTGCTCGGCTTCTTTGATAATTCGATTTTTTTCCATTAACAGCTCGTTGGACCTACGTGCCTTTGCCCAACTTTTCCATATTAGAAAAACAACCAGTACGACAAGACCAAGGAGTACTATCAATCCATTCCTTATTAAACTGGCCTGTTTGAGTTGCAAGGATTGGATTGCAATTTCGCTTTCTTTCCGTTCACTTTCATACTTCTCACGCAATGCAAGTGAAGCCTTTCCGGTTGTGATGGCGTAAAGTGTATCCTTCCATTGCACACTTAGTTTCATAAATTTGAGTGCCTCATCTTTCCTCCCTAAAAATTGGTTGATCGTAGACAGAAGTTGATAATTATCCTTTTTGAGAAATGGATCAGTGTTTGAGAAATCTAATTTCAATATTTTATCAGCAAAATATATGGCTGAATCTTTATAACTCTCACTTTTGGAAAAGTTCAACTGATAGGCATAAGCCAAGGCCATATAAGTGGATGGGAGCTTCGCCATACCACCAAATGCTTCATATGCCTCCATCTCCTTTCTCATCAAAGCAATGGATCGGTCATAATCACCCTGATCGAGATGGTATCGAGCTATTCTGGATAAATGGCTAGTTTGTAATTCTAGTTTGATAGGATGCTGTTCTATTAAACCCTTTGCCTTTTGAAGGTAAGCATAGGATGTACTATCCTCGTAGAGGTCACGATAAACGGTTGAAATTTGATTATAACAAACTACCATTCCGTCGTAATCCGCATTCTTCTGACAAATATCAAGCGCATTTTGAAAATGCTCCATAGCTTCAGTAGTGAATCCAGACCGATAGCTTGCTAACCCCATACCATAATGTGCTTCCGATTCTGAACGAGAATTTGAAGCACTCGAAAACAATTTATGAAAAGAAATCATAGCCGAATCAACTTCGTGAAGTCTGATATGACTCATCCCTTTTTCATAGAGCAGGGTTGATTTTAATTCCAGTGAAAGCTTATCCATGCCTTCATATAATTCTTCGAAGGTCTGAGAAGCTTCTAGATTATACCCAGCTTTTCTTAAGGACTTTCCTAGCTGTAGCATGGCTTTCACTCTGGTTGAATCCGAGTGAGCATCAGCCGCTAATGCAACCGCCTTTCTGGCGAATGCCACCGCTGAATCCCATTGAACCAGTAGCATATCCTCGGATTTTCGAATCCAATTTTCTGCCTCCGAATGTGTTCCATTTTGCGCCTGTGTGCCCAACGACGAGAATATAAGGCTTATTAAAATACTAAATAATAGAAATGACTTCATATAGACTGAAACTTAGTCTTGATTGGATAACATGAAAAAAGAGTTGAATTTAGTATAAAAATGGCATACTCGTGAAAAAAATAACGCCATTACTAGAGACCAGTAAGAAAGCGTCTCGCTATTGTAACCCAAAATAGCATAAGTGTACTTAATGTTTTTGTCTTAAAGCTATAAGAGGGTTTTTCTCGATAGGAGTAAAACCCCTCTAACTTTCATTAGAGGGGCCTGAATTGAATCAGTTAACCAGCTATGGTTTCGTTGCAGGAAGATGAGCGACCCAGTTCTAACTCATACCTTGTACTTATCGTTTGATCAGTCGCTTGAGGTAGGAGCCATTGACTGTTTGTACCTGCACTAAGTATATCCCTGTAGAAAGATTTCTGATGTCAAAACGCTGCGTGTCGGTATAGATTTCTACTGGCACTCCACTGACTGTCATGATTACTACTTGCTTGATGGTCTGGTGGTTTAGGCCTTTGATTGATAGGTGATCAGTAGCAGGGTTGGGTACCAGTTGCCAGGTGTCGTCTATAGTTGATACAGCGAGTATTTCATTGTTCGCCGATACATCGAATGAAATGGTGGTGCTCGCTTCTTGATAGGTAGCATCACCACTCTGTTTAACCGTGATATTGACTGTACCTGTCTCTCCAGTTAAAGTCACCAAACCTTCGGAGATAGTTGCTGGGCCAGAGATTGTATATTCAAAATCTGTTAGCCCACTAGTAGATGTCACATTCAAATCAAATGGCTTATCGGTCACAAGCATATCTGGTATAGGCACTACGCTAATGGTTTGTACTGTTTTGGTAGCACCACTACGAGACAGTACTCCTTTTGCTATTCTCACTTCAGAGGTAGTTGATTCACCGTCTATGGTGATTGTTTTGGATGTGATGTTTTGGGCATACGGATGCTCTATCACTATTTTATACGTGCCAGCTGCCAATTTTTCAAATTCGTACTCACCATAATCGTTGGTTGAAGTCACAGTGAGCAATTGACCCTGATCGTCATATAGCTTCACCGCTACATCTCCTGCAGGTTCTTGGGGTATGTTTAGGACTCTGCCGTTTTCACTCGGTGCTGCGTTGTTGTCCGCCACGACTGCCCCTGTGAGCACATCGCTACCGCTATCCCAACTGTCTCCACTTGCACTCATCTCTGCTAAATTGATGTCGATCGACTGGTCACCAGTCAAGGTAAGCGTCTGAGCAGATGCTGCTTCGGCTACATCGCCATAGTAGGTAGGTACATACTGATCGATTTCTTCGCTGAAGTAGTTGAGGGAGTAGCCGAGAACTTTGTACTCCCCAGCAGGCAGGTCAACTGTGAGTGGACCTTCGCCAAATTGCTCAATGATCGGGTATACACTCGAGCCATTGAGATCAAAAATCAATGCCAAGCTAAAAGGAGAAGCCTGACTGCTTTCATAAAGGTTAATGTCCAATTGATGTGTTGGGGTGGTGATTTCATCAATCGTGACGTTGATACCATCAGCACCATAGCACAACGGCACGAACTCTTCGCCCTCAGCGGTGAAGTAAAACAAACCAATGTAGTACACGCCTGTTTCAGCAAATACATGCGACGCTGTGGCACCTTGTGCATAGTTGTTTCCGCCCAGAGACCAATAGTACCTCGTGATGCCTTCGTCCAATTCCTCTAGGCTGGCTGATAGATAAACACGGTTGCCCACTTGCTCCATGCTAATGACAGGGCTGGCGCAATCCTCGTATGGGTCATTAAAATTGAGGTACTCCCGATTGAAACAATCTTGATCATTGGTATAGGTGACCATTTCGCTGTGCTCCACGTCCTCGGCATACGTATGAGAAACTATTTCATCACTCATGGTCGTCTCACCAAAACTCCACTCAAACGTGCCGGCTATTTCTGCGCTGGCACTAAAGGCATAGGTGTTAGCGCCCGTTTCTTCTATATCATAAGAAAAGAAACAGGGGTTGTCATCTTTGGTATGAAAGGTCACGCGCTGCTCGTATTCACACGCACCATTGGTACCTGTGACGATCACCGTGTGTGCTTTGTCATTAGGGAAGTCCCAAGAAAGGTTAGAAACGGAAAATGCCTCACTTCCATCACCAATCCGCTCTCCATTCGCGAGCCTGTACGAGAAGCTCATCTCATGAATATCCATATTGAGGGGCAGTGCATTGATGGAAATAGCTGTATTGCTGAGGTACTCGATAGGTGACAATTTAAAAGCACATTCAGAGATGTCTCCCATGTCAATGTTTTCACTGAATGAGACTTCACATATCTGATCGCCTGAATAAAACCCGCCAGAAAGGAAGTATGATCCAGGGCTTAATGTGCCCTCGTAGGGTAGTTCACTGATAAATAAGCTGAAATCGGGATCAATCGCTGAGTTGATCTGAATAGAAACATAAGGAGAAATCAAGGCTATGTCAGGTTCATTGATGGCTATACGAATCCCATTTTCTGTATCGTCGGGGTAGGTGATGTCAAGGGTCGCTCCACACAAGATCCCTCTGGGCAATGGCGCCTCATAGATATGGTATATTCCGCTTTCGCTAACGATTATTTGAGTTTCCTTTTCAAAATCACAGCCATCGATATCACCTGACACAGCGATCTCGTAACCTCCAACCCTGGGAAAGGTATAATCTACCGCCGCCGTCGTAAAGGTCTGGCCATCTATGCTCCATTCGTAATTGCCCGAAGGGAAGGTGTAGTCCGGTTCGAAGTGCACGGCCAATCCCGTATAGGAAAATGTGATTTCAGGTGTACAGCCGCTCACGACGTCTTCTTGCACATAGACATCTGTCGTGTTGGTGCAAGTTTGGCCGACGAAATTAGTCTCGGTCATGGTGATTACATAAAGTCCAAGCTCGCTATAGGTATGTGTAGGTTCGGCTTCAGTAGAAGTATGGCCATCACCAAAGTCCCAAGTGTAGGTAGAGTTTTGATTGCCAGGGGAGGGAGAAAAACTATACTCGTAAGTACTGATTTTTGAAGCTGCAGGGTTATCAAACCCTAAACAGCCGAACTCAGTCAAGTTGAAAAACGAGGAAGTCGAATTTGAACATACATCACCATTGATCGAGTAGGTCAGTGTGACGGTCGCCTCATATCCTTCCTGATTGGGGAAGCTATGGCTCACCGATTGTCCTGATACCTCATCGCTGCCATCGCCAAAGTCCCAAACAAAGCTATCGTCGGCATCTACAGTAAAGCCCTCAGGTATTCTGACAGAAAAATCTCCCTCAAATCCATCGATGTCCTCATCAATGTAGAAAGTAGGGCAGAGGTTGATCGTCCTGGTGGCTATGTCGGTGCAGTCTTCATCAAAGTTGGTGTAAGTCAGCACTACTTCGTGATCGCCATAGTTAGAAAAGACATGTGTGGCAGGCTCTTCTGTGCTCGATCCACCATCCCCAAAATCCCAACTGTAGTTGCCCGGAATCCCTAGACCTGAGAGGGATACTGTCAGTCCATCATCAGCTACAGAATAGCTGAAGTCAATATCACAGGTGATTTCCGGATTCACAAAAAAGAGCTCATTCACAGTCGTCAGAGCCTCATATATATCGTTTCCCGCCTGACTGATAATCAATTCAAACTGACCATTTTTCAAGGGAAAGATTTCACCATCTTGGATAGTGGCGATACTCTCATCAGAAGAAGCAAAGGTCAGTGGTAAGCCTGAGGAACTCGAAATTGTAAGTTCATATGGCGTGTTAACATAGAGGATGGGGGCGGGAATTGGAATATTCATCAAAAACTGATTAGCTTTTGTAATGGTGATGGTTTGTTCGACTGGATTGGGGTCCAGCGCATTGTAGAACTCATTTCCATCTTGTGTAATTATCAAATCAAATTCGCCGGATTTTAAAGGGACAATGGTATTATTTTGAATAATGGCGATATCCTCATCCGAAGAAGCAAAGGTCAGAGGTAGGTCGGAAGAGGCCGTAAAGGGAAGTGCGTATGGTGTGCTGGCATAGAAAGTTTCAATAAGGTAATAATTTTCCAAAGATTGATCTTCTTTGATAATGGTAATGGTTCGTTCTACTGGTGTAGCTGCATTGTAGTCGTCCGTTCCTTCTTGAGAAGCCGTTATCGTAGCACTTCCTGTTTTAAGAAAGGTCAATGTACCGCCGTCTATGGTGCCTACACTGGCATCAGATATTTCATAGCTTATCGGCAAACCCACACTAGACGCGGCACCCAATTCATAGGTGCCTTGCGTGATGAGCACTTCTCCTGGTTCGCCAAAACCATAAATAAACTGATTACCAGGTGAGACCAGTATGGCTGAGTATTCAGGCTTTGAGAAGGTATAATTTTGGTCCGAACCGCCAGTCATTTCTATAGCATATTCACAGGCACAAGCGATCGGAAGGCCAGCTACAAAGGGACTTGGAGGTTCACTTAAATCATATATCCCATCACCAATCGCAAAACCCTCATAGTTAAAATAAATTTCTGGTATCGGATCTCCTAGAGCAATCATGTAATCGTCTGACGATACGATCAGTTCAGCTTTGCTGATAGATAAGTTTAATGTCGCACTTTGTCTGGCATAGGTGCCATCAAATGCGACTTTAGCTGTGATGTCTACGTTGCCTGCCCCCAAGATCGTAGCGGTAGCTCCTGAGATGCTTAATATATTCTCATCAGAACTTTCAAAAGTGATCGTTTCACTTGAATTGGTCTGAGCTGTCAGGTTAAATGGCTCGTCACTATATGTCTTGTCAGCAATATCGTCTATCGTCAGTGTAGTTGGCTCCAAGTCCACGATAGTCACTGTGCCCGGAACGGTGGCGCCACCATTGGCAGCGGTTAGGTCCAGCACCGTGGTAAAATCACCATTGGTCGGGTCGATACTAAAGAGTATACCAAAACCATTGGCTCCCCCGTAGAACGTGAATCCCCAGAGCAAGCCGTCTTTTAATACCAATGGGCCATTGGGTCGGCCATTAGTAGATGTGAAGTGATAGATGGCCTCCAATCCGTTGTCTGTTGGGTCAAAACGAAAGACTGTGCCCCAGTTATGGTCTCCTTTTCCACTGGTCATGCCATATAGTTGGTCATCAAATACTGTCATGGCACCAACGGGGCTTATACCGTCAATACCATTGAATTGCTGAAGAACTTCATAGTCTGTACCATCATTTTTGACACGGAATATCGTGCCATAGGTGGTGAAATTGTCGATGCTCCCATGTCTGGTACTGCCATATAAGTACTCGCCATAGTTGACTAATGAAGCATTGGGACTCCTGCCGTCACTTGCTTGGTATCCGTCAAAATCATGGATCAGATTAATGTTATTAGTAGCAGGATCGTAGTTAAACAAGGTACCTTGATTATCTATGGTATTTGTACCAGGTTCATTTCCACCACGAAATGCCACTCCCCAAAGCAAGTCATTGCTCACTACGAGCTCTCGGGAGTTCGATTCTCCTTGTTCTGGAGAAGAATATTTCTTGTGCTCAAGCAAATCATTTTCTAAGTCGATTTTAAAAATGGTACTATAATCATATGGAGAAGTGCTACTCACTCCATATAATTCATCACCATAAACTGTGAGACCACATTTAGGTAGGGTTCCGTATTCCTTGAAGCTATCGACGTGCTCAAAACCTGTCCCATCTTTATTGATGCGAAAGACAGTCCCTAAGTCATCAGTTCCACCTTTTTGAGTGGTACCCCAGAGTTTACCGTTTAGCTCTACCAATTTGCCATTAGGTGTCTCGCCATCTGAACCGCTGAAAGCATGCAGCACTTCATATTCAGAACCGTCCGGTAAGACCGAAAAGATGGTGCCGTATCCTTCCGTACCTAATCCGATGATTTTGAATGTCTGGGCCGAAAGCGTGAGTTGTAGTAGGAATAGGGCGGATAAAGTGAATACTAATTTGCGTATTGGACTGTTCATACTTTATGATATTTAGCTACGCTTCAAAATTAACGCGCTCATAGCGGGTTCACCAGTACTCATGTTGCAATGCCGGTACTCTCGTTGCAAATGGCAGCATCAAGACCTTAAGATATTAGACACTAGACATACATTGGTCTAATGTCTTGATGCTAGAAGAAAATCTACTATCAACTGGTATTGCCATTGCCCACAGGTAGATAATAGGGAGCCATTTTTCTATACTGGTTTCTTAATTAGCATTACTTTTGAAGCTTCTAAATACTTCCTTATCAATCGTTCATGTTATGCAGTACCAAGATGTATTTGTCCTCTTCTGGAAACAGGTAGAGGAGAGTGTTCAAGAAGGCCGTTTTGCCAAGTTGACCATGGCCAAGACCATTGGCAAACCCAACTTGAAAAACATATATGTCAGACCCGTCTATACTGATGAGGGATTCAAGGTCTTGCTCAAACTGCGATACAGATCCGAAGAGACTGAGGACCAGGAAGACGAACTTACCTTAGCAGAGGCTTTTGAGGTCTTGAAACCGTACCTCAAAACGTCCTTTTCCTCTGTCCTGTTATTTACCACGACCAAGGACGTGACTTTCAAAATCAATAAAAAAGGAGCAGGCAGCATCACAGAAGCTTTACCAACCTTTCATGAGGTGACACAGGCGAAGAAAGAGGATGAGTGAGGGGTATAAATAGCATTCATCGTGCGGCTTGGCTTTTTCATTTCTATAATGAAGCCTTGCCAATAAGGCACTTACTTAAAAGGCTACTTTTAATATATATTAGCCTGCTACAGTAAAGTTTTAAAAGTATATCAACTCTAATATTTCATCACCAGTTATAAAGGTTTCGTATAGCAATAATTGGCATTCGTCATCTTTTTTTAGCTCAGTGCAAAGACAGAATAGGTTAGTGAAAAAAAATACTATTCTATGAAGTTACTCAAGGCACTTTTAGCCGCCCTTTCAATTCTCTTTTTAGTCGTACTAGAGTCTCATGGTCAGCAGTATGCCATCACTAGCGCAGGTGATCACAGTACGGCTAACGGTCATCAACTGACTTGGTCACTTGTTCGGGTATCGGTTTTTTCTAGTACCAATCACAACATCTATCTCGGCTCTGGTATTCACACGGGAGAGAATCAAATCACCATATTATTAAGCAGAAGCTGAGAAAAACCAGAGAATTGATATTTATCCCAACCCCACAAGTGATTGGCTAGCGATACAGCCCACTTCGGGGATGGATCAGGGGAGCTATCAGCTCGTCAATTCACTCGGGATTATTGTCCTGCAAGAAAGTGCAGTAGACTTTTCTACAAAGAAAACCATCGAGCTGAACAGTTTGTCCAATGGCGTATACTTGCTCATCATCAAGCTAGACAACAAACCCATTGGTAAGCATTACCTATATACTGCTATAGAATTTGTACAAGAAGAATTAATAGATACTTTAATCAACTACTTTTGCTACTCAAAATAGAAGAATGAGCAGCAACAAGCAAGGTGCGTCAGACAAATTAAGAGAGAGTCAGGTTGATCAATGTATCGCATTTCTCGAATCACTGAATGAAAACACCAATCAAATATTTGAAATACCCAAAGACAAGCGGTTGGCCCTGCTCATAGCCGCTGGCAAACTATCCAGACCAGACAAAGAAGAACTACTCAAACGTAAAAAAGGCGCTCGCAAAACGGTAAAGAAAAAATTACAACTCCAAGACAAAGCAGCCAGAGCGCATACGGGTATTCGAAGTGCCAGAGAGGCATCCGTATTCGTAGCACCCATTATGATCTCACTGACAGGAGAGGGGAAGGCTCCAATAAAACTGGCCACTCCTAGAGAGTGCTACGTCTGTAAAGAAAACTACGACACCCTTCACCACTTCTACGATACCATGTGCCAAGCGTGTGGAGATTTCAACTACGCCAAACGGTTTCAGACGGCAGATATGACGGATCAAGTGGCGCTGGTGACGGGTTCTAGGCTCAAGATCGGTTATCACATCACACTCATGATGCTCAGGGCAGGAGCCACGGTGATTGCCACCACTAGATTTCCTAAGGATTCTGCGCTACGGTTTGCACAAGAATCAGATTTCAATCAGTGGAAAGACCGACTCAAAATTCACGGATTGGACTTGAGGCATATTCCCAGCGTGGAGATCTTTTGCAACTTCATCGAGCAGCAATATGACCGCTTGGACGTATTGATCAACAATGCCGCACAGACCGTTCGGCGTCCGGCAGGATTTTACCTTCACCTGATGCCCAATGAAAAAAAACCATTGGGAGAATTGCCCGTACACGCACAGATCCTGCTTGCAGACCACGAGTCCTGTGTCCAGGAATTGAAGGTGTTGAGTGCTGATTTTGAGAAAGGGTCGAATAAGAACCTGCCTGTGTCTTGGCATGGCAAACAATTGGGCATAGGGTTGAGTGCTTCTGCTGAACTTTCGCAAATTCCTTACAGTATTGATGACTCGATCACAGCGGAAGAGGTATTCCCCGAAGGGAAACTAGATGCTGATCTCCAACAAGTAGACCTGCGCAAAACCAACAGCTGGCGACTGAAACTAGGAGAGGTAAATACCATCGAAATGCTCGAAGTGCAGCTCGTCAACTCCGTGGCTCCCTTCGTGTTGAACAATCGCCTAGTCAACCTGATGAAAAAAGAAAACACAGGAAACAAGCACATCATCAATGTGTCTGCTATGGAGGGCAAGTTTCATCAATTTCATAAAGAAGCGCGCCACCCTCATACCAATATGGCCAAGGCTGCTCTCAATATGATGACGCTCACTTCGGCTGCCGAATTGCATAAACATGGTATCTATACCAATGCGGTAGATACTGGCTGGGTGACTGACGAGGATCCTGCCGAACTAGCTAAGCGAAAGGTGGATCTTCACGACTTCCAGCCCCCATTAGATATCGTAGACGGAGCCGCCAGGGTAATGGATCCGCTCTTCGACGGGATCAATACAGGCAAGCACTGGAACGGCAAGTTCTTGAAGGATTATAAGCCCACTTCTTGGTAGGGAATATATTAGTCCTGAAAGTTGTGATAAAGCCAAAAGACAGCCAACTCATTTCAACCTACATGATGCATTAGGACTTCGTGATTTATCGATGTTTAAGCTCGGAATAGATTTCTTATGTATAAAGCAGGTTCAACCAAAAAAAATAATTCCCACCAATCATCATCAGTTACCGTACGAATAAGCGTACCTTCTCAACGCAAATTTTATAATACAACTCATGGGAAAAGCACAAGACTCCAAAAAAGCAGTAAAGAAGGAAGCCACTAAAACTCCGAAAGAAAAGAAAGAAGAAAAGCGATTGAAAAAATCTAAGAAGAAGTAAATCCTTTTCTTCCTAATTAATATCTGCTTACAATTTACTGGCAATCAAACTATTTGCCCTAATTTTGTGGTTTATATCAATGTCAACACCAGGCTGTGAACCTGGCAATAAAACATCAACATGAGTACAAAAGGACGAGTATTAGTAGCCATGAGCGGCGGAATAGACAGCTCAGTGGCCGCTGTGATGCTTCATGAACAAGGCTATGAAGTCATCGGAATGACCATGAAAACCTGGGATTATAATTCCTCAGGAGGTGGCAAGAAAGAAACGGGCTGCTGCAGTCTGGATTCAATCAACGACGCAAGAAACATTGCGGTCAATCTAGGATTTCCCCATTACATATTAGACATCAGAGAAGAGTTTGGCGACTATGTCATCAATCACTTTACCGACGAATATTTAGCAGGCCGGACACCCAATCCATGCGTGCTGTGCAATACCCATATCAAATGGGACGCTTTGCTCAGACGTGCAGATAAACTGGGCTGTGATTTTATTGCGACTGGCCACTATGCCAATGTGCGTGAAGAAAACGGTAGATACGTTATCAGTAGAGGCGCAGATGGAATGAAAGATCAATCTTACGCTTTGTGGGGCGTGTCTCAACAAAGCTTAAGTAGAACCTTATTACCACTAGGTCACCTCACCAAAACCGAAATACGAGAAATGGCTCGTGAGAGAGGTTTTACTGATTTATTAAATAAATCTGAGTCTTACGAAATCTGCTTTGTACCTGACAATGATTATCGTGGTTTTCTTAAAAGAAGAGTGGAAGGACTGGAAGATAAAGTAGCAGGAGGCGAATTTGTACTCGAAGATGGTACCGTAGTAGGTACACACGAAGGCTATCCATTCTATACCGTTGGTCAACGAAAAGGCCTAGGCATCGCCTTAGGCTTTCCTGTGTATGTAGTGGAAATTATCAAAGAAAAGAACCAGGTCGTACTAGGTACATTCGACGAGCTGTCCAGAGACGGCATGTATGTCAATCAGCTGATTTTAGGCAAGTACAGTGGCCTAACAGAGCGTATGGATACGGTCACAAAAGTACGATACAACGACAATGGCAACCCTGCCGTGATCGAGCAAGTAGGAGACACCATGAAAGTGTACTTTGGCAATGGCGTGTCGGCAATAGCCCCAGGGCAGGCGGCTGTTTTCTACGAAGGCGACGATGTAATCGGTGGCGGTTGGATCAGTAGTAGCTTCAATCAAGCCAAACAACGTGCGGTATAAGTGGCTGTTTTTTATAGGCTGGTGCCTTTCGGCCTGTGCTGATTCGGAAGTCCCGTTGGACACGGATCGGTTGGGCCTGCACTATTTTCCTTTGGAAGTGGGTAGCTATCGTATCTACGATGTGGTAGAAACTAAATATTCCGTTTTAGGAAATACAACTACGCAGTATGAGCTCAAGGAGTCGGTAGCTGACTCCAGCCTCAATGCAAGTAATAATCTGCAATACATCATTCATCGTTCCACCCGAACCAATGATACCGAAGACTGGCATTTGGATTCAGTATGGACGGCACAAAAAAGCACCAATATAGCTGTGCTCACAGAAAACAATGTACCCTTTGTAAAGTTGAGTTTTCCCATAGCCAACAAAGTCACTTGGGATGGCAACGCACTGAATAGCCTGGAAACAGAAAACTATTGGTATGATACCGAGCGGCCTGACACCACGCTTTACGACACGCTTTATCAGCATCTTGTAAAGGTGATACAAAATGACAAAGGAGATGATTTTTTAGGATTTGAATACAAATCAGAGACTTTTGCGCCTAATGTCGGGATGATTATCAAAGAAAGTTCTATAAAAAAGTACTGTCAATTAGATTGCAAAACAGAAAAACAAGTAGATTCAGGCAGGGATTTAGCGATGACGTTGAAAGCGTATGGGAAAGAGTAAAATTTGGGTTTTAATAGGAGTATGGACTCTGATGAGTCATTCGGCGGTAGCACAAACCAACCGGTACGTGGTTTACTTTACAGATAAAAATGATACGGAATATACCGTAGATCATCCTATAGCATATCTTTCTCAAAGAGCCATAGATCGACGAGAAAATCAAAATATCGAAATCACATCCCAAGATTTCCCAGTTAATAAAAGCTATGTAGAAGCCATTCAAGCTCTTGGTGTAGATACCTATTTCACTTCCAGATGGATGAATGCCGTATTGGTAGAAGCTACACCAGAGCAAATAGAAACAATAGAAGAACAGACTTTTGTTTCAAAAACCGACTACGCAGCACCTGGTCAAAAACTCAACACTACTCCAGCCCCTGAAAACACTATTTTTATCAGTAATGATCCTACCAACCCAGAAAATTTAAATTCAGACATTCAACTAAGTATGCTACAGGCCGATTTGATGCTGAACGACAATATTACAGGTGAAGGTGTGTGGGTGGCGGTATTTGACGATGGCTTTTTGGATGCTAATATTTCATCTGCTTTTGCTCATACTTTCGAAAATGATGGCCTCAAAGATGTTTTTGATTTTACCACAGGAGGAAAAAATGTTTTTCAGTACGATGCGCATGGTACCAGTGCTTGGAGCTGTTTGGGCGCTAAATATAATTCTACACTGAAGGGTTCGGCTTACAATGCATCCATTAGTCTGTATGTAACTGAGGATGTAGACACTGAATACAGAATAGAAGAATACAATTGGCTTTTTGCCGCTGAGCGAGCCGATAGCGTAGGGATAGATATCATTACTGCTTCGCTGGGTTATACGGATTTTGATGACCCATCTATGAACTATGTAATTGCAGATTTAGATGGGCAAACGGCCGTTGTAACACAGGCTGCCGAAATGGCCATAGATAGAGGTATACTGGTTGTAACCAGCGGAGGCAATTCGGGTACAGAATCTTGGCCATACATTTCGATGCCAGCAGATGCTCCCCGTGTTTTGTCTGTAGGTGCACTCACCTCTGGCTACGATCGAGTCAGTTTTAGCTCAATCGGTCCTACGGCAGACGACCGAATCAAGCCTGAAGTGGTTGCGCTTGGGGTTAATGTGACCGTTTTGGCGGTAGGCAATGTGCTCGACAACAAAAGCGGAACCAGCTTTGCAGCACCATTGGTGGCGGGAGTTGCGGCAGGTCTTTGGCAGAAGTTTCCCACTTTCACTAATCTAGAATTGCGAGATTTAATTTTGTCATCTTCCGATAATTTTGAAAATCCCAACAACGAAGTGGGGTATGGGTTGCCGTCATACAACATAGCCATAGGCAACGAGCCCTTGGCCGTATCTAAGCTAGTTGGCGAAGGCATATCTGTTTTTCCCAATCCAGTGAGTGGAGATCATATCAATTTGTCCATTGAAAAAAAAGACCTTCCTATGCCTGTCAATGTTCGGCTATTGTCTCCTAGTGGACAATTGATAAGTGAGCAATCTATCAAAAAAGCTCGTAAGGGACTAGTTTTAGAATTGCCTTTCAATGGTGGGAGCCAAGGCATTTACTTTCTGCAGATCGAATGTGAAGACTATTCCAAAAATGTTAAAATATTGCGCTACTGATTCGCAGAGCCATGTATATATTGCGGTCGAATTGTAGTACGCATTCATGCCCGACTATTTGAAACATCTTCTTTTACTATTACTCCTTTCGGCTTTTGTCAAAACGGATCTGCAGGCGCAAAATACTTCGGTAAAAGGAGTGGTGTTGGATTCTTTGAATCAGCCCATTAGCGATGTTTTTATCTTATTGCTGCCCGACTCTGCCTCTACACTCACCAATCGAAAAGGTGAATTTTCATTAAAAACAAAAAACAACTTTCCTGTCAAGCTTGTTTTCTCACATTTGAGATATAAAACATCCGTTCTTAATCTAGATCGACCAACTGATGAAATTAGCTTGATACTAACCGAAAAAACACAAGTCCTTTCTGGTGTGGATATACTCGAACGTAGATTTGAAGAGACGAGAGAAATCGGCAATATAGAAATAGATGCTAAAAATGCCTATACCATGCCGTCGGCTACAGGCGACTTTAGTAAGGTACTAGCTACGCTACCTGGCGTGACGAGCAACAATGAACTGGCATCTGTATATTCGGTGCGTGGTGGCAACTACGACGAAAACCTGATCTACGTAAACGGTATTAAAATCTATCGCCCATTTTTGGTGAGTGCAGGTCGGCAAGAAGGACTTGGCTTTATCAATGCCGACATGGTGGGAAATGTACAGTTTTCGGCTGGTGGCTGGCAAGCCAAAGATGGAGACAAACTGTCGTCGGTACTCAACGTAGAATATGAGGAACCTCAGCGAAACCAGGCCACGATCAATTTAAGTCTATTAGGCGGAAGCCTGTATTACGGCGGAATCAATAAAAAAGGAGATCTCAATTATTCTTTTGGCGTACGCCATAAAAATAGCAAGTACCTACTCGGCACACTAGAGACGAATGGCAACTACTTGCCTAAGTTCACAGATTTTCAAGGGTTTATTTCTAAAAAACTAAGCCAAAATACTAAACTAGGGCTATTACTCTCCTCTGCGCACAACAACTACCTGACGATCCCCGAATCGAAAGAAACGGAGTTTGGTACCATACAGGCTTCTTTTAGAATGTCGACGGCTTTCGAAGGCAGAGAAAAACTAGACTATAATACCCATCAGGCAGGCTTGGTGCTTACGCATTCGTTTAATGAAGATTTTATCTCTCGCCTTATTGTCTCTGGCGTGTATTCGCAAGAGCGAGAAAACTATGAAGTAGAAGGAGGCTATTTGCTTTGCGATGTAAACCGTGACCCAGGGTCTAACCGATTCAATGAGTGTGTGACCGTGCGTGGTATCGGGAGCAATTATACCTATGGTCGAAATAAACTAGAAGCGAAAGTGCTGACCGTAGAACAGAAAAATGAAATCTATATAGACAACGATGTCTTAGCGTTTGGCATGTCATGGGATTATGAGAGCTTAGACGATCGCTTGAAGGAATATGCCTTTACAGACTCGGCGGACTACTCGCACGTCACGTTTGCAGCAGACAATGCCATCGATATTCAGTCGCACAAGCTGTCAGGTTTTGCCCAATACACTTTGAACTCTACAGATTCGCTACATTCGCTC
Organism: Reichenbachiella carrageenanivorans; assembly: GCF_025639805.1. NCBI lineage: Bacteria > Pseudomonadati > Bacteroidota > Cytophagia > Cytophagales > Reichenbachiellaceae > Reichenbachiella > Reichenbachiella carrageenanivorans. The sequence goes on along the minus strand of NZ_CP106735.1, from coordinate 3,672,454 downwards.
AATATAGGCACTAGACTCAGTTACTGGTCGTATAGCAATCAGTTGCTAGTCAGTCCACGAATCCAATACGCCTATCGTGTAGGTGTGCGCCGCAGTACAACACTTAGGCTCGCTACAGGACTGTATCAGCAGCACCCATTTTACCGAGAGTTGCGTGGTCGGGATGGTCAGATCAATCCTGACGTAAAAGCCCAATCTTCCTTACATGTAGTAGGGGGTATGGATCGCCATTTTATGGCTTGGGGGAGACCATTCAAGTTCAGTACAGACTTGTATTATAAATACCTGTGGGATGTAAACCCCTATGATGTCAATAATATCAAAATCAGATACTTCGCTACAAACCAAGCCAAAGCCTATGCGTATGGTGCAGACTTCAGGGTCAATGGCGAATTTATCGAAGGCACAGAGTCGTGGTTTAGTTTGGGCATACTCAAGACTATGGAAGACCTCCAAGAGGGCAATGGATATGTCAGAAGGCCAACAGATCAGCTGATCAATTTGGGTATCTTCTTTCAGGACCACTTGCCCAACGATCCGAGCATTAAAGTAAGCGTCAATATGCTTTTTGGTAGTGGGTTGCCATTTGGGCCTCCAGGCAATGATGATCTTCGGAATGAATTTAGTGGAGATGAATATTATAGATTAGATTTAGGTTTTTCAAAGAGTTTTGAATTCGAAAATGATAAAACATTGAGTCCTAATTCTTTATGGATTGGATTAGAACTTTTAAATGCCCTAGGTGCCGAAAACACCATATCTTACACTTGGATACAAGACGTAGTAGGCAATCAGTTTGCCGTACCCAATGCATTATCGGCAAGATTTTTGAATCTTCGGGTGATTGCTAAATTTTAAAATTAAAAACCATTAAAAGATAAAATTGATGAAAAGACTAACCATTATTTTGACTGCTGTTGCATTGATGACCTCATGTTCGCGTACTGTGACTAGAGTGAGCCCAGACCAGCAAATAGACCTAAGTGGCCGATGGAATGATACGGATTCTAAACTAGTAGCCGAAGAAATGATCAAAGACGTGTTGAACAGACCTTGGATCAGCGATTTTAGAAATGCAAATGACGACAGACCTGTGGTGATTGTAGGCAACATCGCCAACAAAAGCTCTGAGCATATCGAATCAGAAACTTTCATTAAAGACGTAGAAAGAGAGTTTATCAACTCAGGATTGGTGAGAGTGGTACAAAATTCTGTATTTAGAGAGAAACTAAGAGAAGAGCGCGCTCAGCAAGGCGATTTTGCTTCTATCGAGACTCAGGCTAAATGGGGAAAAGAGCTAGGCGCAGACTTTATGATGTTTGGTGTAATCACCTCTGTGACGGATTCTTACAAGAAAGAAAAAGTAGTAAACTATAAGGTAAATCTTGAGCTAGCAAGTATCGAATCAAGCGAAAAAGTTTGGATTGGAGACAAAGAAATCAAGAAGTACATCAAGAACTAAGTAAGCCAAAATCAGAAGCTGTCTTATGTGCCAAAACATAAGACAGCTTTTTCATATAATACCTGAAACACTACCCTTTACGTTGATAATGAAAAAAATTTATCAAGTGCTGCCCCTTTGCTTTTTGCTAAGCTGTGCGACTTATTACCAAATGAATCTGGTCTTCAATCAAGACTTTGAGTCTGGTCGAATGGAGGAGGCTGAAAAGGTATTGGAACAAAACAAAAAAGCGGCAAATAGTAAGGAGAAATTCCTCTACTTCCTCAATAGAGGCACTGTAGCAGCTATGCTAGGCAAACCAGAAGAAAGTAACCAGTATTTTGAAAAAGCTTTCATTTATGGAGAGGATTACCGTACCAATTACTTCAATGAGGCTGGTGCTTTTGTGATCAACCCTACAGTAATCGAATACAAAGGAGAAGATCACGAACATCTGTTATTACTATATTACAAAGCATTGAACTACCTGAAAATGGGTGATCGGGAAAGTGCCTTGGTAGAATGTAGACGACTCAATGAGCGCTTGCTCAAACTCAACGAAAAATACAAAAGCGATGCTCGGTACAAAAGAGACGCCTTTATTCATAATCTAATGGGGTTGATCTATGACGCCGATCAGGATTACAACAATGCCTTTATCGCTTACCGAAACGCCTACAACATATATAAGGAGGATTATGTCACAATGTTTGCCGTACCAGCTCCTGAACAACTCAAAAAAGATATCTTGCGAACAGCCTACTTGATCGGATTCAATGATGAATTGGATAGATTCGAAAAGGAATTTAACATGAAATACGTGCCATCCAGAAATTCAGGAGGTGATTTGGTTTTTCTATGGAACAATGGTTTGGGCCCCGTCAAAGATGAGTTTTCTATCAATTTTACGGTCGTACATGGTGAAAGCGGAATGGTTACCTTCAATAATGCTGATATGAATATGAGTTTTCCATTTTGGCTCGACTCCGATGATGAAGAGTCAAATGGAAATCTGTCCGACTTAGAGTTTTATAGAGTCACGATACCTAAATACAACGAGCGTATGCCTGTTTTTCATGAAGCCTCCCTAGTTGTCGATGACCAAACGTATAAGTTGGAAAAAGCTGAGGATATCAATAAAATAGCCTTTTACTCCTTGAACCAACGCATGGGGTTAGAATTGAGTAAGTCATTGCTTAGGCTGGCTATCAAAAAAGCCGCTGAAAAACAACTGCGAGAAGAAAGTGAAGGGTGGGGGGCAGCATTGGGTGTGTTCAATGCCATGACCGAAAAAGCCGACACACGAAACTGGCAGACGATTCCTCATACGATCTACTATACACGAGCGACACTTCCAGAAGGGACAAGCACCACTCGGCTGCACATCGGCTCAGGTTCAGAGCCCGTTCAAAATCATGAATTTAAATTTGATATGAAAAAGGGTGAAACGATCTTTCATACTTTTTTTTCGCTTGAAAGCATACCTAGGCGGCAGCAATATTCTTATTAGGTAAGTTTCGCCTGTACGGCTTCCACCACTTTTTTGGAGTTGCCAATAAAGATTTCATTATCAATCAGAAAAACAGGTCGTTTCAAAAAAGTGTATTCTTCTACGATCAGCTTTTTATAATCCTCTTCCGTCAGCGATTGAGAAGCCAAGCCCATAGATTTGTACTTCATCGCTCTACGGCTAAATAGTGATTCATAGCTTCCGCTTAATGCTTTCATTTCGTTCACCTGAGCCGTTGTCATGGGCTGAGATTTGATGTCATGCATTTCAAAATTCTCTTCAGATATGCCCAGTTCTTTGATGATTCTTTGGCAAGTGCTGCAAGTCGCTAAGTAGTATATTTTATTCATAAAGATATAAGCTTGTAATAGAAAAGCGAAGATATATACTATTCCTCTTTTGCCTGATTAATACCCGAAATACTTGACATATTGCCCAAATCGGCCTTTATTCGTGATTAGTTTAATTATTAACGATTAAAATATATTTAAAAATGAAAAGTGTGAAGTTGAAGAATAGCCTACTGGTATTTGGAATGTTGGTCGCTTGTTTGGCCATTTGCCCAAAGACGATGGCACAAGATGGGGAAGTGACTAGTGAAGAGTTAACACTGTATGCACAAGTTACTGCGAAGATTGATACACTCAAATCCAATATGAAAGCTCAAATAAGTGAAGCTGTAAAAAGCAATGAGCTGATGGATGGAGGTAGAATGTACAATGAGCTAAATAAAGCCAAAGGAGATGAAACTAAAATAGCTGAATCAGGAGCCACAGAAGAACAAATCGCTGCTTATGCACAAATTCAAAAAAGCATTGAAGCATTCAAGGCAGAGTTTAAAGAGCAATATACTGGCGTGGTAAAAGATGAAATAGGTGCAGGTACATACAATAAGGTAAAGAAAGCCTTGAAAGCTGATGCTGCAGTAAAAGCACAATACGATGAAATCGTAGCGAGTATGGCTACAGCTTCAGAAGAAGCTACAGAAGGCGAGGGATAATTCCTCCAATAGAAAATAAGAGGCATACTTAATTAGGTATGCCTTTTTTATTTCCTCTAGAGAAGTGAAAGATAATGTCAAAATTTATTTCCATTCTCGTCGTTATTTCATCAATTTGTGGAAAATAGCTAGAACCTTGATTTTTAATCTCAATCGCATTTGTATACTTATTGGCTTTTGCATAAGCCTGACTTTGGTTGGGTGCAGCGATGATGACGCAGGTTCTTCTGATCTACTCTATGCCGATCAGGAAAAAATAGAAGCCTATCTGGCTGAAAACAACCTGACTGCTACAAAAGATGATTCAGGTATTTATTACACTATAGTTACTGAAAACCCAACGGGAGATACACAAGCCAATGGGAAAATCCTCAGTATCTTCTATTCGGCCAAAGTCATGGGCGGATCAGGATATGATGCCAGAGTCAAAAACACACACGATTCTTTATTGCTCAAACAAGGAGTAAACGCCGTTTACCCAGTAGGTCTGGATCTTGGGCTAGCTAAGATGAAAGTAGGGGAAACCTTTATTTTTTATATCCCATCGACACTTGGGTATGGCGATTATTCATTCAGTAGTCTTATTCCGTCTCATGCCATTCTAGAAATTGAAGTAGAGCTGGTTGCGATTCAAAACGAATCAGATGTATTAGCCGTAGAACTCGATGCTATCAATGCTTACATCGTCTCAGAAGACCTTAATAACACTACAGCTCACCCTTTAGATCCTGTAGAATATGCTTCTTCTGATCAGATCTACTACAAAAGACAACAGGCAGGAACAGCCAATGCCACTGTAAAAAACAATGAATTAGTCAGTATTAACTATGTAGGTAGCGGTCTTGACGGCACAGAGTTTGACAGAAGGACAGGAGCTAATATATTCGAGTATACTTTCGGCTCGGGAGAGGTAATCACAGGATTAGACGCAGGCGTAGGAATGATGGAAAAAGGCGAATCCGCTTTGATTATTTTACCTTCACACAAAGCTTATGGAGAAAGTGTAGGTCTGGTGATCCCACAGGCAGACAAACAGGAATTTGTAGCGTTAGAAATAATCCCTCAATACGCGACTAAAGTCAAGCCATACCAGATTGTAACTTTCGAAGTCAATCTATTAAACAACCCTTAATCAAACGATTGTCAACTCATTGAAATATAGAATATTAATATATCTCGTCTTATGCTCTGGCGTATCACTCGCACAAGAGTATCCTATAGATCCAGATGAAATCTATCGTTCGCCCGTGCGAGCAGTTCTCAATCAGTTTTCGATCACATTTAGTACTGGTTACAACGCCACTACATACAGCCATGATCTCAGTGGCTACTATTACTTACAAACAGACACCGAGCAATTTATCACACCAGATACAGGACAGCCGCTAGGAGCTTCATTTCCAGCCTATAGAAACTGGCTAAATGACCCTACGCTGGCAGACACCATTATAGTCAATGATATATACGACGTCCCATATTCGCCATTGGCGAATCCAGTTGGTAACCCTGAATTAAATCAAGGGTTAAGCACCTACAATGCAGATTCATTAAACCTGGGGTTCAAAGGCAAGGGGTGGGGCATCCCCATCAATCTAGGTATACGATACAACTATCAAAATTTCAGAATAGGGCTAGGCATGAGCTTGGAATTTCATACGATCAAGTCGTTAAGCCCTACTGTATCTGATATGGGTATTCGCAATTATGAACCTAATTTTAAGAAAGCAGTTTACTTCAGTTACTTTTTAAACCTTGGATATAAATTTTACGATTTTTGGGATTACTCATTTGCCGCCGAGCTAGAATTAGGAAAAAATAAGATGGGTAAGAATTTTAATTCTAGTCTAATGAGTCAAGGGATGCTTGTTAATTTTGGAATTTCAATTGAGAAAAATTTATCTGAGTATTTTAGAGTTATTGTCAAGCCATCGTATGATTTTAAAAATTATAGCATAAACATTCCAGAAGGGGGAGGTTCTATCCAGCATAAAAACCCAGCTTTCAAAGTCAATGTAGGTATTAGTATCACCATTCCAGAGATTCCTCGATCACCGATGAAAAGTGATCATGTGCAGCTCAAACACCTATATACAGATCCACAAACAGGCCGTGTCAGTGAAGTGAGAGGGCAACCTATATGGAAACATCAAAATCCAAAAGTGGGTCAAAACCATCGCAAACTCTGGCGATATAAATTCAAGAATAGGAAGAAGATGAACCCCTATTGATGGAAGAAATATCCAACCCAATATTGTCTCCTACAATCCTTAAAAAATAGTTTATTTCTTTCGGTCACATTGTTGCTTCAGATGGTGAATTTTAGGTAGAAATTTCGTTAAATTGCGAACTTAATTTGCTTGTCATTATTTAAAATTTTATGGCTGAAGACAACGAAAACCTACCATTAGGCGATCAGAATATAATACCTATCAATATCGAAGATGAAATGCGTGGCGCATACATTGATTATTCAATGTCAGTTATCATTTCTAGAGCTTTACCAGATGTACGTGATGGATTGAAACCAGTACATAGAAGAGTACTGTATGGTATGCTAGATTTAGGTGTATTGCACAACAGAGCGTACAAAAAATCTGCAAGGATTGTCGGGGAAGTGTTGGGTAAGTATCACCCACACGGCGACTCATCTGTATATGACACCATGGTGCGTATGGCACAAGAGTGGTCTTTGAGATATCCTTTGGTAGACGGACAAGGTAACTTTGGGTCTGTAGATGGTGATTCACCAGCAGCGATGAGATATACCGAAGCTCGACTCAAGCGCATGGCCGAAGAATTGCTTCATGACATCAATAAAGAAACTGTTGATTTCCAGCCCAACTTTGATGACTCATTGAAAGAACCTTCCGTATTGCCAGGAAAATTCCCTAACCTATTGGTAAACGGAACATCTGGTATTGCTGTAGGTATGGCAACCAACATGGCTCCGCACAACCTTACGGAAGTGATCAACGGTACGATCGCCTATATCAACAACAACGATATTGAGATTTCAGAATTGATGCAGCACATTACTGCACCTGATTTTCCTACAGGAGCCACTATCTATGGTTACCAGGGCGTAAGACAAGGGTATGAAACTGGCCGTGGCCGTGTCGTACTCCGTGCCAAAGCAGAGTTTGAAACACTCAAATCTGGTAAAGAGCAGATTATTGTTTCTGAAATCCCTTATCAGGTGAACAAAGCCAACATGATCGAAAAGACAGCGGCTTTGATTAACGATAAAAAAATAGAAGGCATCTCAGATATTAGAGATGAATCCGATAGAGACGGTATGCGTATCGTGTATGACATCAAAAAAGATGCGATACCAAACATCGTACTCAACAACCTATACAAATACACCCAGCTACAATCATCATTTGGCATCAACAATGTGGCACTTGTCAAAGGTCGACCGCATACTTTGAATCTAAAGGAACTGATCAAATACTTTGTGGAGCACAGGCATGAAGTAGTGATTCGTAGAACGCAATATGAGCTAAACGAAGCAGAGAAAAGAGCTCATATCCTACAAGGGTATTTGATCGCACTCGACAATCTAGACGAAGTCATCAGCTTGATCAGAAATTCGAAAGACCCAGATATAGCCAAAGCTGGCTTGATGGAGAAATTTGAATTGAGTGAAATTCAGGCGAAAGCCATTTTGGAAATGAGGCTCCAAAGACTAACAGGTCTTGAAAGAGAGAAAATCCAAAAAGAATATGATGAGATCATGAAACTGATCGATCACTTAAGAGCAATTCTTGAAAGTGAAGAGATGCGAATGGATATCATCAAAGAAGAACTGACTGAGCTCAAAGACAAATATGGCGATGAGCGTCGTTCTGTCATTGAGCATGCCGCAGATGATTTCACAGCAGAAGATATGATTCCTGACGAAGAAATGGTCATTACTATTTCACACGAAGGATACATAAAAAGAACACCACTTACTGAATACAGAACACAAGGCAGAGGCGGCGTAGGATCAAGAGGTGCAACTACCAAAACAGACGATTTTACAGAGCATTTATTTGTCGCTTCCACACACAATTACTTGCTGATTTTCACTGAGTTAGGTAAAGTATTCTGGAAAAAGGTTTGGGAAATTCCTGAAGGTCAAAAAGCCACGAAAGGTAGAGCCATTCAGAACCTGATCAATATAGAAAGTGAAGACGCAATACGGGCAGTCATCAATGTGAATAACCTCACCGACGAAGACTACATCAATAACAACTTCATCGTAATGTGTACCAAGCAAGGAGTGATCAAGAAGACTTCATTGGAAGCTTACTCTAGACCACGTCAGAATGGTATCAATGCCATTACCATCCACGAAGGCGATGAATTGCTCAACGTGAATCTTACCAATGGCAATAACCATATTGTAATTGCTAAAAAATCAGGTAAAGCCATCCATTTCAACGAGCAAGACGTTCGTCCAATGGGCAGAACCGCAGCTGGTGTACGAGCAGTACGTCTAGAAGGTGCAGATGATTACGTAATCGGTATGGTATGTGTAGCAAGAGAAGAAGCCAACCTACTGGTGGTAACTGAAAAAGGCTATGGTAAGCGGTCTGATATCGAAGCTTATAGAATTACCAAGCGTGGTGGAAAAGGAGTGAAAGCCATGAACATCACAGAAAAAACTGGTGCACTCGTAGCCATCAAGGAAGTAGTAGATACAGATGATTTGATGATTATCAATAAATCTGGCATTACCATCAGATTGGCAGTAGCCGACCTGAGAGTAATGGGTAGAGCTACTCAAGGTGTACGTCTGATCAAACTAGGAGAGAAAGATGAAATCTCGTCTGTTGAGAAAATTGAAAGAATAGAAGGAGAGGAAGAACCTGAAATGGAGAATCAGGATGGTGAAACACCTTCTGCCGACGAGAATAACGAAAAAGAATAAAAATTAAACCAGAGAATAGATAGGGTCTTCGGCCCCCGTAAACATTAGAACTATGAATACAAGTAAATTGTTTGTGCTTACGCTTGCTTTACTTATGAGCGTGGCATCTTTCGCGCAGAAAGGGTCTGTGAATAAAGCAGATGCGTATCTGACCAAAAGTGATTATGCTAACGCTAAAGCAGAAATAGATGTAGCTATCACAATCGAAAAAAATGCAAGCAAGTCCAAGACTTGGTTTGTAAGAGGTAAAATTTTTCAAGCCATTTCTACTAGTACAGACGAAGCTGTTTCTAGCTTAGATACAGAGGCACTAGACAAAGCTGTAGCTGCATATAGCAAAGTAATGGAAATGGAAAGTGAAAACAATCCAAACTACTTACTCTCTAGTACAAACCTTGATGCGATGTGGGGCAACTACATCAATGCAGGCGGTACGACTTATGGAGAAGGTAATTATGAATCAGCATTAACAAGCTTTGAGCAAGCACTCAAAGTAAAGCCTACAGATTCTGTAACACTTTTGTATTCTGGTGTAGCTGCTCAGCAAGCTGGATTCACTGACAAGACTTTGGATTACTATTACCAAATGGTAGATGCAGGCATTGCAAGTGAAGACGTGTATTCTACTTTGATCTATTTAGAAAGATCTGAAAAGAAGAATGACGAAAAGGCTTTGGAGTTGGTGATGAAAGCAAGAGAACTTTTTCCTACTGTTAGCAAATTTGGACAGGAAGAAATCAGCTTGCTATTGGCCATGGACAAAGTAGACGAGGCTAAAGCCAAATTAGAATCTGCTATTGCAGAAGATCCTACAAACATCAATCTTCACTTGAACCTTGGTGTATTGTACGACAACTTAGGTAGTGCGAAGTTGAAAGATGGCGAAAAAGAAGCCGCAAGAGAAGCTTACAACCAAGCAAAAGCCTCTTACCTCAATGCCCTAGAGGTAGATCCAGACAACTATATTGCAAATTTCAACACAGGTGTGATCTACGTCAACTTGGCGAAAGAATACTATGATGAAGTACGTGATATGAGTTTGAAAAACTACGACAAATACGGCCCGGCTAAATTGGCTAAAGCAGACAAAATTCTAAAAGAAGGTCTGCCATACATGGAAAAAGCGACTGAAGTCGAACCAAATGATATAGGTGGATTGTCAGCTTTGCAGCAAATGTATACGCAATTGAAGATGTTGGACAAAGCAGAAGCTATTCTAGATAGAGTAGATGCCTTGGAAGCAGCTGGTCAAGAATAAGATATTAGCAGTTTGAAACTGCCGAACCGGATAGCTAACCTTAGTTATCCGGTTTTTTTGTGTATATGATTCAGACTTCAATATGAAAGTGCTAGTATTAATTACATATTATGCTTGCATAGCAAAGCATCCTATTTGTCAAATAAACTCATCTATTTTCTCTACTCGTACGGTTTGCACTGTTGGAAATACCGATGGACCAAATTGATTGAAGACTGCAACATCTGCGGCATCACGTCCATACCCAACTGCCACATATCCAGCACGTGCCCCTTGGTGTACGGCATCAAATGTGTACCAGCGATCCCCAACATAAGCTTCAAACCAAGCATGCAAATCCATGGGTTTCAAATCATACAAATAGCCAACCACCAACCTAGCTGGGATACTCAAACTGCGACACAAGGCGATTCCCAAATGTGCCAAATCCCGACAGACACCCGATTGTCTCTGGTTTACTTCTACAGCAGAGATAGCAAAATTGCTTTCTCCTGGCGTGTATAAAATCCGCTTGCATAGCCATTTTTCAATGCTTGCTACCTGATCATAGCCAGGTGCTTTACCATTCGTAATTTCGATGGCCATCTCATTGAATCGGTCTGATTCACAATATCTGCTTGGGAGCAAATAACTCAGTACCTGATCAGGTAAGTTTTGAACCTCTACGAATGGAGCACCAGGAGTTTGATCTAATTGATCGACTACTTTGACATCAGCAGAAGTTCGTATTGAAAACGCTCCTTCTGGTGCGATCAGTCGTTGGTATAGATTGCTATATCCATCTGTGTGCTCATATACGAGTACATGAGGGGAGATTTTATACTCTTCTTTGGCTACCCATTGTTGTGCATTGCTACGCGGGCGTAGCATAAGAATGAACGGCGTAGGTACAGCAATATAAAACGACAATTCACAACTGGTTCTTAACCACATACTTCATTATTTATGATGATTTTCTACTTCTTCTTAAATCGAACGTATATGGAAACTCTTTATCTGTTTCTGGCTTTACCATAGGCACATTTTCAATATTCGTAGAATATTGTTCATCAACGTATCTATAGCCTACATTTGACAACTGTGTTTTGGTCTCTATTTTATTTTTAGCATCACCTTGTGAATGCCCAAAATTGAAGAAGCGACTTTCTCGCCTAGACTCCGCCTCATAGGCATTGACAGGATAAGTATCGTAGTTTCTTCCACCTGGGTGAGATACATAGTAAGTACATCCTCCAATAGATTTCTTATTCCACAAATCATAAATATCGAATACCAAAGGTACGTCGACTGGTATGGTAGGATGCAGGGCTGACGGTGGCGCCCAAGCCTTGTATCGGATACCAGCCACAAATTCTTCGTTTCGCTCTGTACTTCTTACTGGCACTCTTTGCGCATTACAAAGTATAGCATACCGTTCTTCGTTGAGTCCACTTACCTTGAGTTCAATTCGCTCTACCGATGAGTCAACAAAACGAGCGGTACCTGTGCTAGACATTTCTTCACCCAATACTTGCCAAGGTTCTATGCCAGTTCTTAGAGATAGGTTAATGCCTTTTTTTTGAATTCTACCTACCAGTGGAAAACGAAACTCGAAAAATGGCTCTAGCCAATCTGGATTGAAAGAGAATCCATCACTATTGAGCTGTTCGCAAATGTCCAACATATCTTCTTTTACATAGTGATGTAGCATAAACTTATCATGCAACTCAGTGCCCCAACGAATTAGCTTTTGCTTGTATGGTTTTTCCCAAAACCAAGCAAACAAGGTACGCACAAGTAGCAGCTGCACCACGCACATGCGCTCATCTGGTGGCATCTCAAAGGCGCGCAGTTCTAGTATTCCTAAACGACCTGTTGAGCTATCTGGTGAATACAACTTGTCGATACAAAACTCCGCTCGATGCGTATTGCCCGTGATATCTACCAGTATATTTCTTAATAGCCGATCGACCAACCAAAACGGAACTTCTTCACCCTCTTCGATTTGGTTGAGCGCAATTTCTAATTCATATAGCTGATCGGGTTTCCCTTCGTCTATTCTAGGCGCTTGAGAGGTAGGGCCTATGAATGCTCCTGAAAACAAATAGGAGAGACCTGGGTGATTTTGCCAGAAGATCAAAAAGCTTTTTAGTACACCCGGCTTTCTTAATAATGGACTATCTGCGGGAGTGGTACCGCCAAGGGTAATATGGTGACCACCACCAGAACCAATGTGCCTGCCATCCAGCATAAACTTCTCTGTACCCAACCCAACTTGTTCTGCAGAACGGAACAGGATATCATAATTTCTTGTGACTTCTTTCCAGCTTTTGGCTGGATGTATATTGATCTCAATCACTCCAGGGTCTGGGGTGACTACCAATTTTTCGATACGATTGTCACGCGGTGGTTCATAGCCTTCGATCAATACCTTTAGAGACAATTTAGCTGCCGCTGCTTCTACAATGGCTAGCAACTCTAAGTATTGCTCTACATGTTTGAATGGAGGAAAAAACACATATAATGCACCATTTCGTGCTTCTACTCCCAAAGCTGTCTTGATTGTATGCGCTCTAAACTCGGGTTCGAAAGTATCTTTCTCCTCTTTTTTCTTTTTTACAACAAAGAAACCCTCATCTTTTTGACCTTCTTTGGCTTCGTTTTTTTCTTTAGGATACAACCAATCCTTGGGTATTTTCTCAAAGCTTTTAGTATCGCTTTGTTGCTGTTGTTTGATCTGATTGTGATAATCTGGAAGGTTTCCCAGTTCTTCAAACAAACTTCGCTCAACCTCTTGTTTTCGCTGTGCTGGCACCATATGTGGCAATGATTCCAATGGCAGACGTAGTCCCATAGGTGAATTGCCAGGGACTAGATATAATTGTTTTTGCCTAAACTCCCAAGCACAACTCAGCCATGAGTTTAACTCAAAATTCCACTCCAAAGGCAAAACAAAACCTACAGGGTTGTTTAAGCCATTTTTGATCACTCCAGACATGGTTTTTCTTTCCAATGAATCGGAGAGATTGACTCGTAAGGGATTGATATTGATCGGTAGTTTGTCCTCTTGCCATAGATAATAATAAACATCTTCATAGGCAGGCTGCACATTGAATAGTGGCAGTTTGAGCTGTAAAGTGATTTCTTTCATCAATCCCTCAGCCTGCTTAAATGTATACCCATAGTCTTCGTTAGGGTCACCATATACTCTAGCATCGTTTACCAGAGGCAAACCATCCTTTCTCCAATAGATACCATATTGCCACCTAGGTACAGGTTCTCCTGGATACCATTTGCCCTGACCGATGTGAATCAATGCATTTCCTTTCCCAAACGCCTGACTCAATTTGTCAGCCAATTCAAACGCCATTTTACGTTTGTCTTCACCATCTGCATTAGTATTCCATTGCTCACTCTCCATGTCCTTGATAGACACGACGGTAGGTTCGCCTCCCATGGTCAATCTTACATCGTTGCGATGCAACTTGTCTTCGACGAACTCTCCAAGTGCATGAATACGTTGCCATTCGTCGTCCGAGTATGGCTTAGTTATCCTTGGGTCTTCATGAATACGAAAAACTTGATTAGCATAAGAAAACTTAACTTCTGCAGGAGTGGTAAACCCAGTAATGGGAGAGGCGCTCGCAGGCTCTGGCGTACAGCACAGCGGAATATGTCCTTCGCCAGCAAATAATCCTGAGGTAGAATCCAATCCAATCCACCCAGCACCCGGAATATACACTTCACACCATGCATGCAAATCTGTAAAGTCTTCTTCTGGGCCTGATGCTCCATCTACGCTCTTTTTGTCTGGCTTGAGCTGGACTAAATAGCCAGAAACAAAGCGAGTAGCCAAACCTAGATGACGCAACGCCTGAACCAGCACCCAAGCAGAATCTCTGCATGACCCTAAGGCCTTAGTCAAAGTTTCATCTGGTGATTGAATCCCTGTCTCCAAACGTATAGTATAGGCAATCTGTTGGTAAAGTTTTTGGTTGACAGATACCAAGAAATCAACTGTATTCAAACCATAAAAGCTCTTGATTTCTTCTACCCACTGTTCTAATTGTGGTCCAGTCTCTGATACTTCTAGGTAGGGCGCAAGTTCCTTTTTAAGGTCCGTATGATATGAAAACGGAAATTTATCTGCGCTTTCCTCCATGAAGAAATCAAATGGGTTGATCACTTTCATTTCAATAATTACTTCTACATCTACTCGAAATTCTTTGATCTGATCTGGAAAAACTATACGAGCCAAATAGTTGCCAAATGGATCTTGTTGCCAATTGATAAAATGATTCTCAGGGTAGATTTTTATCGAATACCCTACAACTGGAGTACGAGTATGAGGGGCCGGACGAAGGCGAATCACTTGCGGTGACATAGTGACCAACCTATCATAAGTATATCCTGTACTATGTTTAATTGCTGCATGTATGGCCATATGGTTGTTTATTTTGCACTATATAGATATACTATTGTACTTTACGCTAATAATTTAAGTATAAATACGTATTTTACTACGTAATATTTGCGTGAATTTATGTTATTATTAGCTTTAGCAAAAGGTAATCGTACTTAATTATTAAAAGAGGGGAATGGGTATTTTTGATTTATATAAAGTTCCAGAAAATTGTCTGGATGAAGTATTCGAGAATAAGGATAATAACGTAAAAGATCCGTATGAAAAAATAACGGCTGTTTTTGATTCTTTAACTATAGACCAATTTGAAAATCTAAATGAATTGATCAAATTGTCATTTTTCAATCAGGGGATTACCTATCAAGTTTATTCTGAAAAAAATACGAAAGAACATATCTTTCCATTCGATCCTTTTCCAAGGATTATTAAAAAAGGCGAATGGTCTTCCATCGAGCAAGGTGCTATTCAGCGTTCAAAAGCTTTAAATTTATTCTTGAAGGATATTTATACAGAGCAAAAGATTCTGAAGGATAAAATCATTCCGAAAGAAATGATTCTAAGCTCGCCGCATTATTGCAAAGAAATGCTTGGGTTTGTCCCAAAAGGGGGAGCTTATTGCCATATTAATGGCACAGATCTAATCAAACATAACGATGGCAACAACTATGTCCTTGAAGACAATCTGCGTTCTCCTTCTGGTGTGAGTTATGTTTTGGGCAATCGAGATGCGTTGAAGAAAACGATGAGTGATATTTTTCAGCGATATCCTATTGTACCTGTTTGGGATTATCCTATTGCTCTTCTGGACATGCTAAAATCCGTTGCCCCCCAGGATTTTGAAGATACCATCTGTGTGGTTTTGACTCCTGGCATGTATAATTCTGCTTTCTATGAACACATGTTTTTGGCGCAGCAAATGGGAATAGAATTAGTAGAGGGTAGAGACTTATTTGTAGAAGACAATTATGTTTTTATGAAAACCACCAAAGGGCCAGTGAAGGTAGATGTAGTATACCGTCGTATCGATGATGAATATTTGGATCCTGAAGTCTTCAACAAAGAAAGTGTACTCGGAGTAAAAGGCATTATGCGTGCATATATCGCTGGCAATGTTTCTATTGTAAATGCTCCCGGAACAGGTGTGGCAGATGACAAAGCTATTTATCATTATGTACCTGATATTATCAAATACTATTTGGGAGAAGCACCCATATTGAACAATGTGCATACTTACATCTGTGAAAATCCAACAGATCTAAAATATGTATTAGAAAATTTAGACAAGCTGGTGATAAAGCCAGTCGATCAAAGTGGTGGGTACGGCATTTGTGTTGGCAATACCATGAGCCAGGCCGAACTAGCAGATTTGGCAAATAAAATAAAAAATGCACCAAGACAATTCATTGCCCAACCGATCATGAACCTATCGATGCACGCCACTTACATAGAAAGCGATAAAGCATTTGGACCCAGACATATTGACCTGAGAACTTACACACTGATAGGAGATGACTATGAGTATGTATTGAAGGGAGGACTATCTAGAGTAGCTTTAAAAAAAGGAAGTTTAATTGTTAATTCATCACAAGGAGGAGGATCGAAAGACACATGGGTTATAGAATAAAAACCATATTAGCACGGCATGCTAGTTCATTTTATTGGCTAGGTAGGTATCAGGAAAGAGCAGAATTTTTGGCCCGTTATTTACAGGTCAAATATTTTTCCACGATGGATTCGAATATGATAGAGTATAGAGATCTCACCATGCGATCTATATCCTACATGGCAACGGGAATACCACCCCAAGAAGAAGGGTTAAAAGAAACCGATATTATATGGAATGTAGCGATCAACCCGCAGTCGACCACTTCTATTTTGTACTATCTAAAAGAAGTAAGAGAAAATACAAAAGGCGTTCGCAATTTAATCTCTAACGAACTCTGGGAGAGTGTCAATAAAAATTTTCATTTTGCTAATAATTTCAATTCGGATTATCTCAAGTCCAGAGGGCTGTATGAATTCACACATGGGGTTCAAGAAAATTCGGACTCATTTCATGCCAAATTAGATAGCACTTTACTGCATGATAATGTCTGGGCTTTTGTTAAAATGGGTATTTATTTAGAGCGCATTTATCAGACTACTAGAGGCTTGATGAATACATTTATTGACATACGAGCACTTCGTGGAGAGCATGAAAATCTAACTGTCGAAAATCATCAATGGCTCATGATGCTCAATGCCATGGAAGCGACAGACATGACCAGAAAATTATTCAAGACTAGTGTGCAACAAAGCAACAGCTGTCAGTTTCTCATATTCAATCTGGAATTTCCTAGATCCATAGCCCACGGCTTTAGCAAGATCAATGAGCTGCTATGTAAAATTAATGATACGCAGGATTTCAACCATTTGGCTAAGGACTCTTTGCAATTCAAGAGTGCTAAAATAGCGTCACAAATGCGTTATTCGGACTATTGTGAAATTGAAAATGGAGTAGAGAAATATTTGGAGTACATTATGTCTCAGGTTTTCATTTTCAATGATCTCATTCACAA
Source organism: Reichenbachiella carrageenanivorans (assembly GCF_025639805.1). Classification (NCBI taxonomy): domain Bacteria; kingdom Pseudomonadati; phylum Bacteroidota; class Cytophagia; order Cytophagales; family Reichenbachiellaceae; genus Reichenbachiella; species Reichenbachiella carrageenanivorans. The sequence goes on along the minus strand of NZ_CP106735.1, from coordinate 3,655,367 downwards.
AGAATTTTTTGACTACAAAAAGTAAAAATCGCGAGCATAGTCGATAAACTTGCGTTTGAAAAATTGAATTTATGACATATTGTTTAGGGATTAAGGTTAAAAGTGGCTTAGTAGCCTTAGCCGATACTTGTATCACGTCTGGTACTCGTACGACCACCTCCAGAAAAATAACCACACACCAAATAGGCAAAAATAGTCTATTTATCATGACCTCAGGCCTTAGGTCGGTACGTGATAAGGCCGTCACATATTTTGAGGAAGCCATCAGCCAAGAGACTTTTCAGTATGATAAAATGTACAAAGCAGTAAATGCATTTGGGGCGCAACTCCGTCGTGTAGCGGACGAAGACAAAAGTGCACTGGCACAATCTGGACTGTTTTTCAACTTACACAGCATAGTGGGAGGACAGCTCGAAGGGGATAGCACACACAAATTATTCTTGTTGTACCCAGAGGGCAATTGGATCGAGATAGGTGAGGCCACCCCCTTTACTATCATTGGTAATACGGGGTATGGGCAGCCCATTCTCAATCGTGCAATTACCTATCAATCTGATCTGAAATTTGCTCTTAAAACGGGTTTTCTATCTTTTGATTCTACCCGCGTCAGTGCCAATGACGTAGAGTACCCGATTGATGTGGTGATCTACAAAGAAGGCTCTTACAAAATGGTAGAACAGCGGTTTACTCATGAAGAACTCAAAGATCTAGCCGTGACTTGGGCGCAAAAATTGAGAGAAAATGTGGAGAATCTGAATGACGACTGGATGGATAAGTTGGATATCTAATCCATTAGATAACTAATATCAATGATAGGATAGATAAACAACTCATATTTCATTGATTAATAAAGGAATTTCTTCAAATGGAAGGTGTTGATTAAGTTTGTTGGCTTGAAAAAATCAATACATGGACTCTTTAGAGATATTAGTAAGCATACGCAAAATTGTTCGTTCGTTAAATTTAGAATCCAAAAGTATTCAAAAGGATTTCGGACTGAGTATTACGCAATTACTCTGCTTGGGACATTTAGAAAAAAGCCCTAACTACCAGTCTAACCATCGAGAGCTTATGAATCTTCTAAGCCTTAACTCTAGTACAGTTACTGGTATAATAAATAGACTAGAGAAAAGAGGCTATGTGATCCGCATGCCTAAGCAAGGAGACAAGCGGATGACCTACATTACACTCACTGCTTCAGGTATCAAACTACTCGAAGAAACCCCAAATGTTCTACATGAACGATTAGCCAAAAAACTAGACCTGCTGTCTAATGACGAACGAGGGATGGTTAGAAATTCGCTAGAAATTATTACTTCAGCGATGCAGATTCATCAACTAGATGCTTCTCCATTACTCACGCCAGAAGATCCTATCGATTAATTTGCTATAAACACTGTTTCTAGGATTGAGCTATATATTAATATGTTCTATAGAACCTTTTTGTTACCTTTGTCTTGAATTCAATTTTATGTCGTATAGAACATATTTACTATTACGATTCACATTAAAAGAGAAAGGAAGTTGTTTATATGGGGAGAAAAAATTTCAACGCATTTATCAAAAGACAAAAAGCTGAGATCAAGAGAAAGAAAAAGCTAGAAAAGCAACTCAGAAAAGAAGACAAAAAAAATGAAGAGACCAGTGGGGATCTTCAAGACATGATTGCCTACGTAGATGAATTTGGCAACATCCTAGAAGAGCCTCCAGAAGACCAAGAGGCAATCTTGACACCCAATAGTCCAAGCGACAAAGAAGAAAAGTAACGTACACCTCCATGACTACATTCTTGTTATTTTCCTTTTTACAGTTGGCTCAGCCTTCAGCCATACAGTTTACGAATCAAGACCTGCAATTGGAATCCAATAGTGGCTATATCCAATTGGACTGGACCGCAGTAGAAGGAAGTCAATATATCCTGCAAAGATCCATGCAGCCTGATTTTACAAACAGCCACACGATATATCAAGGGCCCGACCACGCCAGTTTTGTGTCTGGATTAGACAATGGCACCTATTATTATAGAGTAGGAGATGATGAAGGCCATTGGTCGGATACACTCACGCTCAAAGTAGAGCATCAATCCATGCCCTTGGCGCTGACCTTATTTGGGTTAGGCTTTGTGGTGTTTGCCTTTACCGTTTTTGTAGTCATCAAAGGTGTATACACCACCTCCCAGTCATGAATCATCAATCTTTCATTATATCACCACAGACTGGTTGGATACTGCTAGGTACGCTTGGTGTCCTCTGGATCGTCTTAGGTATCTACTGGGGCAGAAAAGCCAAAAACATGGATGGGTTTATGGTAGCAGGCCGAAATGTAGGCTTGGCCTTTGGGGCAGCTACAGCCATGGCCACTTGGGTCACATCCAATACCACCATGTTGGCTCCGCAATTTGCTTTGCAGCTCGGCATATGGGGGATGATTGCTTATTCTACCGCTTCATTTGGATTATTTCTATTTGCACCATTGGCTAAACGAATTAGAGCTTTGATGCCCTCTGGCTATACTAGCGGTGATTTTATTCGCTTGCGATATGGCAAACCTACTTGGGTGCTATTCCTGATTATCAGTATTTTTTATGGCTTTACATGGCTCGTGAGTATGGGAATGGCAGGAGGTATCTTGATGAATGCTATTGCAGGTATCCCGTATGAATTGGGAATGACCGTTATCTTATTGGTCTGCGTGGTATATACCTTGTTTGGTGGTATGTATGCCGTCATCGGCACCGACTTTATCCAATCATTGATCATTCTTATCGGCATTGTGATCGTGGGTATAGGGGTGCTGACGCAGATCGACTTTAGCGACTTATATATTAATGTTTCAACGGAAAAACCCATGCTACTCAACGCCCTCATGCCAGCAGCGATCATGTCTATATTCAACAATATGCTTTTTGGGCTAGGCGAAGTTTTTCATAGCAATGTATGGTGGAGTAGGGCCTTTGCCATGAGAAAAGATATTGGCAAAAAAGCCTATCTGCTATCGGGCTTGTTCTGGTTTCCAGTTCCTATTGCAGCAGGATTTATTGCGCTTACTAGCGGCTCGTTGGGCATCAATATCACCAGTCCAGACATGGTAGGTCCACTGGTCTCAGCCAGTGTACTCGGACAGACAGGAGCCATCATCGTCTTTGCTGTTTTCTTTTGTTCGCTGGCCTCTAGTATCGATAGTTTGTTGGCAGCCACATCCGACCTGATTACCGAGGATATTTATCGTAAAATGATAAACCCCTTGGCAGATCAAAAACAATTAAGAAAAGTCTCGGCGGGTATCATAATCGGATTAGGGCTTCTGGCTTGGGCATTTTGTATGCCACGCATTGGCACACTGGCCACCGTTCTATTTTTTGCAGGACCTATGGTGGGCAGTACCATTTGGCCGATCGTCACAGGGCTATTCTGGAAAAAAGCCAATGCCAAAGGAGCCATCTGGGGCATGCTACTCGGTAGTAGTATTGGCCTGATTGCCTATTTCCAATTGGGCTGGTACACGGCGTCCTTAATCGGAGCAGCCGTATCTATGCTTACTGTTTTGGCTCTGACGTATTTGTACCCGTCAGATTTCGAATGGCATTTACTCGACGAAAAAACTAAACCCTAAACCCAAACTGATAGATATGTTTTTCTCACAAACCTTTTTGAGTGTACTGATCGTGCTGGCCCTTGCAGGAATCGCCGCTACGGTTATCGCATTGGTATGGCTTTTTGTAAAGGATATCAAATCGAAAAAACTATGGTAAGCGACAAATTCAATCCAGATCAAAGCATCCTGGATCAAGATCCGCTAGAAACCGAAGGGCTAAACCTTGATCCTCAAGGGCTTTTGGATAAAGATCCCATCAATCTAGAGGTACTTAAAAAGCTAACTGGGCAGAGCGTACTCTCAGTAGATCAGTTTGACAAAGAACTCGTACTTGAGGTATGTAAATTCGCGGCACTGCTCGAAAGCAAAGAAATTGCGCAGTCACATCCCCTAGATGGCAAGATCATCATCACAGCTTTTTTTGAAGCTAGTACACGGACGCGATTGTCGTTTGAAAGTGCAGTACTTCGGCTCGATGGCAAGATCATCAGCATACCTGAAGGCAAGTCCACAGGGCAAGCCAAAGGAGAATCGCTGCCCGATATTGGAGAGATGTTTAATGCTTATGCTGACTGCGTGGTGATGCGGCACACAGATACTGATGCCGTAGATGAAATCATGCGCAACTTACGCATTCCCCTCATCAATGCTGGCAATGGCACAGGCGAGCACCCTACGCAATCGCTAGCCGATTGGTTTGCCATCCTCAAATGGAAACCTAAACTCAAAGGCCAGCTTAAACCAGAAAACCGAATTCATCTAGGCATATTAGGGACACCAGGTAGCATGCGGGCAGTCAATAGCTTTTTGCGCATGTCACTTTTGTTTAAAGACAACATCAAGAAGATTTCTCTTATCTCCGAAATGGCCGACCCATTGGGAGAGGAGTTGACTCAAAAAGTAAAAGAATCTGGTATAGAAGTATTTATATCCAATGACATCAATGATGTCGTTAGTGATTTGGATATCATTTATATGAATTCCATTGCCTTTTTGGGTGATAGTTATAAGTCGCTGGATTCTAGGTTCAAACTAGATGAAAACACCAAACTAAAAGAAGATGCGGTAGTGCTTCATCCCTTGGCTCGGCTCGATGAGCTAGATCCTATGCTCGACGGCACCCATCACAATTTATATTTTACCCAAGCGCACGGAGCTGTTTTTGTGAGGCAGGCGCTGTTTATCTCCATTCTCAATAGATTTGATAAAATACCAAAAGAAGAAATAGAATAGGTCATGTGCGGAATAACTGGATACTGGAAAGCAGGACGATTAGAGTCTGCAGCGGAAATAAATTTGAAAAATATGGCCAGTACGCTCCATCATCGGGGGCCAGATGGCTATGGTTTTCACCAAAACGATGAAAAAGGATTGGCCATGGGGCATGCCCGGTTGTCGATCATTGACTTGGATACAGGCTCACAGCCACTTTATAGCCAGGACAAAAAGAACGTCCTGACCGTGAATGGTGAGTTTTACGACTATAAGCGCATTCGTACCAATCTCAGGTTGGAAGGTTTCGAATTTGGCTCTAAGAGTGATAGCGAAATTGCGCTTCCGCTTTACAAAAAACACGGACTAAGCTTTGTAGATCATCTCAGAGGCGAATTCGCTATTGCTTTGTATGATGAAGAGAGAGACCGATTGATATTGGTTAGAGACCGCTTTGGCGTAAAACCCTTGTTTTATCATGTCAATGATGGCAATGTATTCTGGGGATCAGAAATCAAAGCATTATTTGCCCATCCAGAAGTGCCTAGAGGGTTTGACAACCAAGCCGTGCTCCACCAACTGATGCATACCATGGTGCCAGGCACTACCGCCTACAAAGACATACACGCCCTCAGACCAGGCCATATGCTTATTATTCAGCGCAATGGAGACAGCCTCGACATCCAAGACCAAAAGTACTGGGATATGGATTTTCCTATGGAAAACGAACGAGATCTTGGTCAATCAGCAGATTACCATATCAAACGAGTACAAGAGGAGTTGTTGGAAGCTGTGGCCTTGCGTTTGGAAGCAGATGTGCCTGTAGGGTGTTATTTGTCTGGAGGAATAGATAGTTGCTCTATGTTGGGCTTGGCGTCTTCTATGCAGCAGTCGCCAGTCAAAGCATTCACGATCAGCTTCGACAACAAAGCCTACGATGAAGCACCGATCGCCAAAGAAATGGCTGATCGAGTACAGGCAGATCAGGAGCAAATCAACCTGTCTGCCAGTGAGTTATATGGCGACAATTACATCAAAACCTTATGGCATGCCGAGCGCACCTTTTACAATACACTGGGTGTGGCCAAGTACCGTATGAGCAAGCGAGTCAACGAATGTGGCTACCGTGTGGTGGTGACTGGAGAAGGCTCCGACGAACTCTTTGGTGGCTACCCAGCTTTGAAACGGGACATGCTCAAGTATGGCTATCAGTCTCTCAACAGCTCCAATGGCACGAGCCAAGAAGAACTAGAAAGCTACCGCCAACTAATGGACAAAACCAACAGCCTGTTTAAAGGAGCCATCTTGTCCGAGGAGCATTTAAGTCATCCTGTGATGGATGAAATCTGTGGTTTCACCCCGTCGTGGATACAGCCATGGATGCATACGCTAGACATTGCCAGACCGCTCTTGCACAATGATATTTTGGACGATATCAAAGGCTATGACCCCATTGCAACTATTGCTCAGAGCTTTGATGCCAGTCAGCTCAAAGGCCGTCATGCACTAGACAAGGCGCAATACACTTGGAGCAAAACCATGCTCGAATGTCAAATACTCAACTGGGGTGGCGACCGTGTAGATATGGCCAATTCAATGGAATCGAGACCCGCCTTTTTGGATCATCATGTGGCTGAAATGGCCAGAGATATCCCGCCACATTTGCGCATCAAAGGCAATACAGAAAAATGGGTATTGCGTGAAGCAATGAAAGAAATACTGCCTCAGGTGCTATACGAGCGTGAAAAATTCGCTTTTATGTCGCCACCTGCACATACCGAAGAGAAGAAAAAAAGAGCACTACAATCACTTGTAGATCAATACATGAATGAAGATGTGGTCAGAGCGGCAGGCTTATTTGATATCAAACGTCTCGATCAGTTTATGAAAGACTATAGAAACGACAAAGATCCTGTATCGCTCGTGCGAAAAGATGCCTTGATCAATCACCTGCTAGGACTACATGTATTACATGGCCAGTTCATCACTCAAAACCACGAACCGGCCTTGTTGTAAGTACCAGTAGCGCCCCATATATTCATGGATATGACCATTAATTTCGAAAGATTAAAAGCAAACATCAATGAGCTGGCTCAAATTGGCAAGCAAGAGGATGGAGGCATTTATCGCATGGCTTTCACCCCAAAGGAGTATGAAGCCCGAGCCTGGTTAGAAAATCAATTATGTCAGGGCAATATCGATTGTCATTGGGATGGCGCGTTGAATATTATTGGTCGTATAGCTGATGACAAAAACGAAAAGCAGCCCGCCATTCTCATCGGTTCGCATATAGATACCGTGCCCAATGCAGGTGCACTCGATGGCGCTTTGGGAGTACTGGTGGGATTGGAATGCCTGACGAGAATCAAAGAAGAAAAGCTTACCACGAAGTTTCCTCTGGAGCTGCTGGCCTTTAGCGACGAAGAAGGTCGGTTTGGTGGCATGTTTGGTTCCAGAGCAGTTTCTGGTCAGCTCAACCCTGGCATACTAGAAGAGTCTATTGACCTAGATGGACAGGCCTTGGTTGACGTACTGAAAGACTTGGGACACGATCCGTATCAGGCACTGGACGCATCCAGACCCAACGAAACGGTGAAGTGCTATCTAGAACTTCATATCGAACAAGGGCCTGTGTTGGACGTAGAAGATCTTTCGGTAGGGATCGTATCGGACATTACAGGATTGTTCAAATGGCAAGTGCAGCTCACTGGAGCTGCCAATCATGCAGGTACTACGCCAATGGATTTGCGCAAAGATGCCTTTATGGGGTTGGCAGATTTTGCCCATGAGATTCCTCGAATCATAGACGAAAATGGGAGTGAAGCCTCTCGATTGACAGTAGGAAATGCTACGCTCTATCCAGGATCGGCTAATACTGTACCCGGCAAGGTAGAATTTAGCATCGATGCCCGTGATGTGAACCCAGAGGTTTTGAAAGAATTGAAAACGGCTTGCCGCAAAACACTTTCGGCCATAGCCAGAAGGAGAGGGCTGCAATTTGATTTCACCGAAGTGAGCGTAATCGAGCCTGTAGCCTGTGACGATCACATCCAGAAAAGCATTGAAAAACAAGCTAAAAAACTGAATCAACGCTACAAGATAATGCCCAGTGGCGCGGCACACGATGCCCAAATGATGGCTAAAATAGCCCCCATAGGGATGATATTTGTACCAAGCAAAAACGGCATCAGTCATTCACCACACGAGTGGACAGACTGGCACCACATCGAACAAGGAGCTAATCTTATGTTAAATACACTCATAGAATTAAGTCAAAATGATTGATATAGAAAGACCATTGATACCCGCAGATTCGTTGGATCCGCTCAAGGAGTTTTACCACGACATCGTAGATGACCAGACCGAAGAGCGTATTGAGCACCTCGAACATCATGAAGTGGCGCTATTGGTGATCGACATTCAGTACTTGGATGCGGCGAGAGGCTATGGGGTATTCAAAGACGTGACAACCTCGGGCATACCCAAAGCACAGCAGGATTTTTATTTTGATTCGCTTCAAGAACGTGTGATCCCCAATGTGCAAAAATTACTCAAGACTTTTCGCAACAAGAAAATGGAGGTGATTCATACCAGAATCCAGTCGCTGACACAGGATGGAAGAGACCGTGGCAATGGGCACAAACGACTCAATCTGCTGGCTGCACCAGGTTCTAAGGAAGCGGAGTTTTTGCCCGAAGTGGCACCCGAAGGCGACGAGATTGTGATCAACAAAACCGCTAGTGGTGTATTTTCATCTACCAACCTAAACTACGTGTTGCAAAACCTGAAAGTGAATGAGCTGATCGTGGCGGGTGTATATACCAACGAATGTGTGGAAACCACCATCAGAGATGCTTGTGATTTGGGCTATTTGGTTACACTAGTAGAAGACGCTTGCACCACCGTGACGCCCGAACTGCATCAGGGTAGTATTAATAGTCTAAAAGACCGGTATGCCTCTGTACTTGCCACAGCAGACATCGAAAATAGATTCCGAAAAATACAAGCCTGCGAAATCAACCCCGACGAGCCTTCGGTGGTCAGACGACAGCATTAGGCCTTTTTATGCGTGCGGCTCTGTATCCATTAGCGCCAAAAGTTTGTGTTCGTATCCTGAGTTTTAGGTAATTGATCGCTTCATTGTCTATTTTGCAATATAAGGGAACCAATGCATGGACGGTTGGCAAGCTGGATTCCGAAAACAACAAAACGCATGAATTGGACACATTCTATTCAACAGAAACTCAAGGCTGGTTTGGCTTTAGCCATCGTCTTTTTATTGGTATTGTTTACCAATTTGATCGATAGAAATCACTTTTCAAGACTTCAAGAATCATTTGCCTCTGTGTACAAAGATCGGCTGATGGTTGAAAACTACATTTTTAAGCTCTCCAGTTTGATCAATGAGAAACGATTCTATTTATATGACAGCACCCACATTTCCGCTGCTTCTGAAAATTGGCAAACTACGAACCAAGCCATAGATTCGCTACTGGCACACTACCAAACCACTAAATACACCGAAAAAGAAACTCGGCTATTTGAAGATTTCAAAAAAGAATTAACTGAGTTGGAGAACATGGAAGCGGCTTATTATCAAGAAGCACAAACAGCTACTCGACTAAAAGCAATAGAAACAAAACATCAGGAACTCGTAGCCTTACTGAAAGGGCTATCCGATATCCAGATTGAAGAGGGGCAAAATCTCATCGCTGAGTCCAACGACGTGATTGCGCTAAGCAATTCCTTTTCGCGTTTCGAAATCATTATCTTGATCGTAATTGGAGTGTTTGCCCAAGTATTGGTAATCACTTCGAAGCCTATCAAACCCAAATTCCCTCAAAAGTTCAATTTGAATTGACGACTCATCGGATACATGCCAATCGATAGAATGACCGAATCTCTGTCTCAGACGATACTAAAAGCCACTGACGCCAAACAGCTGGTGCGCATCGAAACCATCCAAGCGCTTTGGAGTGGCTATGGCCAAATCATGCGATGTCATCTCGAAGGAGGAAATACAGCATCCATAGTAGTGAAGCACGTGCAATTGCCGAAGGCAGTCAATCACCCCAGAGGATGGAATACTGATATTTCTCATCAGAGAAAACTCAAATCTTATCAGGTAGAAATGGACTGGTATGCCGATCTGGCTCAGCAGTGTACGTCTGAATGTCGAGTGCCTAGGATACACCACCTAAGCCATGAGGCCGAGGAAATGCTCATGATCATGGAAGATCTCAACGCCTCGGGATTTCCTTTACGGAAAACGGAAGCAACCCTTACAGAAATGAGAGCTTGCTTGCACTGGTTGGCGCATTTTCATGCGAAATACCTAGGTGTGACGAGTGATAAACTGTGGCGGATAGGTACATATTGGCACTTGGATACCAGACCCGATGAGCTGGTGGCCATGCAAGACAAGGAGCTACAGACTGCCGCACAGGCCATAGACCAAGTACTAAATACCGCCAAATTTCAGACGCTGGTACATGGCGATGCCAAACTGGCCAACTTCTGTTTCAGTCAGGATGGCACACAAGTAGCCGCCGTAGATTTTCAATATATTGGCCATGGATGCGGCATGAAAGACGTGGCCTATTTCTTAAGCAGTTGCTTACATGAAGATGATTTAACTACCTATGAATCAGAGCTTTTATCTTATTATTTTGAGCAATTGAAGTTGAGCTTGAAGCAGGATCATCCCAGAGTGGATGTTGAAGAAATTCAACAGGAGTGGAGCCAACTTTACGATTATGCCTGGGCGGATTTCTACCGGTTTTTGGATGGGTGGAGTCCTGGACATTGGAAAATGCACGACTATAGTGAAGCCATAAAAAACCGTGTACTTAGCGCCCTATCATGAAACTGACCACAGGCGATCTATACACATTGGCTGCACTTGCCAAAACTGCCGCTCAGGATGCTTCAGCCTATATCCGTGAGCAAGTCCAACTCTCACATGAGATTTCATACAAAGCTGGTGTAGACAGCCTGGCAACTCAGGTAGTCACAGAGATTGACTTGGGCAGTCAGCGGATTATCTGGGCGCAGCTGAAAGCTACCTTAGCCACATACGATTTAGGCTGGCTGTCGGAGGAGTCTGCCGACGATGGTTCGCGGCTGATCAAAGATTATTTCTGGTGTATAGATCCGCTAGACGGTACGCTGCCGTTTACGCTAGGCGAACCAGGCTATGCCGTGTCGATTGCGCTAGTGGCAAGATCTGGCGAGTCTGTATTGGGAGTGGTAGCTGATCCATATCACCAGCAGATCTATCAGGCGATCAAAGGAAAGGGCAGCCTCAAGGGTGACCAGCCGCTAACTTTGCCCGTGGCAACTGATCGCCTACATGTCCATTTTGATCGGAGTTTTACAACCTCCATATCTTATGAGTCGACACGTGAAGCGCTACAGACGCTGTGTACACGTTTGGGTTTTGCTGATTATCAAATACACACGGGATATGGCGCCGTGATGAATGCCTTGGGCTTGTTGACACTAGGCAGTGGGTGCTATTTCAAACTACCCAAACCCAATCGCGGTGGTGGCTGTATTTGGGACTACGCAGCCACTAGCCTGATCTACCACGAACTCGGCGCACAGGCCACAGACATACACGGACAACTACTTGCGCTAAATCGCAAGGATTCTCCATACATGAATACACACGGCGTGATATATGCCACGAATGAAGTATTACACAAGGAATTGCTAAGTTTGGGGCAACAGGTAATACTCTAATAAGCAGTTCATCATGACTATCAGAAACACGAATAATGACTCTCCAGATCAGCCAACAAACCATCGACCGATTCCGAAAGTATTTTTTGATGACCTGACAGGAGCAATGATGAGGCACTGCATATCGTGCGAGCAAGATTTGCTAGAGAACCAATCACCGTATTTTATAGAAAAGGCGATCAAACCACATCTGGGATACCAAGCGTATGCTACCATATTTGAGTATGCGATGTGTTTCAAATGCATGGACACACATAAGAATAAAATTTCAAAATCTTCTCTAGCCAATATCAATCAGTTCTTTATGGAGCATGTAGACGTCAGTCGCCGACAATATTTAGTGGCGCACGAGTTATATGATGATTTGGATTTGTGGATGGGTCATTGTTTGGTAACGGATAAGCACGTCACAGCCATTGGCGAATGTCAGATCTATGCACAGTGTCTGGGCGATCAGCTGGTGATGGGAGATTATCCTTATATGATCAGCAGTGAAGCACTCGATGCGGTTGTCAACTTATTATCAAACGAAACCATAGATGAGTTTAATAAACTCAAAGACGAACTGGTTGGACCGCCAGCATTTCAAGACTTGCTAAAAGATGGACCCCGGGTTTTGTTATAACCAATAGTGCTGTTCAGAGTTATAAAGTTTTTCACAAAGTATCCGTAATGAATCATAGGGCAGTATTTCTCAATTCTTTATTTAACATAATATAAATTATATAACACAATACAGTTTGTGTGCTGGACACTGTGTCTGCTTTTGTTAGTTCAAATAAAATCCTAGCACGCAATTTTTCACTATTCGAATATATGATTAATTAAATTTCAAATATGAGATTCTCAGAGATTAGGAATTGTTGTAGTAATAGTTCCAGTCTAAAACGTTGTTACTACCTGTTGCCTTATTATTAAGCTTATCCATCAATCGTGTGCGATGAGCTATCCCTACAAGAAAGACTGCTTTAGTGAATGGCTTGAATTCAGCCTGTTCATATATTCTCTGAATCCAATGATTCTCACGATCATCATTCCATGTCAACCAATCTTGATAAAAATGAGTTAACTCTTTATTGTTTGCACGATTGATAAAAGACATTTCCATTGTGTATTTGTCTCTGTTGATTTGGTCACAGTCTTGGCTATTTAAGTATGATAAACCTAGTTGCCTCCATCATTTTTGGAAAAAGATTGGGGGCAGCTTCACAGAATATTACTTCGGGTGATATTTCATTTATGAGTTTGGTTAGCTCATCTGAATTATTAGCACCTCCTTCACTATGAGATGTACCTATTATTACTATTTCACCTATACATCTATTTAACATAATATTAATGAGTCCTAAACTCATTATAATAAAGGGTCTTGAGCTTCATAGCTATGTAAACCTCAAATAAGTATAAATCAAGATCTTTTTCCACTCGAAACAAAGACACTTCACATTTAATCAATTCACTCTTTGCAGGCTCTGCGTATTTTTCAAAGTCTAATCCCTCACGACCTCCTGTATGAGATTCTCCATTTCGATTCAAATATTCATCAGCTCCAATCCTGTAGCTCAGTGAAGATGAAAAGTGGTTAGTTCCTTTCACATGTTGATTTATTCTCTCAATTACATGCTTCGATATTCCTGTGTAGAATGGTTTACCATTTTTTAGGAATAGATAGATCCCTTTAAAATCGTTTTTTAATTTAACTTTTTCAAACTTGTGAAGCTTTTGAAGGCTTCTTTTAACACCATAACCCTTACCGAAGTACTCCTCAATTTTTAGGCTGTTATCAATCGGCCTCCAGTCATTTAACCAAGAATCAAAGATTACTGCAAGTTCTTCGAATGTACTAGTATGAGACTTAGGGCTAGATTTGATCATAGTTCCAATATCATTTTCTCAAAGGCATATTTCTCTACAAATTCCTTCATTGTATACTTATTCAGATTAATCCCGTATTCTGGATTCTTCACTGATGTATCAGTAAATAATTGATTTGGTTCATTCCAAACTGTACTAGAAAACAGATACTTACTTGGCTTTTCCCCATCGATAAATAGTACAAGTCCGACCCAAAGATCATCTCTCAAACCTCTTTCAAGATCAGATTTTGGCACAAAAGCATAGTTAGTTTTCTCAATATTGATCTGGCGACATAGAATATCATACTCTGACTCCCCTACTCTATTATGTATCTTGAAATTAGCTCCTTTGTGGTTTAAATAGCTTTGAATAACGTTGTGATTTTCAGACAACAAAAAAGCTGATTTCATAATGGTCTCGGCTAGTTGATCTAGCTTGGATAATGGACGGAGTTGAGACCAATTGTTCACAAGGACGTTTTAAGATTAATGAGGAAAGAGATCATTTTCTTCCATCCATCGTATAGATTTTATGATCTCTGCTTCTTTAAATTTTATTTTTTCTTTCGACCACTTATACACCTTTGCAATCAATAACCTATCACTTACAAGTTCATTATTTTGCAATGCCTCTTCCCAACAAGCAAATAGTGTAGCTACTAACTCAACTTTATCAGTTTTCGTAGATTTAAAGATTTGTAGTAACCACTGAATTTTATCATCATACATTGAATAGTATCGAGAATAGTACTCTTCCTGTTTTGAAAGACCTGATAATGGATGATAAGTGAATTTTTTATATTTCCCTTCTCTTGTTACATCAAACCAATTCTGCTTTTTAAATTCCTTATCAATTGAATGCATGAACTTATGATCCATTGGTCCTGCTGCTTGTTTTAAGTATCGATCTTGAAGATTATACTCACATATTTTCTCACATAAGAACATCAGTTTTTGAAATTTCACATGACCAAATGTGAATTCTGCATATAGTTTCCTTGCTATTTCACCAGCTAGCACTACTCTGCGAAAATATAATTGTTGTTTATTTAGTTCTATTGAGTTTGTTTTAGTTTTTTGAATTCTTTGAATGGATTTCATTCCTGATGAAATCAAACTGTCAAAATCAATACCTTCTTCTTCCATGTATTCATTAGCAGATTTAACGTTACTACTAACTGCTTCAGCAACATCATGGATCATTTTTTTGTACTCCTTATTTCTATCGTTGCTTTTCATGATACCTTTTTATTGGATATAAATGACGCAAATATTGGCTTAGAAAGCCTCTTCAGCCTTTTCATTCGATTATTGTACTCATCAGGACTAATATTGAGATCACCGCAAATTTCACTTCTTTTTGAATCCTGATAGTACCTGGCTCTAAATATTGGCAACAATTCTACATCATCTTCAATCGTTCTTTCGATTTGTAATAAAATTTTATCTGCATCAATTTTACCGTCTAAATCAAATTCCTCAATATATAATGATTCTAAAATCGCATCCTCATTATCTTGACCATGCAGATTAACTTGTTTCCTTTTATAAGAAGACTTTTGAAAATTAGATATTAGTTGACGAAGAATACTGTATTTCAAGTACCAAGTCAAATTCGAATTTCGATTGGGATCAAATTTCCCTTCATTCTCTAGGTGCTTGGTAATAGTTTCAACGGCAAAGTCTTTAGCTAATTCTGCCCTTTCTAGTTTCGGCATGTCGTCATCGAGTAATGCGTAGGCATAAGCTACTAACACACGCAGAATGGGTTCCCAATGATCATCTCCATTATCTCTCATTTCAAGAATAGACAAGTAAGTTATTATTCATATATGCTAACAACTTTAAAAAAAATGCCACATCAATGGCAACTTTTTATTCGACAGTAGCATGAGTTCATATAGACAAACAAGTTATTTAAAATATGGCGTAAAACGCAAGTGCGATTCGCTTCTATATTCAATTATTAAAGATTAAAAATTATGGCAACAAATCCTCCAAAAGATAACAGCAGAAAGGGTGCTGTTAAAAATAGAACACAATTTGAGAACCCTAAAACTGGTCTCTATGTCAAACGAAATACCGAGAATGGTCAGTTCATGGATGTAAAGACGACAGGAGGAAAATTCAAAGGAGTTAGAAAAGAAAAGTAACAATTAAATTTTACGATTATGAGAAACAAAAGAAGTGAAGCGCAAATCTGTTTTAAGGATTGGTGCGCAAAAGTTTACGATGAAAATGCAGAGCTGGTGAATGGCCTAGCGACCATAGCAAGTTTTGTATTGGTTATTTCAGCAATTTCAAAAGCATTTCAAAAATGAAATTTTTACACTACGAATTTGATTTGACACAAAATGATTGTGTGCAAGTAACATTAGACAAACAAGCAAATGTGGTTCTTCTAGACACTTCTAACTTTCAAAAGTACAGGTCTGGAAGCAGATATAGTTATTATGGCGGTTTAGCAAAACGATCACCATTTAATCTTTCTCCTCCCTGTTCGGGTAGATGGCACCTTGTAATTGATACAGGTGGTTATGGAGGAACAGTTAGGGCTTCTGTTAATGTGATTTAAATGAATAGGAAATGATAGATATTGGAAAACAGAAAATTGACATGAAATGTCCTAATTGTCGGAGGTCAATTAAAATCAGTTTAGATCAGGTCTCAAGACAACAAATAGTAAGGTGTAATTCTTGTTCTCAAGATATTCAGCTTCAGGATTCTAGAGGATCAGCTAAGAAAGGTGTTAGAGAGATGAATAAAGCTTTTAAGGATTTAGAAAGAACATTAAAATCATTTGGCAAATAAATTTAGAGTGCATGACAAACGTAGATACATTTTTTTACTCAGAAGCAGATTTGAGAGATTCCCTACTATTGGTAGATGAAGAAAATCGAACATTAATTGAAAAAGAGCTTATAACTTATGCGATAGGAGATAAATCTATTATTTCCAATTTGAAACTCTATAAAGAGAAAGAGTTAGGAGAACATCATATAGCTGATATTTTAGTCAGTCATTCTACTGAGTTAAAGAATAAAAAGTACTTTGATCTTCATATATTTGAGTTGAAAAAAGACGATGTAGCTTACCTATCATTGGGTCTGGTATTGAGGTATAGGAATTATGTTGAAAACTATTTAAAGAGATGGGAAGTAACCAGTGGACTTCTTAAAAAGGGCACTTTTCGAATTCATTGTCATCTAGTTGGACGACATTTAAAATGGACAGAAAATGATAGCTTTTATGGTATGCTATATCTCCAACAGTTTATTAGAATTTACAATCATGAATATACATTGCACCCTTTAAATGGGCTTATTTTTTCTTCTTACAAAAATTGTTCAAGTCAAAAAATCAAAGATGATGATGAATCCATTGATGAAATAATAGAAGATTTAGTCAAAGATATGAACCCAGATCAAAATTGAGCCTTACTAAAATTCGTTATACATCTATTTTTTTCCTCCTTTGTCAATTATGATTTCATGCTGCTTATGTAAAAAAAGAGAAGCCAATCAATTGGGCTCTCACATGGTTCCCGCATTTATGTTAAATACAATGATTGGAAAAAGAGATAATGAAATTGGCTTTAAAATTTCTTCTCTGGGTTATGTAGAAAAATATATTGGACGTGAAGTCTCTACAAGTACAATTGAAGAGGTTTTTAATAGAGAATTGACCGATGAGGAGATAGATAAAAACACGAACTTATTTGTAATTGACAATCTTCTTTGCTCGCAATGCGAAAGTAAATTAGGTGTTTTGGAAGGGAGTTGTGCTGTTGATTTCAAATCAACCTTTTGCCAAAAGTCAAATTGTGAAATTCTCACCTACCAAAATGGCTTGCAGTTTAGAATACTTTTTTACTCCATTCTTCTTCGTTTACATTACTCAAACAAACACAATTGTAATCTAAACCCAGTTTTAGCTCGGCGATTAAAAAGACTTATAAATAAAACCTTGTCGAGTGAAAAAAAGGAACTATTAAATAACCTCAGTAAGTATAGATCAGAAATTGAGACGTTTCCAATGAGTGTTTTTTATGCGCCTATGCTCGAAGGTGAATCCTCTGGAAATATGATTTATACTCATAATGATGTGAGCATACCCTGTGTTTCAATGATAAATGAGTTTATAGTTTGTCTGTATTGTACAAATACACAAACACAATTCGACTTTGGTGAAGTCTATTCTATTGACAAAACTCAGATTCTTAGCAATATAAATTACAGGGAATCAGAATTTCGTATAAAGCAAATTGATGATAGGAATATCATCAATGCTTCACTATTGAAAGATTCCGCTCATGAAATGCATCTAAATCTAAGATCAAACTACTGTCAGATTTTTAAAAAGGTAAGAAAAGAAAACCCTTCTAATCAACAAGTTAAGGATTTTATGAATGATTTGGTGAACGATGATGAAAGTGGTCTTAATAAATATACAATTCCTAACTTAGCTAAAGTTATGCATAGGCATTTAATTTCATAGCCACACACATTCACCTTTCCACTCCCCTTTTGCCAACCCAAGAAAAGCTGAAAGCGTGTTACGGTAATACTAGATTTGAAATGCAACGGTACTAGAAGCAAAAAAGGCCAACCCTCACTATTAATCCCCTACCCCAAACCCAAAGCTGATTTAACATAACACGATAACATTATATAATACTTATGGTATTTTACGGCCAGGCCGCCAGGCATGGTTAATATAAGATCAGTTATCGCAACTTCAGTTCGATAACGGTAATGATCTTATGTTAAAGTATTCAGCATTCGGGCAATTACTCAGGTTAGATTCAAATACGCGATTCTCAGCGTTTAAAATTTGACTCTGAAACACATGCTTGCCAACGCTTTGTTATCATCGTCAATTTTTGATCAGTTTGAATTTTCGAGTTACGATAAGCCAAGGATGAATTGAGTTTCATACAAGCTCTGTATACAGCTCACAGATTCGTAGTTTGTAGAGTATTTGCTGTGTCGCTCAAGCCGCTGGGCTCATACTTTTCCATTGATGAAAAGTATGCAAAAATCTAGACAGAAAAATGCTTCCGCCCCCAGGGCTCACGCACACCCCGCTTTTCTGACTGGCCAACGCTATTTAATTTCTATTTAACATAATCTATATCAATTGATACTTCTCACTTGGTGGGAATAACAAATTCAAACCTTTAGGTTTGATCTTAAATAAAGGACCTTTTTCTACAACCCTTCCTTTAGAATTTCTTTTAATTAAGTGATCTAACGTTATTACACCTTGTTCCAGTAATATGTCGAACTGAGATATTATAGGCTTTTTTGTGTGTTCAATTTCCTTATATTGAAAATGGTTTTTTCCATCAATTATGAGAGAATCTGCAGCCACCCAAAAGGTTTCCTTGTGTTTTTCAAGAAGACGTTTATGTAACTTTTCTAATGTCCAAACGACAAAATCCCCTACTCTTTTGTTGTCTGAAGTTTCTATTAAGTGATTAATGTCTGAATTAACTTTTAAAGATAAACCCTGAGAGTTTGAAGTAATAGCAGATACAGTACAATACAATTTAAAATCATCTTCTCGTGTATAACCAAATGCATCTAGTATATCAGCAGAGCTTTTAAATTTGCTCAACTTCCAATCAGGGACTTGAGCGAATAAATTTTTTCTATTGCCTTTATTAGCTCTGAAAGCTTTTAGCTCAATCCCTTTGTAATCAGGTTCTCGTGATGAGTTTATTTGTATACCTAATTCCGTTTCGAGTGTACGACCAACAGAAGTATCTGCATCTAGCATAGATGGTATTGGGCCTTTTTTTGCTAATTTTCCAATCAGGTTTAACAGTTCTTGAGATACGGTATTCTCTGTTCTATTAATCTCAGATATTAGTTCCTTTACAGGATTGGCAAGATTGGACGAGATTAATGTGTCAATTGTAAGTTGTGATATATTTAATACATGAAGTCTCTGATCGAAACTGATTATGGCTAGAATATCATTTTCACTAGTTACAGATTTTAAACCTGAGAACCATATTCTTGGGTCACCTTTTTTTGTCGTTGGTCTATAAAGAGATGCTCTGGATTCGAATATAGAGAAATCTTGATATAGTAAACTTTCTATTAGAATCTTATGATCAGGCCCTTGGGATTGTTGTTCATAATCATGAACACCTTTTGACTTTAGATAATTACGTACTGATCCAGTCGCATCCATGATTGACTTTTTCAATCCAGTCATGGTTGGTTCTATCAAAGTTAACGAAACAGAATTTTCGGTTAATACCTTAAGGTTATTTTGTTCAGTTAGATTAAGCTCTCTCACGGGTTATTTGATGTTTTTTAGAATCTCTGTGGCAATAGCTCTTGCCATCAATGGTGGAACTGCGTTACCAACCAATGTATATTGTGGTACTTCATTTTTTCTATTGTTTCCTCCTGTTGATCTTTTACCTTGAAATACGAAAGAATCATCGAACGACTGTAATCTAGCCATTTCTCTTACTGTTAATGCTCTAGGAGCGCGATAATGAACATAGTCATCAGGAATTGTCATGATAGTAGAACTTTGTTCTTCAGGCTTTAACATATTGTAATTTCTCTTTTGAGATGAAAGCCCTTCTTTTACTAGCCTTTTCTGAGCCTCTTTATATCCACCTTCTTCCAAAATTATTTGAAGCCTTTTAACAACTTCTTCATTTTGCTTACTGGTTCGGTGGTTATTCAATTCATTAAAGTCCTTTTCTCCAAGTTCTAATGCATCGTTACTTCTAACATAAAATGCTTTTGTAGCTGAAAACCTTTCCGTAAGACGTCCATTTTTACTCCAATCAGCATATGATGCCCCTTTTTTAGACGGCTTACCATCTATTGCGCGAGACCTTATCAAAGACTTCATTTGTTGGGATGTACCGTTATAATATTTTTCTAAATCCACTTCATCATATTGGCGAAGGTCCTCATTGTTTCCAATGAAATCTAAATCGTGAAGAGCTTCAAAAATGGTGACCTTTTCTTCTGGGTTTACAGTAGCTGGCACTTCTTCAATGAGCTTTTGATCTTTTCTACATCCAATGAATAGTACTCTTTCTCTATTTTGAGGTACGCCATAGTTTGACGAATTAGCAACATAAGCATCTTTGATTTTATAAAGCCTAATGCTTTCTATTATCTTATTAAGTATCTCAAGATCAGACGAATTACAATTCAACTCAATTTTTGAAATACACTCGTCAAAGTTTGAAGTGTATATTTTGAGAGACTCAATAATTTCTAAGTACTCACTTTCAAACTCATTACTTATAGCAAGAGCATCAAATGCATCACTTATTTTTCCTATAATCGTTTCTGGATCAAGAAATTCAATAAAATCATTAAACTGATTTACGAACAAATCATTGTCGAGGTAATTGATATCTTTTTCTCTTATAATGTCTTTTTTGAGCTTTGCTATTTCTTTGCTTCTTACGAGTAGATTTAATCCATGACGAATTGAACTTATATTAGAATCTGTCTTACTCGTTTTATAGTCAACTATTTTGGGTGTCAAGCTTCTAAACTTCGCCTCAACTGATTTGATGAATAGCTCCTTTGCTTCATCCAATTCCTTGTCACTCTTAGATTCAAAATCAATTCTCTTCGAAATACAATCGAGAATGAAGCTTTGATAAGGAGCTTCCTTTTTGAGTTTCTTAATAAATGAGACGAGTTTTGGTAATTCATCAATATCGATAATAGATCTAATCTCCCGTAAGATCATTTCCTTGATCTTCCCTCCTTCTTTGGTCAAAAGCCCCTTTACGTTTTCCATAACAAAATACTTAGGACGTAGTATTTTGATAATATTTAGATAGTTAGAGAATAGATCATCTTTCTTGTCGAATTTTTTTCTTTTCCCTGCTAGACTAAAACTCTGACATGGCGGGCCACCACATATAACATCAATCTTCTTATTCTTTAGTTTTCCCATCAGGTTATCAACAAAATCTGGTTCAGTAATGTCCTGCCTTATAAACTCTGCGTCTAAACCTAATTGATGATTGTATCGAACAATATGAGTTAATTCACAATTCTCATTAATATCGCTACCCAATAAAAAATCGAAGTACTTGTTGTTATGTTCTGCTTGGATAAAACCCTCGCTAAACCCACCTGCTCCAGCAAAAAAGTCTATAAACGTAAAGGCTTGTCCATACAATGGAACTTGTTCCTTTACCATATTGACAGTATTATCTTCTTTGTACGCTTCAATATGTTTGTGTAAAATATCTTTAATGTCCTGATTCGAGTATGTTTTCTTATAAGAATTTGTAAATATCTCTTCCGCTCTTTCTTTTAGAAAGTTCAAATAGTAATTGATGGAATTACTATTTTCTACATTGTCTGTTATTACTTGATTTGCTTTGTCAAATTCTTTTGGATCTACCTTCTCTCCTGTTGATACTTTGACTTGGTTTCCATCACTATTGATTCTTAGATGAATTGGTGATAGTCCCTTCTTGTCGGGTTTGTCTAAATAGAAATTGATTGAAGCCATTATTTGCGGACGTTTTTACGGACACGGACAAATTTACGGACAAACTCTATATTTCCTAGAGAGTACTAAAATATTTAGTTGTATTTAAGCCGCACACATTCGCCTTTCCCCTCTCCCATTTCCAACCCCAATAAAAAGCCGAAAGAGTGCTCAGTTAGTGCAACAGTAAGAGATAACGGTACTTTCATGACGAAAAGCCCTCCCTCACTATTAATCCCCTACCCCAAACCCAAAGCTGATTTAACATAACACGATAACATTATATAATACTTATGGTATTTTACGGCAAGGCCGCCAGACATGGTTAATATAAGATCAGTTATCGCAACTTCAGTTCGATAATCTAAATTTGCTCAAACAACTGTTTTGCTTGGCTCTCCTTGTGTTTTAATTCTTTTTTTCTCAGAGGGGGCTGCTGGTCAGATGCCGAGCAACTTGAAGCCGTCATTCAATACCGACGGTTAGGCTTGACCATAGACAAGAATAAGTCAATGTGCAGATGATCGCAAAATTTGGGCAAAAGAATACGTGGCACTAGGGACCTAGAACAAAAAAAGCTCGTAGATACGAGCCTTTTTTATTATGTTTTTAGAGATGGCCTTTAGCCAGAGATCGACGAACGAACTTTCTCTGTATACGCCCTCAGGGCTTTAGGGAAAGGAATATCGTCCTTTTCCATCTTTTCGATAATCCATCCCGCTGCTATCAGATGAGTCAGTACTTCTCCATCGTCTTTGCCTTCTACTTCGAATGGAAGATCTTTTTCTTCCATCAGCAAAAACTCAGCTTGCTCTAGCTCTTCGGCGGAGTGATTTTCAACCAGTTTTTTAATCACAGGAATCTGCATATCAGTTCAATTTACTCAATAATTCAACAATCGCTTCTTCTTTGCTACTCGCCACGGTTTCCACCAATTCACCATTCTTGAAGATGGCAAAAAAGGGTAAGTTAGTGACGCCAGCTGCTTTTCTTGCTTCCTGATTTTCTTCTGCATTCACATTCAAAAAGGTAATACCATCAAACCTTTCGTCGTTGGCCAGTCGCTTATATTTAGGATTAAACAATCTACAAGACCCACACCAGTCGGCGTAGTACTTTACGATTACTTTATCTGCAGCGGAAATGGCTTCCTGAAAATTGCTATCTATTGTTTCTTTTACTTCCATGATGTTATCGTTGATTATCAGTGCAATTTTACGGAAGTTTGTGCACGAAGATTTTCTAATAGCATAAAATAATTTGATCGGGCCATTGCCTACATTGATATGAATTTAAAAACGTTTGTGAAAGTAGGAAGTATCACCAATTTGAGTGATGCTCGATTTTGCGCTGGCTTTGGCGTAGACCTTTTAGGGTTTGACTTTAACCCTAGTTCGGACAACTATATTTCTATAGAACAAGCCAATGAAATCATGGGCTGGGTAGCTGGCCCTGCCTTTGTGGCCGAGTTTGGCGATATGGGGCTAGAAGAAATCGTTAAGCTACAGGAGGAAAACAAATTTCCTTTGCTACAGGTGAATACTTTGGAGACGGCCAGTGCCTTGCAGGTCAAGGGGTATGATGTGATCCTGCATATAGATGTGACTAGTCGCCAAGACTTGGAAGAACTATCGCTGGCGCAAGTGCATGGGGCTAAACTCAAGCACATCATAGTAGACTGCACCGCCCCGCAGTTGGTCCCTGATATTGAAAAGATACTTACTACAGGTGGGCTTACCTCCCTGATCAAGGCCTACGATGTGGAGCTATCGCAGCTGGATCATATCATACAAGTGCAGCCTTTTTCGGGCATCGAATTGAAAGGCTCGCAAGAAGAAAAACCGGGCTTCAAGGAGTATGACGAACTAGCGGATATCCTCGAAGCACTGGAGGCAGAAGATTAAGCGACAACTTTAGGCAAATGGATAACAGTAGTGGTGCCACGGTCAGGCTCACTTTGGATTTCTATCGTGGCTTGATTCAGCTGGAGTAAATCCAAACAAAAACTCAAGCCTAGCCCCGTTCCTTTTTCACCATTAGTACCTGGTCTACTTTGTGGCTTTTCATTACTCAACCCTCTAAGTGCAAGATCAATTGTTTTGCTGCACATCCCTATCCCTGAGTCTTTTATGGTAAGGATAACTTGCGATTCGTTTGTTTCGATTAGTACTTCTATATGGCCTTGGGCTGGCGTAAACTTGATGGCATTGCTGATGAGGTTTCTAACTACGATAGACAGGTGATCTTCATCTACCCATGCTTGTGCCGAGTCTCTTGCTTTGATCGTTATGCCAATGTTCTTTTCCTTGACCTGTTCTGCATACAAGCTGATACTTTCCTCTACAACCTCTTTTGTGTTGATGGTCTTTGGGTTGGCAACAAACCCTTCCAATTGGGTTTTGACCCAACTGAGCACATTGTCGAGCGTAAAACCGAGCGTGTCTACCTGCCTTTTTACGTTGCTCATGAGTTGGTCGAACGTCGCTGGGTCTATGTCCTTAGAATATGTGATGAGTCCGCTCAAAGAATGCAGTGGCGAGCGCAAGTCATGAGACAAAATACTCAAGATCTTATCTTTGGCTTCATTCACAGCGATCAATTCTTTTTCTGTTTCTTTGAGGTGTTGAATATCTGTCACGTAGGCCAATATATGGGTTATCTCCCCTTTTTCGTTTTTCAAGGGGTAATATTTGCCATAAGCATGGATGGTTTCGCCAGAAGGAAAGGTAAGGGCTCGATTGACTTCCGAGACCAGCCCATTCACACTCCTTTCAAAAAGTGGATCCGTTTCTCGGGTAATATCCTCTCCTAATATCTTTGAATAATGCTGCCCTTCTATTTCATTGGTCTTGTCTTTGACAATGTCTTTAAATCGTGAATTGACGATAAGAAACTTGCCCGTAATATCCATCATGGTGATGAAAATGGGTAAGTTATCCAAGGTCATACGGAGGAGTTGCTTGTTGTATTGAAGCTCGTCTCGCTCTGATTGCACCAATCGTTTTTGTTTTTCTAGTTGTCCAGCAAATTTTCGAATACGTTGCTCTCCTCGTATCAGATCTTGCTTAAAAATATCTGTAAAAAAATAGACACAGACAAAGGCAACAAGGAGGTTGGTGATAGAGAGCCAGCTGTCCGTATTCTCTGTCAACTGCTCTTGGTATGACAACCGCACCAGTTTCATCAGAATAGCTGAAAAAGCTGAAAAAATAAATACCATTCGTTTTACTGGATTGTCGAATAATGCAATGATGACCGCAGAAAAACCAATAAAGAAGTACTCATTGTCTCTGTTTTGAAACTCAAGGATGGTTTTGTAACCCATTACATTAGTAAAAGCCAAAGTCACAATCACAAAGTAGTATTTGGCTAATTGTCTTTTCCCATGCGAGTTGAGCAGGTGGACGGGTAAACTCAAGAAAAATACACCTGTAAAAATAACAATTGCATTTTCATAAGAACCGACGAATAAATTGATTCCGCTAAAAAGCAATAGAATCATGAAACCGATCAGGTTAAAAGTATTGACTAATCTGATTCTCCTACGCTCTACTATTTGTGTATTACCATACACCCCTGCGTTTAGCAGGTATCTAATTAAATTTCTCAAAACCCTCATTCACTATCTATAAAATAAAACTGCTGTTAATTGTAGCTGAAGGATTGATTGGATTTTAATAAGTTAAACATTTAATTTTAAATTCAAAGTAAATGAAAGAGAGTGGCAATATTTCTTTGTCTGCTTTTTTAAGATAAAATTTCAAGATTGAATGGATTTAAAAAAACAATTGGCCTTAGTGCACAGCAAAGAAAATGCACGACTGATCGCTGACCACATCGCTTCAGACGAGGATCGTTTTGCTGAGCTGATGCAGCTGTTTTTTTATCCAGAGTATCGAGTGTCTCAGCGTGCCGCCCATGCCGTGAGCCATTGTGTAGATGCTTACCCACATTTGCTACTCCCCTATATCGGACCTATGATAGAATACCTGCAGTCTAACCCTGAGGTAGCTATTAGAAGAAATACAGTAAGACTGCTACAAAGCCAAGAAATTCCTGAAGCTTTCCAAGGCATCCTTCTTGAGAAATGTTTCGAATATCTGCAGCAAGCTCATGAGACCGCTGCGGTCAAAGCCTTCTCCATGACCATTATTCATCGCTTCACCAAACAGTACCCCGAACTGAAGCCAGAGCTCAAATTAGTGATTGAAGATGTACTCCTACACGCCACGCCTGGAGTGATGAACAGAGGGAAAAAAATCTTGAAAGACCTTAACTAATAAAAAGGTCAGAAATAGCTCATCTAAATATTAGATTATATTCATATATTTTCATTAAAAAATATAAATTACTATGCCAGCCTATTTCTTAATACCATCAAATTTCTGAACATCTCATGCTTAACCAAGGCAGGACTGAACTCTTAAATGAAGTAGATAAGCTCAAGAATAAACTCAAAGAGCTCAACAATAAGTATGACCTCTTGTTAGAGTCTTCTGCCAGTTATTTTGTGATATTTGAGGAAGGGACTGTCATAGAATTTAGCCCAAAGGCAGAAGAAAAATTTGTTTTTGCCAGCGACTTCTCTGACAAAACTATAGACGAGCTGATGCCCATTTTTCAAGTAGATGGCGAACGAAGCAGTAAGACTTGGGCGAGCAATTTCAAAAGTGCCCAACATACCAAGTCAGCCCCTTTTGAATTTGAGTTTTTAGATAAAAATGGACAATCTTTTGCCACGATCGCTACGATCAGCAAAGTAAAAGACGAGCGATTTTTATTGCATTTTGATTTGGTAGAGAACACAGAAAACTTGGTCGTTTCGGCCAATGCCATCACAGACAATGCTCCTGTATTTATCAAAATAAGCGACGAAAAAAACAACGTTACCTATTTCAGCAAAGGCTGGTATGACCTACTGGGCAGCAAAGACAAAGAAACGTATTCGAAATGGGTTGATAATATTCATCCAGATGATCTCGCAGAGTACAGCAGTACTGTAGATTTTTCAATTTCGAAAAAGAAAAACTACGAGTATTCGTTTCGGATCAAAGACAGCAAAGGCAACTATCGATGGCTGCTCGAATCTGGCACACCCAGGTACTCGAAAAACAAACAATTTATAGGCTATGCCGCCGCCGCTATAGATACCACTGAACGAAAGGCTCTAGAGGTAGAAACCACAAGAGAAAAGGCCATATCCGAATCAGAACATAAGATTCAGGAGTCACTCGACGAATCTGAAGTGGTGGCTATGACTACCAATACTGAAGGTAGCATTACTTTTTGTAACAACAAGCTAGTAGACACGCTAGGCTTGAACAAGACCGAAATCGTAGGTGCCAATCTATTTGATCTATTTATTCCAGATGCAGCCACCAAAATCAACCAAAAGAAGTTTGGACAAATTGCTAAAACAGGTAAACACTCTGGAGCTATCGCAGGCAAGTTTTTCACCAAAGAGAAGGAGGAAATCTATGTCCGTTTTAATGTAATCCTACTCAAGGATAGTTTCAACGAAGTTTCTGGCATCAACCTGATAGGTGAAAATGTGACCGAACAAAACAAGGTTAAAAAGCAGCTTGAAAAGAGTAACGACCAGCTCAAGGAACTATTCGACAACTCCTATGACCTAATCCAAACCTTTGATCACGACGGTGTATTCCAATTTGTAAACCAAGCTTGGGTAGAAAAGTTAGGCTATACCAATCAGCTTGATAAAATCAGATTTAAAGACTTAGTACATGCCGACCATTGGGGCAAGACCGTCGCAAATCTTGATAAAATCATCAAGGGCGAAAAAGTAGATCGGTTTGAAACTGTACTGGTCTCGGATATGGGCAAAAACATCTATGTATCTGGCCGTGTAAACTGCTCGTTTGATATGAATGGCAATGCCCAATTTAGAGGTATTTTCTACGACATTACCGAGCGTATCCGTACAGAGAAGGCTCAAAGCTTATACTACAAAGTAGCAGACTTCAATATCGAAGGACCACAACTAGAAACGCTCTACTCCAAGCTGTTTGATGAGTTGCAGGGTTTACTCAATATCAAAAATTTGTCTATCGAACTGAACCTGACGGACAAATCCAATGCCTCTACCCCATATCTGCGATCAGAATTCGAAGACACTGTGCAGCTAGAAAATCAAAAGCTTATCAATGAGCTGATTGCTACACAAATGGATGATAAGTCCAAGCAATTGATCACCTACGAAGAGCAGATCAAAGCCCATGTAGCTCAGCTCGACCATGCTTACACGGGCCTATACCCTAAAGTATGGCTTGGTGTACAGATCACAGTAAGCAATAAAGCTATAGGGCTACTTAGCACATACTCCTATGACGACAGATCCGACTTTGGTGCCAAAGATTTGGAATTGCTCTACTTCATAGCCAGTCAAATTTCATTGGCTATCGAGAGAAAAATAAACGAAGAAAAGATCGTAGATCAAGCGGCCCGACTCAAGGCTATATTCGAAAGTAGCAGTCATCAGATTTGGTCGGTAGACGAGCAGTACTTATTGACTTCGTTCAATAACAACTATGCCTTGTCACTGAAAAGCAATTATGGCATAGAGGCGATGGTGGGCTCTGCATACTCCAAGGAAAAACATAAGTTGTCAGGTGCTTTCAATCGGTTTTGGGAACAAAAATACAATGAAGCATTTGCGGGCAAGGCACTTAACTTCCAGCACGAAGTAAGAGCGATCAATGACCAAATACAATGGTCTGAGGTCTTTATCAACCCGATTGTAAAAGAAGATGGCACGATCGAAGAAGTTTCTGTCATATCCAACGACATTACGGAAAAGAAAAGCTCAGAATTAGCCCTATATGAAAGTGAAGCTAAGTTTAGAGAAATATTCGAGTCGATTCAAGATATATATTTCCGATGCGACATGCATGGCAAAATTGTCATGATCAGCCCATCAGCCAAAGAATCGTTGGGGTTGTCATCTGAAGATGTACTGGGCAAAAACATTACATATTTTTTTAACTCAGAATCTTCGTCGGGCTCTATCTTGCGAAACCTACTCCGCCAGCACAAGGTACAAAACCTAGAGGCCAGTTATCAGACCGAAGACGGCGAAAAAATAGACTTTTTGTGTAACGTACGCATATTATTTAGAAACAAACAAACCATAGGATTTGAAGGCGTAGCACGTGATATTACAGAAATCAGACGTGCCTACGAGGAACTCTCTAAAGCGAAAGAACTAGCGGAAAAATCTCTCGCCATCAAAGAGCGGTTTTTGGCTAATATGAGTCACGAAATCCGGACACCTATGAATGGTATCATTGGTATGATCGACCTGATAGGCAGTACCGCGCTAGACAAAGAGCAGATGGATTATGTAAAGACTATCAAGAAGTCATCTCAGACTTTGATGGATATTCTCAACGACATCTTGGATTTGTCTAAAATAGAAGCGGGTAAAATGGAATTAAAACAGCGCCCAATAAGTTTAATCGCTACTTTTCAGCGATTGTACGACCTCTTTTCTAAAGAAGCCAACACACACAACATCTACCTCAATTATAACCTAGATGAAAAAATACCATCAGTCATTATGCTGGATGAGACAAGGTTGCTACAGGTCTTGTCTAATTTGGTGAGTAATGCCATTAAGTTTTCAGATGGCAAAGGCATAATAGATATTAGTCTCCGGCTCAAACGACAAGAAAATAATACTTGCACGTTTAAGGTACAGATCAAAGATGAAGGAATTGGGATTCCTAAAGATCAAATCAAGCACCTCTTTATCAATTTCAACCAACTCGACAACTCTAGCACCAAAGTGTATTCAGGTACAGGCTTGGGACTTGCCATATCTAAAGAATTGGTGCGTTCTATGAACGGCGAGATCGGTGTAGTTTCTACTCCTGGTCTAGGAAGCACTTTTTGGTTCACCTTCGAAGGAGAAATCCTCGACAGCAATACAGGCACAGTATCGTCAGAGCCAGAAGAACCATTGCATATTACTAAGTCATTCGAGCATGTCATTCCTCATATACTAGTAGTAGACGACAACAAAGTAAACCGAACCGTAGCTAGTCAAATTTTAGAGAAGTCTGGCTGCAAAGTGTATTTAGCTGCTAGTGGACTCGAAGCTCTTGAAATTGTTGAAAAACATCCATTAGACTTGGTGTTTATGGATATACAAATGCCAAATATGGATGGTGTACAAACTACACAAAACATAAAAGCCTTGGGTTTGCCTAAGCTCCCTCCTATCATAGCCATGACGGCCTACTCGATGGAAGATGACCGTCAGAAATTCTTATCGCAAGGGCTGGATGACTATGTTGCCAAGCCTATTCGAGCTGTAACGATTATCGAAAAAGTAAAAGAATACATTCAGTACAAACCAGAAATCACTGAGATTGAACCGCAAAATGAGAAAGCCTCGGATCTACTCATCAATATGGAAACACTAGATCAGCTGGCTAAATTTGGAGGGGCTGAATTGCTAGAATCTGTCCTGTCTGATTTTGAGCAAGAAGCCAACGAACTGATCAAAAACTGTATGATTTATTTTGCTGATAATCAGATCGAAGAAATTCGAAAAGAACTCCATACTCTAAAAGGTAGTGCTGGAACATTAGGTATTGAAAAACTAGCCAATCATGTCATTAAACTAGAATTACAATTAAAATTAACAGACACCACGAATTTGAAACCACAATTGGATAGGATACAAGAGTGTTTCATTGAGTTTAAAGAAAATTACAAAAATATACTTCAAATCTGATCGATTTGTTTTTAACTTGACGGCTTGTTTTAACGCTTGAGGAAGCAGGTCTATTAATCATTCTTCTATGAAAAAAATTATTATTGCTGAAGACAGTTCAGTCATTCAAAACCTAACCAAAAAGATACTAGAGATTCAAAATTTTAGCATCACTTCTGTGAAAAACGGACAAGAGGTTTTAGAAAAATTGGATGCAGAAGATTATGACCTGATCCTGATGGATATCAACATGCCAAAAATGGATGGCATGGAGTGCGCCAAGGCCATTCGAAAAATGACAGATCCGATCAAGTCAAAAATTCCAATTTTGGCCATCACGGGCAATGCAAAAAATTACTCAATCAATGATTTTAAAGAAGTAGGCATCAACGAATATATTCCTAAGCCGTTGAACTTTGATATACTAGTAGACAAGGTGAAAAACTACGTTTCGACAGATGATTAAATACTCCAAGCACTTTCTGAACAAACTGGAAGATCTTTTTTCAGAGTCGGACTACGTGCTGAGGTATGAAAAGGGAAGTTTTCAGTCTGGCTACTGCGTACTCAAAGACACCAAAGTAGCCATCGTCAATAAATTTTATACACTAGATGGCAAGATTAACTGTCTACTCGAAATACTAAAAGAAGTGAAACTCGACACTTCCAAATTTAGTGATAAAAACAAGACACTCTTCAAAGAGCTCTCGCAAACCACTCTTAAGATTTGAAACTTACATTTCTGGGGACCGGTACATCACAAGGTATTCCTGTAGTAGCTTGTGACTGCGAAGTATGCCGCAGCGTAGATTTTCATGACCAAAGGCTACGCTCCTCTGTCCTCATTGAACATAAAGAGACCAGCTTATTGATTGATACTGGACCGGATTTTAGACAGCAAATGCTCACTCACCGGGTAAAACGACTAGATGCCGTCTTGTACACACACGAACACAAAGACCACACCGCAGGCTTGGATGATATTCGAAGTTTCAACTTCAAACAAAAAATGGATATGCCACTTTATGGGAGACATACCGTACTCGATCAACTCAAGAAAGAATACGCCTATATGTTTGCTGAAAAGAAATATCCGGGCGTAGCCAATGTCGCCATCCATGAGCTAAAAAACAGTCCGTTTACAATAGGAGATATCATGGTGCAACCTATCGAGGTGATGCATTATAAACTTCCTGTTTTTGGTTTTAGATTTGACAATATGGCCTATATCACAGATGCTAAAACAGTAGCACCATCTGAAAGAGAAAAACTAAAGAATCTCGACGTACTTGTGATCAATGCCTTGCAAAAGAAAGAGCACATCTCCCACCTCACCTTGGCGGAAGCCCTTCAGTTTATCGAAGAAATAAATCCGAAAAGAGCTTACATCACTCATGTAGGGCATTACATGGGGCTCTACCGCGATGTGGCGCTCGAATTACCAAAAAATGTGCATTTGGCTTACGATGGTTTAATTCTGAATAGCTAGGATGCAATTCAACTATTATTTCTTAAAACAGCTTTCCAAAGTACTGGGACCTCGTCTAATAAACCTGCGAATAACAGCTGTATTCTCACAAAATAAAGATGAGCTAATTCTTGCTTTCGAAGGAGAAGGAACTGAGATTTTCATCAAGGCCAACCTAGACAGTGAAGCTTCCCTTCTGTCGTTTCCTGCTGACTTTGCAAGAGCAAAGAAAAACTCTGTAGATCTTTTTGAGGAGTTGGTTGGGTTGAAGGTTTATAGTATACGACAGTTTGATAACGAGCGCTCTTTTTCAATCCTGTTTGAAAATCATTTTGAACTCTTGTTCAAACTGCACGGCAGGCATGCTAATCTGATACTTTTCAAAAAAGAGGTTATACAAGAGGCGTTCAAAAAAAATATTGAACACGACCAGGCCTTGATCCTAAATGACCTTAATAGAAAGATCGACCAAAGTGATGAAGCTATAGTTCGGGAATCTTTTGACTTATTTCCAATTTTCCCTACGTTCGATAAGCATATCAAAAACCACCTAAAATCAGCTGGGTTTTACGACACGGAGACTCCTAAAACTAAACTTCATATCCTACATGAATTATTAGATCAGCTTCATGAAAAAACATACTACCTTACTACAATCAAAGATATACCGAAGTTACTGCTCTTCAAGCCCGAAGGGAAGTACGAGGTGTACAATGACCCCATAGTAGCTTCTAATGCCCTAGCTCGTGAATTTTTTACTAATCATGGTGTAGCCCAACTCAAAAACAAACTACTGGGACAGGTCAGAAAAGAAATCAAAAAGAGTCTGTCGTATCTCAGTCAGACTGATGCCAAATTGGATGAAATCATGAATCGTAGAGGCTACGGCGAATTGGCTAATATTCTGATGGCTAACCTTCATTTGAAAGTAAACCCTGCTGACAAGCAAATCGAGCTGTTTGACTTTTATACCAATGAACAGATCACTATCAAGCTAAAGCCACATCAATCCCTTCAGCTCAATGCAGAAAACCTTTACCGTAAGGCCAAAAATCAAGCAAAGGAAGTGGAGATGCTGAAAAAAAATATAGAAGCCAAACAGCAGACATTAGCACAACTACAAGCAAAAGAATTGGAGATTGAAGCACTAGGCGATATCAAAGCGCTAAGAACACTGACCAAGCCTAATCCAACCCAACAAAACCATAAAGAAACCACACCTTTTATGGAGTTTTCGGCTGGTGGATTTCAGGTCTATGTTGGAAAAAACGCCAAAAACAATGATGTGCTTACTCAGAAATTTGCGAAGAAGGATGACCTTTGGCTGCACGCTAGGGACGTTTCTGGATCACATGCTATCATACGCAACCCCAATGGAGTGAATATCCCCATGCACATCATAGAGAAGGTAGCGCAAGTAGCTGCGTGGTATTCTAAGCGAAAGTCCGACACCCTATGCCCTGTGATCTATACGCCTAAAAAATTTGTACGAAAACCTAAAGGCGCACTGCCTGGACAAGTCCTGCTGTCGAAAGAAGAAGTCATTCTCGTCCCTCCCAATCGTACGGCATTAGATTGAAAAAATAATCCTTGCAAGAAAGCAGTTAAGACTCTGCTCTTTACATTGTTTGTTTTCAACTGGAATTTGCTTAATTTATTTGTCGATACATCTAAATGATTAAACAACAAAAACCAATTACAGTATGAAAATGTTACCAACACTAGGCAAATTTATGTTTGCTATTCCAATGGCTATTTTTGGATTATTTCACTTTTTAAATGCACGAGAAATGTCAGGCACGGTGCCGTCATTTGTACCTGGCGGTATCTTGTGGGTATATCTGACTGGCGCCGCTTTAGTAGCTGCTGCTGTAGCTGTTATCATTGGCAAAAAAGCAAAGCTTGCCACTCAGCTATTAGGACTGATGCTTTTACTTTTTGCAGTATTGATTCATTTGGTATCCGTGACAAATGGCAATGAAATGAGTATGCCAAACCTATTGAAAGATATAGCTCTTGCAGGTGGTGCTTGGTATATGTCTGGGCAACTTTCTGACTGATTGTTATACGTTTATGGTTCTATTTTTAATGCACTAGAATCATAAGCGTTTCTTTATCTGAACCTGTCATTCGAGACTGCTCTTCTTTATAAGAGACATCACCTTTTGCAGCAACCATCTCATTTACAAACTCAGCGTCTACGTCTGTAGGCTTCGGGTTTTGACGGATATAATTAGCCAAGCCTGTAAGAAACCCTCCTGTGTAATACCCTAAAGGTGCTTTGGTATTACCAACTAGTTTTAAGTAAGCATTGGTGAGCGGATTATTAATCACATTGACTTTGTATTCCGTAGAGCTACCTTCAGTCAGTTCCCATTTGCCATAGCCAAACCCTGTCATGACAGCTAGGCAAGCACTCCATTGGCTGTTGGCATCGCTATCCACTAGACCTGCTATTTTTTCTTTCCAAAAAGAAGAATTTAGCACTTTGCCTAGTGTGAAATAAGCATTGCGCTCAGCGCCTTCTTTAAATATTTTTTTGATATGTCCTACCCCTCCTTTTCCTAGTTTTTGATCTGCTTTCATGAGCAACTTGATCATGATCAACGAATGATAATTGGCATAGTGCTTAGTCCAAGTAGTATCGAATGCTTCTATCAAACCTTTTTCTGAGGCGAGCCCCGTAACGTGCAAATTTCGGATGGCTTCTACTACTTTTTGATTGTTTAATCCATTTTCAGATATAGATTCATCAATCGCTTGCTGCTTACCAAAAGCTGGCGAAGGGTTTAATTTTCTTCTCAATCCTCTGAATATTTCAAATCTACTATTAGATTCTCCCTTGGAAATACACATGGATTGTTTACCATCGAAAGTACCAGAAGGCACGTCAAAAATAGCTTCGATTGCTCCACATAAAAATCCACAGGTGAAATAACCTACTCCAGGATGGCTACTAGGTCGCTGACCATAATATTTGACCCAAGCAGCAGCATAATGATCTGAAATCAAGTCGGCATGTCCACCTTTGTTGGAGATGCCTCGCATAGATAGCTTGCCGAATCCACAATGTGCATAGTAATTTTCCACAAATTTTTTGCGGTCTTCTACGCTCATTTTATGTTGATCCTTAAAGAAATTAGAAAATTGATTATAGCTCAATACCTGAGCTGAAACCATTAATACAGACTTTAGGTTTATTTTTCGACCGAGATTTTCGACGGCCTTTTGGATTTTTATATTGAAAAACTCGCTTTGTATTAGTAGAGGTTCGCGACCAAACTGATAGGTACTTTTATCTTCTAGATAAGTATCAATAATCTCCATATGCTCAGCTTCATTTAAGTAGGAATAATAAATTAAGCCAATAACGCCTAATTCACCAAGTTTGACACGAAGTTATGATAAGGGGTTAAGAAAAAAAACAATGCTTTGAATTAATCAAAGATCAGTCATTTTGGGCGGGTAGAATGTATAAATCAATGACTGCTTTGGTACGAGCTAGCAATTCTCTGAGTAGTGCCCAGATGTGTTCTTTACGATCTGGGGTTTGTGCCACGAAACATTGGGCATCCAAACCGAGCTTTTGGGCGATAAACAAACAGCGGTAGGCATGATACTCTTGGGTGATGAGTATACACTGATTATAGCCATACACATCTCTCAATCTGGACAAAGATTCTATCGTACGATTACCATATTTGTCTAGTATAAGCACTTCATCAGCTATCCCCTGCTCCAGCAAAGCTGATTTCATAGCTTCGGCTTCATCATAATAAATAGAGTCTTTAGAACCACTTAATACCAATTTTTCAACTTTTCCGGTATAAAACAATTGCTTGGCTGAAGCCACACGATTGGTGAAAAATGGATTGGATTCTCCGTTTATTTGATGTTGACTAGTGCCAAATACGAGGCCTACTTCGGCACCTATGAGTTGGCTACTGTCTCGGATCACTCGCTCATGTGTGGTGCCAACAATCCATAGGTTGCATATCACTACAAAGGAAAGGGTGCTGATGGTCAGCCATTTGATGATATCCAACATCTTGTTTAGTTCAGCTTGGTTTTATACGATTTGTCGAAGGCTCTTAAGTGAGCGTCGACATTGGGTACCATTTTTTGATACCATTCTAATTTCAACGTAAATATTTCCTCTGGCGTTAGCCCTATGCCTTTTATTTTTGATCTTAGTTGGCGGCTGAAGTCTTCTAGGATGATAGCAGCGCTTACAGAGATGTTGTAACTCTCGGTGAACCCATGCATGGGGATTTTAACAAAATCATCGGCATGTGCCTTTACATAGTCACTGATTCCTGTTTCCTCAGCACCGAATACTACTGCTGTCTTTTGAGTGATTTCATAGTCTCTAAAGTCTTTGGCGTATTCGTGTGGTGAAGTGGCAATGATTTGATAGCCTTCGGCTTTCAAATGATCAAAACAAACCTTCATGTTTTGATCAGTGTCTTTATACTTGTACAGAGTCAGCCACTTACCCGCTCCTCTTAGCACGTATGGGTTATAATCATAAGCATTGCGCTGTTCTACCACATGGATATCTTGTAGGCCCATACCCTCTGCCGTACGCATGACAGCACTGCCGTTGTGCGCTTTAAACAAATCTTCTAATACCACGGTGAGGTGTCTCGTACGCTGACTGAGTACTTCCTCAAAAAGCTCTTTTTTATGGTCGGTCACATAGTCCGATAGATAAGCCAATAGCTCTTTTTGGTATTCAATATTATTCAAAGAGCCCTAATTGTGGTTTTTCATCATCATCGTTGCTTTTATCTGTATTCAGATCAATAGAACTCCCAACATCAAATCCAGGTTTCTTCGTTTCCTCTTCTTCTACCTCCTTTTGCACTTCTGCTTTCAGTTCGGACAGTTGATTTGGATCTACATCAGTAGAGCCTTTTTCTTCTGTTTTTTCTTCTTCTGATTGTATTTCCTCTACTATAGAAATGTTTTGTACGGGAAATTTATTACCAATCGACTTCCACCCTTTCTTATCAATAAGGTCGGCTAGATTTAGTTCTCTTTCGCTCTTCGAACGTTCTCCCTTCTTTCTGTAGGTCACTTTTACTTGTGGCTGATCCGCTATAGAAACGTGTAGCAACTTCGAATTAGGCGCTTCGTGGATAAAGGAAAAGGTTTTACCAACGGTCATGGTCTCGATCATAAAACGCTTGACATACACCACTTTAGATTCTCCATCTTGGTGCAAGACAGAAACAATTTTATCGGGGTCAAATTTATGAATACTAAACATTTGCCCTGTATTGTAGTGATTAGATAATTCGAAAGAAGTCAGCTCATAGCTGCCATCTTTAAAGAATACGATGATATAGTCATCTGCATTAAAATTACCTAAATGCACTCCTCTTTCGTCTCTATTCAATCTTCCGATAGATTCATCAAACCAGATGTCTGTACCTGCAAGCGTTGATTTTCCTTCTGACTTCAAATCAATTTTGCGTACAGGGTATTTAGTCAGTATGTTGCCACCAGCAGCACGGCCCTTGATATCTATGTCGGCTATATCGAAGTCAAATACCTTTTTTCGAGCTTTGGCACCAGCCGTCAAGTATACAGTAATGACCTCTGCTTCGCCATTTGGATTGGCCGTGAAGTAAAGCACTTTTGATCCTTTTTCACTTTTGGTAAGATTGTATTCTTTGTCTCGTGTAACAGAAGTCACATTAAACCTTTTGACCATCGTACGGCCAGATTTTCCATCTAAGTATGCAAGGTTGTAAACCATGCGTTCGTCGTTCTTTTTGAACACACCTGCATAAATGATGTCTTTGCCTACGAAGACTTTGTCTTGAATTCTGGTAACCACACATCGACCATCTTTTCTAAACACGATGATATCGTCCAGATCAGAGCATTCTGAAATGTATTCGTCTTTCTTTAGACCAAATCCAATAAAGCCGTCTTTGAAATTGGCGTAAAGCTTGGCGTTGTTGGCGGCTACTTCTGTAGCAGCGATGGTTTCGATAGATGAAATCTCTGTTTTTCTCTCTTTGCCTTTACCATATTTGGTCAATAGGTTTTGATAATATGCAATAGAATAATCGATGATGTGGATCAAGTCATGCTCTACTTGTGCGAGCTCTTCTTCCAGCCTTTTCATCAACTCGTCTGCTTTGAATTTATCAAACTTAGAAATCCTCTTGATTTTGATCTCTGTCAATCGCACAATATCGTCTTGTGTGATTACTCTATAGAACTGAGATTTGAATGGCTCTAAGCCTTGGTCGATCGTTTCGAGCACGGCCTCCCATGTCTCACACTCCTCAATGTCTCGATAAATGCGATTTTCTATAAATATTTTCTCCAAAGAAGAAAAGAGAATTTTCTCTAACAACTCCCCTTTTCGAATTTCTAATTCCTGACGGAGTAAGTTGACTGTTTGGTCTGTATTGAGCCTGAGGATTTCATGGACATTGGTAAACATCGGTTTGTCATCTACAATCACACAAGCATTGGGTGAGATAGAGACCTGACAGTCCGTGAAGGCATACAGTGCGTCTATGGTAATATCAGGCGACACACCAGGAGCCAATTGCACCAAAATTTCGATGTCTTTGGCTGTGTTGTCTATCACCTTTTTGATTTTGATCTTACCTTTGTCATTGGCCTTGATAATTGATTCAATCAAACTGGTGGTCGTAGTGCCAAAGGGGATGTCTTTGATAACCAACTGCTTTTTATCAAATTCTTCGATCTTTGCCCGAACTTTTACTTTTCCACCACGATGGCCCTTGTTGTACTCTTCTATATCGATGATTCCTCCAGTCTGAAAATCTGGGTACAGTTTGAAGCTTTTGCCTTTCAGGTGTTTGATGGATGCGTCGATCAGTTCGCAAAAGTTGTGAGGCAATATCTTGGTAGACAAACCTACGGCGATCCCTTCCACGCCTTGTGCTAGCAATAATGGAAATTTAACTGGAAGAGTAACTGGTTCTTTCTTTCGACCATCGTAAGACAGCTGCCACTCGGTCGTTTGAGGATTGTAGAGGATGTCTAATGCTAGCTTGGAAGGTCTGGCTTCGATATACCTAGAGGCTGCCGCTCGATCGCCTGTACGTACATCTCCCCAGTTGCCTTGCATATCTATGAGCAGTTCTTTTTGTCCCATGTTTACCATGGCATCGCCGATAGACATATCGCCGTGTGGGTGATACTGCATGGTGCTACCGATGATATTGGCCACCTTATTATACCTGCCATCATCCATTTCCTTCATGGCATGGAGGATACGGCGTTGTACTGGCTTTAGTCCATCATTAATAGCTGGTACTGCTCTTTCGAGTATGACATAAGAGGCATAGTCCAAAAACCAATTTTCGTACATGCCCGATACTGGAATGATATCGTGTAGAGGTTCGTTAGGTGATTCTTGCCCGTTATTATGATTATTTTCTTCCATTGGTTAAACTAATTCTTCCTCCACTAGATCTTTTTCTACTCTCAACTTGTCGATAATAAAATTCTGTCTATCAGGTGTATTTTTACCCATATAGAATTTCAACAAATCTTCGATTTTGGTATCCTTCTTTAATATGACTGGCTCTAGCCGAATATCTTCTCCAATAAACTCCCCAAATTCTTCTGGAGATATCTCACCCAATCCTTTAAATCGAGTGATTTCGGGCTTGTTGCCCAACTTGGCTATGGCACGCTGACGCTCTTCGTCGCTATAGCAGTAGATCGTTTCTTTCTTATTTCTAACCCTAAACAGAGGCGTTTCGAGAATGAATACATGCCCACTTTTGACTAACTCAGGAAAAAACTGCAAAAAGTAAGTCAGTAGTAGCAATCGAATGTGCATGCCATCCACATCTGCGTCGGTAGCGATGACGATTTTACGATAACGCAAACCTTCGATACCATCTTCTATATTAAGCGCATGCTGCAAGAGGTTAAACTCCTCATTTTCATACACTACTTTTTTGGTATGGCCAAAGCAGTTGAACGGCTTACCTCTCAAGCTAAACACTGCCTGCGTTTGTACATCTCTGGATTTGGTAATCGATCCACTGGCAGAGTCTCCCTCTGTAATGAAGAGCATAGTCGCTGATCGCTTGTCTTCATCCTGCTTCTTGTCGTCGAAGTGCAGACGACAATCTCTCAATTTCTTGTTGTGTAAGTTGGCTTTTTTAGCCCTGTCGTTGGCTAATTTTTTGATGCCGGCAATTTCCTTTCGTTCGCGCTCTGATTGGAGGATACGCTTGAGTAGCGCATCGGCTACATCAGGGTTTTTATGCAAATGATCATCGAGTGCTTTTCGGATATAATCCAACACAAAGCTTCTCATGGTAGGGCCATCGTGCGCTACATTAATCGACCCTAGCTTGGTTTTGGTCTGTGATTCAAATACAGGTTCTTGTACTCGTACGGCAATCGCCCCTACGATACTAGCTCGTATATCTGCCGCGTCATAGTCTTTCTTATAAAAATCCCGAATGGTTTTGACTACTGCTTCTCTGAAAGCGGACAAGTGTGTACCGCCTTGTGTGGTATACTGCCCATTCACAAAGGAGTAGTACTCCTCTCCATACTGGTTGGTATGAGT
This sequence comes from Reichenbachiella carrageenanivorans, assembly GCF_025639805.1. Taxonomy (NCBI): domain Bacteria; kingdom Pseudomonadati; phylum Bacteroidota; class Cytophagia; order Cytophagales; family Reichenbachiellaceae; genus Reichenbachiella; species Reichenbachiella carrageenanivorans. The sequence continues at coordinate 3,614,673 of NZ_CP106735.1, read as the reverse complement.
CATGGCAATTTCGATGTCTTCTCCTTTTAGATGAATAATTGGGTATCGAATATTGTCCATATTAGACTTTCGAGTCAATAGGTCTAAAAGACCATTTTCGCTGTGGTATTTCTGACCGTTAAAATTGATGGTCAGCCCTGCGTTTAGAAAAGCGTAATTCCAGATTTGGTTATCCAAATACTCTGGAATGAAATGGTAGTTTTTGAATACCGTATTGTCTGGCTCGAAGGTGATCAACGTGCCGTTTCGATCACTTGTTTTGGTAATGGGTGCATCGTTGGTTAGTTGCCCCGTGTTGAATTCAGCCATTTTAGTTTCTCCTTCGCGGAAGGATTGTACTTTGAAATAAGTAGACAGGGCGTTGACCGCCTTGGTACCTACTCCATTCAGACCTACAGATTTTTGAAAAGCGGATGAATCATACTTCCCTCCTGTATTGATCTTGGATACACAATCTACCACTTTGCCTAATGGAATACCACGGCCGAAATCACGTACTTCTACTCGATGATCGCCTACTTTGACATGTATCGTTTTGCCATGTCCCATGACGTGCTCATCGATACAGTTGTCTATTACTTCTTTGACCAAGACATAGATGCCATCGTCTACAGCAGATCCATCCCCTAGTTTCCCGATATACATACCAGGTCTTAGGCGAATGTGCTCACGCCAATCCAACGATTTTATACTGTCTTCATTATATTCTACACTAGCAGCCATACGTCTCCTATTCCTAAAGGTGATTAATCAAAAACAAAAAATGGGGGTTTTTCACTTTCCAAAATTGAAGGTGAATATAGAACATTTGGAATAAAAAAATCAAACCAGAATCTCCTGAGATCAGCCCAAAAACAGTTTCAATATTTGACCGATTATTTAATTCGATCAAGGTAAGTATTTGATAAACAGTTGGTTTTTTATCGCTTAGAAATTTGCAAATAAATAAACCAAAAAATCCAGCCAGCCAAAAGTACAGGCCCGATGTAAATCAGCGCCGCATAATTGGCAATGTCGAAATGCTCTGAATTGTGATACATGCCCACAAACATGATAGAGAAGATATAAATCACGTTGATGACGAACGACAACCCATTGAGCCAATGGTAGACAATCTCTGGCGCAGACATTTCATCAAAACTGGTTTTGCTCAAGTTGAGCGAGCCGCGATTCATACGCCTATACAATAAAATGGCGCCGTTGGTAAGGACAAACAAACCCAATGCAGCATAAAAAAAATCCGTACGACCTATCATGATCGATGCCTTTCCACTACCATCGAAAAAGATGCCGAATTGCTCTGGAAGAAATGCATATACATACAAGAGCATGGCAAGAAAAATGAATATCGATAGTGTGTACAGGAGTTTGGTAATCTTGATCATATTTTTCGCGTCAGTTTTGTGCTGCAAATGTATATAATGTACTTCGGATTCAAAGGGCTAATTCTGTCTCCTGCCTGTAAGCCATTTGAAACTAAAAAGCACTTACTTCCCTTGCGCTTCGTCGCTTGAGAATACCTTTTGAATGATGTCGCTAGCATACCCGAAGGGATCCTTTCTGATTTTCTTCTCTTCCTCCCCTACTAGATAAAACAGCCCATCCACGGCTTTGGTGGTGGCATATTCGTCGAGCGACTCAGGCAAGTCTAAGTTTTTGCCAATGTAGTCATTGACCTTTACTTCTATGGGGATTAAACCACTCACTTTATACTCCCAATTCAAAAAGCTCACTACCCCAGCATAGATATCTGTAGCGGCTGTTTCGCCTAGTGCGGTTTTGATATCTGGTTGAAAAGCCGTGATCAGTGCTGCACTAGTAGTTGATTTAAAATAGTCGGTAGCGGCAGTCTCATCGCCTTGTAGGATATTGAGTGCATCTGTGAAGCTCATGTTTTTGATGGCGCTCACGAAGATGGGCTTGGCTTTGGAAGCTGCTTGCTCTGCGCCTCGATTCATCGCTGTGACTAGTTCGTCAAAAGGATCATTGTCAATCTTGGGATTGGTCTTCACATAGGCATCCAAGATGGTTTGGTAGGATACGGAGGTAACCGCAAGGTTGATACTCCCTGTTTCAATCTCCGCCTGTAATTTTTTCACTTCTTCTGGCAATAGCACTTTGATCAATTCATTTTTGAGATACCCATCTACGGCCGAGCCAGAAGTCACAGCACTATCTATACCAGTGTCTAGGGCTTCTTTGAGTCCAGCTACGATGTCGTCATTAGACAGGTCTTGATTGAGGGCGTCCTCCAATTCATCACAGGATATAAAAACAAAGGAAAGTGATACTACTGCTGCTATTAATGTTAATCTCATCATAATTATATTTTTCTCTATACTACAATCAAAAATAGGTCGATTTTGTTGTACAATGGCCCATTATAAATAAAATTTAAATTCTAACTTCGGCCTATCATTCACTCAAAAAAGTAGAAGAAGTAAAACGTAATGCAAGAAAAGTTAATCATCCAAAGTCTCCTCTCTGTAGGCATCCTCATTGTTTATTCTGTAGCTAAATTTCTCACCAGACGCTATACCGAAAAGTTTGCCACAAGCCGAAAATTCAAAAAAGGAAGAGCGGCAGATACAGCCAAAATCATCAATAGTACCTTTTTGGTGGCCTGTCTGATTATCTTAGGCTTTATTTGGAACATTACCTTTGAGGGTATTGCCATATACTTTGCATCATTTTTTACAGTAGCAGGTATTGCTTTATTTGCCAGTTGGTCTATCCTGAGCAACATCACAGCAAGTGCCGTTTTGTTTTTCAGTTTTCCTCATCGTATCGGATCTAAGATCCGAATCATCGATGGCGACAATACAGTCGAAGGTACCATATTGGATATGACCTTGTTTTCGCTACAGCTAGAAGTAGAAAAGAAAAAGGTGGTTTTCTATCCTAATAATCTTGCATTGCAAAAGCCAATTATGGAAATTATGGATTAATCCATAAACCAACTACTACTTAAACGATATGAAAGAGTTTCTTCAATTTAAACTTTTACACTTTGGCGACATCAACATCATGGTTTATCATGTGCTGTCATTGATTGGTGTAATAGTGATTGCCAAACTGGTTTTACTCTTGGTTCGCCGTTTTTTCAAACGACAAATCAAGTTCAATAAGTTTGATGAAGGTCGGGCGTGGGCTGTTTATCAAATCGTAAAGTATATCGTGATCGTAGCAGCCATAGCCGCTGGTTTAGAATTGATCGGCGTCAAGCTCACCTTGCTACTGGCTGGTTCGGCGGCTCTATTGGTTGGGTTTGGGCTTGGGGTACAGCAGCAGTTCAATGACCTAGTTTCTGGCTTAGTGCTGTTATTTGAAGGCACTGTCTCCATTGGAGATATTGTGGAGCTAGAAGGCTTAGTTGGGAAAATCACAGAAATCAATATCCGTACGTCCGAAGTGGTGACTAGGGATGGTATCATTATCATCGTGCCCAACTCCAAACTAGTAAGCGACAAAGTCATCAATTGGTCGCACAACCGCCAATCGACTCGGTTCAAAGTAAATGTGGGCGTAGCCTATGGTACTGATGTGCGCAAGGCGACCAAGCTCATCGAAGATGTGGCTGCTAGGCATCCAGAAGTAGCTAAAAAACCCAAACCATTTGCTAGATTCATTGACTTCGGAAATTCATCTTTGGATTTAGAAATTAGATTTTGGTGTAAAAACATGTGGGAGATCGAATCCATTAAGAGTGACATTAGGTTTGATATTTACGATGCCTTTCACAATCATGGGATAGAAATCCCCTTTCCCCAAACAGATATTCACATTAAATCAAATCATACCCAATGAGCAAATTTTCACTCAAAAACAAAGTAGCCATCGTAACAGGTGCCAGTAAAGGTATCGGTGAAGCCATGGCCAGTATCTATGCCGCAGCTGGTGCCAAAGTGGTGGTATCTAGCCGCAAGCAAGAAGCTGTAGACGAAGTAGCAGACAAAATAAACGAAGCAGGCTTTGAAGCCATTGGTGTCGCTTGCAACACGGGAGACATGGAGCAAATCGGTCATCTTGTAGATCAAACCCTCGAAGCTTATGGCCAAGTGGATATTGTAGTCAATAATGCCGCCACCAACCCTGTCTTTGGGCCTGTGATCAATACAGACCTAGATGCCTTTGATAAAATCATGGATGTGAACGTGAAGGGACCGTTTGAACTGGTAAAGTTGTGCGCACCACATATGAAGGCTGGCGGGTCTATCATCAATATCAGCAGTGTGGGGGGTATTTCTCCCGAGGCTCAATTAGGCATCTATAGTGTGAGTAAAGCTGCGCTCATCTCCCTAACCAAAGTGCTAGCCAAAGAACTAGGACCACAAGGCATTCGTGCCAATGTAATCTGCCCAGGCTTGATCAAAACAAAGTTTAGCGAAGCACTGTGGGCCAATGACGAATTGACCAAAAAATTCATCAAACACCTGCCCTTGGGTCGTATTGGGGAGTCTGACGAGATCTCTGGTTTGGCTCTATTTCTTGCCTCAGAGGCTTCTTCATATTGCACAGGAGGCGTTTATACAGCCGATGGTGGGTTTACTATCTAATTTTTTTATCTTCGAATAGAAATAACAAGCATTTCACATGACTATAAAAACTAAAATTATAATAGGTCTTTTGACAGTATTGGTCTTCATCCAATTTTTCGGGTTCGATAATGAAATTCCAGCTTATGAAGCGAAAAATGATTTTATCACAATGATGAATCCTCCTGCAGAAATCGCTCAGATCATAAAAACCTCGTGCTACGACTGTCATTCTTATGAAACCAAATACCCCTGGTATGCTAGCGTGGCTCCTGTTTCTTGGTGGATTGGCGATCATATCGAAGATGGTAGAAAACACTTTAACCTCTCGACATGGGGCACTTATACTGAAAAGAAAGCCCTTCACAAGCTAGAGGAATTTTACGAAGAAGTAGAAAAAGGCGAAATGCCGTTGAGTTCCTACACCATTCTACATGGCGATGCCAGTCTTTCTCCAGAGCAAGTTTCTCAATTGGTGACTTGGGTCAAAAGTCTACCAGGAGTAGAAGCAGAGCATTAAATAGATAAAAAAATCAATTTAAAACCTCTAAGATTGTCACAGCTTTAGAGGTTTTTTTATGCTTAAAAATTCCAGTCATTAAAGAAAATAGGGTCGGATAGCAATAGTGTAGCTCTTTGGCTGAATTGTGAATTCAATACCCTCCTCTTTTTTATTGCAAATAAAGCATAAGTGTGTCAGTACTTTGTTGTTGTCTGTTAAATGGTGAAATTCACCACAGATCATTCCGTTTACATTTATGAACACTACCCATACCCTCTCGGCCAAAAGCATCTCTATACTCTTCATGCTTTATTTGGGATGGTTTATTCCACCTGTGAGCTATGCCCAAGTGGATCAATCAGCTGTAGATGATTTTGTGAGAATCTCAGCTTATCAGCAAAAGCGACCACTGAAAGACATTGCTTATATTATCGATCAAGCTGAATTTCAGCCTGTGATTATAGAAAAGATGTCGCGACCAGCAGAAAAGACCATGACATGGGAGCGTTATCGAAATATTTTCATGACTTCTGAGCGAATCCATGCAGGAGTAGTTTTTTGGAAAGAAAATGAGCAGGCGCTCAATCGAGTGAGTGAAGAAACTGGCGTGGCTATAGAAACCATCCTTGGGGTCATAGGTGTAGAGACCTATTTTGGAGCACGCATGGGAACGTACCGTGTGTTAGATGCCTTATATACTTTGGCATTTGGATATCCAAAGCGATCGTCTTTTTTCAAAAAAGAATTGGGTAAATATCTGGAACTATGCAAAAAAGAAGGACTTGATCCTTTGGTTGTCAAAGGGTCGTACGCTGGTGCTATAGGTTATGGCCAATTTATGCCGAGCAGCTATCTAGCCTATGCCAAAAGCTACGACAGTGACTCAGGAGCTGACCTGATCAATCAGGTAGAAGATGGTATAGCCAGCGTGGCCAATTACCTGAAAGTGCATCGGTGGAACAAAGGTGAACTGGTAGCCATGCCCGCTAACAAAAGCGAGCACGCTGAAACGCTTTCCAAACAAAGTGTAAAACCCGCTAACACGATAATATTTTATACCCAAAAGGGATATGAACCCGCAGAGCCAGTGAGTCCTTCTAAATTGGTTTCGCTTCAAGTGATGGACATGGAAGACGGCAGTCAAGAGTATTGGGTTACCTTCAAGAATTTTTATGTAATCACCCGGTACAACCATAGTCCACTCTACGCTTTGGCTGTGTTTCAGTTGGGCGAAGCCATCAAGGAAGCACGCAAGACGGATGGGTAATCATCTCTTTTCTGAAATTAGAACTTTGGCATTGTAGCGAATCACTCCCTGTTGATTCTCCAGTGAGATGATATGGATTCCACCAAAATCTAACGGAAGGCTGAAATCTGTCTTGGCAATGTTTTCAGCTATTAATCGCCTGCCTTGCAAATCGTGAATAATCAATCTGACAGGAAGGTCGGTTGTTTCTAACCCATGAATCACCAGCCGACCATTGCTGTATGTGATATTTATTTTATCATCTATTTTATGTACTGTTAGTAATGGTGGCGTACCCGAATGGCTCCAATCAAAGCCTACATCTTCTTGTGACAATGGAAAATTGGTGATTTCAGAATCGGCTACTTCATCACAGCCAATGTCTGGGTTTTCATCTCTTGCCTGACCGTCAATATCCAAATCCAAATAGCTAACTGCACGTGCTTCTGCATCTGTAATGGCACTGGAACTATTCGCTCGCCAGTGTCCGTCAGTCAACTCCAACCCTGGATCTTCATTGACAATTCCGGCATCACTGATTCCAACATTTCCAGTTATATAATTTGATTCGTAGGTCATATTCACAGGAGTATCGGTATAGGTAATAGCCTTACTACCCGTCGTACGGATAGCAATATTATTGGCAATGACACAATCCAACGGAGCCAATGTTTTCTCACTATCACTTCCCTCTCCTATTGCAAAAGGTTCTTCGCAGTCAACCAGGGTATTATTAAGCACTTCCGCATTCTTAACTTGAAAGTAACTATTGAGTGCTGCATCAGGGACACCATTCATCATACTTATCGCTGCTCTATACCCTGTTCCGCTCAAATCCTGAAAGTAGTTGTTGTAGACCTTATGCCTTTCGCCAATGATACGTACACCTCCAGAAGATTTATTTTTTCCTCCAAAAAAGAAATTACCATAAACCTCACAATCATTGCCATGTCGTATAGTCAATGTACCATCGTTGTTTCTAAAGGTGTTATACCTGTAGATATTAAATCCAGATTTATTCGAAATGATTTCAATTTCACCATCGCATGCTTCAAAGAGGTTGTACTCCACTATCGTACGGGATTCTGTCATGCTATTGGTGCTGGTGCCCACTCGAATGGTCTCGCCTCCATTTCTACCTAAGCTAGGAATATTAGCAAAATAATTATGATCTATCCTGTGATGATTAGCTTGCCCAGTCAGCCATACCACGAGTAAGGCTCCTTCGTTATTTTTTCCATCAAAATGACAATGGTCTACTCTATTATTGCTACCATACATAGACACCCATTTGTAATCAATAGCATCTGTGGCAGGATTATAGTTTAGAATTCTAGAATTGGTGAGTCTACAATTTTGCGCCAGCTCGTCACTGCTTTTTCTGAATTCAACAATGGCATCTCCTGATGTGCTTCCTTTTTGAAAATCCAAGTCACGAACAACCAAATGCTCACCGTAAATCTTTAACCTTGACGACCCAGATAATATCACCTCACCAGGTGTCTGAGCTGTGAGCACAATAGGATTGTCGGAGGTTCCAGTGGCATAAAAATTCAGTACGACATCGGACCAAGTCCCATTTGTCAAAAAAATGGTATCGCCAGCATTTGCACCTTCTACCGCTGCATCAAACCCTTGAAGGGTACTCACCAATACATTTTGGGCAAAGGCGTATGAGAAACTGACTAGAAAAAGAAGTGTAAAAACAGAACGTACCATGTGCTTTTTTTATTCTAATTTAACGTTTATACAAATTCGGCACACCATCAATGTACACATTTGTCATTTGCGCCTCTCCTTCTACCTGCTATTTGTCATGTTATATAGAAAGAGACATAAGCTCTCACAAGTTACATAATATAAGAGCCATGTTATAGTACAGTAGCAGAGGAATAGGCGTACCTTCCGCGGTACATATTTGATACTATACATGATCCTTTCCATTCTTCTATTCGCTGGACTTACCCTTGTAGGAATTTCCTTAATCCTTTATCTCATTCCTGTCAATTTATGGATCACAGCTGCGTTTTCAGGCGTTCATATCAATCTGTTGGATTTGGCAATGATGAGATTTCGTCGTGTGCCGCCAGGGTTGATTGTCAACATGATGATTTTGGCTTCCAAAGCTGGTATCATGGATGTAACAACCCAACAAATGGAAACCCACCACCTGGCAAATGGCAAATTATTGTCAGTCATCAAAGCCTTAATCGTAGCAGGAAAAGCCAATCTGGAAATGTCATTTAAACAAGCCGCCGCCATAGATTTGGCAGGTAGAAATGTGCTGGAGGCGGTTCACATCTCAGTGACTCCTTATATGATTATTGTTCCGGCTATTACTGGTTTGTCTCGTGATGGCATCCAGCTGATTGCTGAAGCACGCGTAACGGTTCGAACGAACATCAAACAATTGGTAGGCGGTGCAGGAGAAGAAACCATCAAAGCACGTGTAGGTCAGGGTATTATTTCCAAAATCGGTGCGGCAAAAACATACTTGGAGGTTTTAGAAAAACCAGAAGCCATTTCAAAATTAGTTCTATCCAAAGGTCTGGACGCTGGCACTGCGTTCGAAATTCTCTCTATCGATATAGCAGATATCAATATTGGTAAAAACATTGGCGCTAAATTGCAAATCGATCAAGCCATGGCGGATTTGAATATTGCTAAGGCGAAAGCAGAAGAGCGACGAGCACAAGCTGTCGCCCTAGAGCAAGAAATGACTGCCCTGGTTCAAGAAGCCAAAGCCAAACTAATAGAGGCAGAAACACTCATTCCTGCGGCTCTGTCTTATTCGTTTAGAGCTGGCAATCTGATGCAAGGCTATATGAAAAAAGGCAAATAGCTTGATTCGCTAAATGCCTTCTTTATTTTCAATTACAAGGTCTAATCCTGTTTCCTTATTTTTTGTTTAAAAACAGTTGTCCCATTGGTATCAGTGAGATGAAGAATATACGCGCCCGTTTGCAGCAAAGAAAGATCTAATGAGTTGCCTTGTATGTTAATAAGCAATTGTTGTCCACTCAAGTCGTAGAGTTTCATATTATGCCAACTTCCCCCTCCATCGATGGTCAAAACATCACGAGTCGGATTTGGGTATGCCATCATATGCGATGACTTTAAACCCGCCTCCATAACTACCCCTTCGATAGTTAGTACACCATCTACCAATACCAATTCGTAATTGCTGGACAGCCCACCAGACAAACGAATGGTATACGTACCTGGGTCACTTGTTGTAGTAACGGTAGTACTTGTTTTAGGTGCTTCTTGCAAATCATCGACATCTTCGTCATTCACAAATCCATCGTAGGAGATGCCAAGCTCGGGTATGGCATCTCCTAAGTCGATGGACTCATTATTTGCTGTTGCGGTTAAAATCGCTTTTTTCACTAAAATCAACTGATCTTTTTGGCTGGGGTTATACGTTTCGGTTCCTGCGTGAAAGGCGCGCACACTCACCTCACCAGCACCATGAATACTAATGGAGCGATCATTTAAGGTAGCAGCTCCGCTGATCAATTTATATTTCACTTCAAGATCTGCGCTAGATTCAGCTAGTATTTCGAAATCAGTATCTCCGTAGGTTTTCTCTTCAATAGGATTGAACGTGATGGTATGAGGTGCTCTGATTTCATTGATGTACAATTCTGTAAGGTTCTCATATTTACCATCTACTAGCTGAACGCCTCCTATCAATACGTCTGGATCAAAATCATTGTCATAATCACCCCAAATGGCATACCCAAGTGCACCTGGCAGAGGCATATACATGTCGCTAAATATGCCCTCCTCGTTTCTTAATATTTTAGTAATGAATGTAAATGTTGCTCCATTCTTACCTGATACTAGTAAATCAAGATCTCCGTCCGTATCGTAATCCTCCCAGTCTAAGAAACCCCACGCACACTTATGATCGTCGGTATTGCCTCCAAAATCAAATCCAATGTCTTTAAAGTCGCCCTCATCATTTTTATAGATCGTAGTAACATCCTTATCCTTTCGGTTGATCCCCATGATAGCCAAGTCTAAATCCCCATCTGCATCATAATCTCCCCATTTGACATGACTATCAAATACGCCATGAATATTAGGGTATACAACTGAAAATACGCCATCGTCATTTTTTAAAATGACAGAAATCCAGTTTTCTAAAGCTTCATCGCTTTCTCCTGTGGTCGACACAAATAAATCTTCGTCTCCATCATTGTCATAATCCCCCCAATCTATTGAGGCTCCCATATGACGACGTGTCAGCTGTAGCGGTATATCTACTTCGGCAAATACCCCTTGATCGTTGTTGTATATTTTTATGACATCATTTTCTTCTGTATTTGTAGGAGGGCCAATCAGAGCGATATCCAAATCCCCATCGTGATCATAATCACCCCATAGCCCCCATCCTGCTACTCCTGTGAGTTCAGCATGATGGTTTACAAATACCCCATTATCGTTTCGGTAGATATAGCTAATATTTATGTCTTGCTGATTAGGAAAAACGCCAATTGTAGCCCCTCCAGTAATCAGCAAGTCCAAATCGTTGTCCATATCAAAATCTCCCCACATAACATAGCCATCATCTGAAATGCCTTGTAGTTCAGCTTCTATATCTTCAAACGAACCGTTGTTGTTTCTATATATTTTGGCATAGCTAGAACCGTTACCTCCGATTACTGCCAAGTCTAGATCTCCATCATTGTCATAGTCACCCCAATCGGCTTTGGTACCTGCCATATCTTGAATGATAGTACTAGCCGCTTCATCTCTAACAAACTGAGCATAGCCTCTATTTGAGCCCAGACATAAAAAGGTAAAAAGCCCTAGAATTATAGATTGAAATAGTATAGTATTTAAATGGTTTCGAAAAGATTTCATGTTTATTCAGTATAGTTTGATTGAAGCCCAATAGTACGCTATAGCCCTAAAATCCTACAAAAAAGGCCTACTACATAGCTACTACATGCCGTTTTTTAATTCCAGAACTACACACCAAGGCCCTAATCACCTTATATTCGCCTAAGTCATGCTTCTCTTTTTTGACACTCATGAAAAAAAGCTTTAGTTTCTTATTTATCACCCTTTCACTTTGGCTGGTCAGTCCAGTACTCTCTGCGGAATTGGAGCGGGTTAGCTTGGCGACTACCGATTATTTAAACAAATCAGAACTACCTGCTCATCAGGTTGGGTTGTATATAGACACCACTGGTGTAATGAACATAGATGAAGTCTTAAATGCCGACGGATTTGTATATACGGATACATTGTCTGAGCACTTTTCTACTTATAATTATTGGTATAGCATCGACTTTGAAAATAGCAGTTCGTCCCCATTGGCTTTTCTACTTTTTAGCAATGAATGGGAAGTTGAATTCTGGGAATTTAAAAACACTGAATTAATTCGTAGCGAAAAAAAAGGCGTATTACTCTCCAAAGTCCACGACGATTTTTATACGGGACAAAACAATGAAACAAAGATTAGAATCGCACTTGATGCCAAGGAGGCCAAGCGATTATATATCAAGATTGAAGGTAAGGTATGGGAGATGCCATTCAAAGTGGCAGATCATTTTTTCATTCAACGCGAAGACCTATTTAGAGAACAGGCTATCAATGATCTTTTAGCCATTGGCATTTTCGTAGGCATGGTCGTGGTATTGCTTCTGACCAATTCATCACTAGGGTTGATATTCAAAGAAAAAAGCAATTTGTATTATCTCTTTTTTGTGATTTCACTGAGCCTTTACCTCTGTGGGTATTTTAAATTCACATGGTTTGTCGCCCCTCGATTCAATTTTGATGCGAGTATATTGTTTCCTGTCAACTGGATGCTTTATGCTCTTTTTGCCAGCAATTACCTAGACTACAGATATACACACGCCCGCTCCTGGCGAATTGCCAAATTGTTTATCGGTTATGCTGCATTCATTTCTGTGTCGATGATGGTTCTTTATATGATTTCCACAGAGGTGTATTACCATTTTTTACCTCGCACCAATACCTCTATAGCTATCGTTTCCATTCCTTTTATGTTTACGGTATTGCTATCCAAGCAAAGAAATAAGTATTTCGTCATTGCAGGTTTAATGTTTGGAATTGCAGGAGCCGTGTTTACCAGTTTGTCTCTTCATCTTTCATTTCTGACAGAATCATACCATTATACCCTGATAGGTTATGGTTTTGAACTGTGTTGTTTCCAGTTGGGTTTGACTCGAAAAATGAACCAAAACAAAAAGAAAGCAGTGAAAGCCTCTTTTGAGCTCAGAGAAAAACAAAAAGAAAAAGAACACCTGCTATCCATCCAGTTGCTTGAAAAAGAAAAACACGAGACTGAGATGCAACTAAAAAACAATGAACTTTATAACTTATCCATCATCACAGCATCCAAAAAAGAAATATTAGATAAGGTGTATCATCACATGAGCACCTTGCCCAATCTAGCAAGCAAGGAACTACTCTCTGAGATCAAATCTAAAATGCGATTGGAAGAAGATTGGAAAATGTTTAAAATTCGATTTGAAAAAACGAATCCTAAGTTTTTTCAAAAGTTGCTCAGTAAGACACCTGACCTCACTGAAAATGAGCTAAGGTTTGCCTCCTTGCTCGTACTCAACTTGAGTACGGATCAAATATGCCAACTGCTCCATCACTCCAAGCGAACCGTTCAAACTTCTAAATACCGATTGAAAAAGCGTCTTCAATTACCTACCGACCTAGACCTTACCAGTTATTTGCAAACACTAAACCAATGTGAGCGACTAGATAAGGTCTAACGACATGAAAGAGAGTAGATTATGCTATAAAGATAGAGCAGCAAAGGTAGCTATGACCTGATCTGGTTTTAGTTCAGATTGAGCCACAAATTGTTCGTTATATTTTCCGGTTTTCACCAGACAAGCTTTTATACCAGCGTGCTGTGCTCCTCCTATGTCTCCATCGATATCATCCCCGATCATCAATACTTCATTTTTGGGTAAGCCCATACTTTTTAATGCAGCATCAAAAAAAGACCTACTGGGTTTGCCTATCACGGTAGCAGCCTTGCCAGTGGCATATTCTAGCCCTGCTACAAACGCCCCAATGTCCAGCTGCAGGGCTCCTTCACTCTTCCAAAACTTTCCCTTGTGCAAAGCAATTAACTCTGCTCCACTCATCAGAGGTTTGAAAATCTGATTTAATAAGTCATAATCCCAACGTCGCCCAATATCACCAACTACAATCGCTTGAGGCTCTTTTTCGTCAAATGTAAAACCCTCAAATTCAGGCAAAATATTAGTACTTACCACAGGATAGATACGGGTATAACCGCTATGCTTTAGCAGTATTTGAGCAGCCACTGGAGCTGTCACAATTTCATTTTGATGAATATCGAATCCCAAGCGTGTCAACATTTGATGGATTTCTTTCACTCGCTTGGTAGTGGTATTTGTCAGCAACCTAATGCTATAATTACTTTTCAGTTCATTCAGTTTATCCACTGCCTTATCCAAAGCATGACCATCTTCTATTAAAACACCGTCGATATCAATAAGGAGGCCTTTGATGGGATTCATATGATCTTAAAATAATAAAAAAGGCAAGTGATTTTTTTCTTATTTCTTGTCTAGTGGTTTATCCATTTTCATCACTATTTCTTTAAATATTTCCCAAGCACGGAAGAATTTGTAATGGATTTTGAAATCGGACTCTTCTACTAAATTCTTTTGGGCATAAAATAGCATCAAGCTATTAAGTTTGGCAAACAACTCTTCTCCCAATCGGGTTCTTTTGGTAAAGCCAAAGGGAACGAAACCCATCATGGCCACTTGCTGATTGCCAATCGGCTCTATATAATGCTCCTCTACCAAGCTTAAGCCTTCCAATCGATCTAATATGTCTTCAATAGATCCGCCAAATAAGGAGGCGTATTCAAAAATAGGATCTTCTAGTTTTTTACGTGTAGTATAAAACAACATCGAGTTGAGCATCTCTAGCATACCTTCGAGTGCCTCTGCTCTATTGCTCCAGCGTGTCCTATGGTGTGTGGTCAGCGAGTCTAGCGACATCTCCAAAAAAATCTTCATGTCTTCTTCTGAAATGTCTACGTTTTCTACGATATACGCCAAAATAGGCACCCACATATAGGCTTGTTTAGACGTATAGAGTAGTTGCTTGCTAGGATCATGCTTTACCTCAGGCGGCATATAGGGTGTAGTCATACACAGTAAACCATACTCATCTACTTTGAGTATGGCTTCATTCCGCTCATTGATTAATTGTTCGAGACTCATTGAGTTGCATTATGAAATTATTAAGAACCGTAGCTCTTGTTCAATATTACTAATTATTAGCTTGTTATCAAATCCTAATTATTTGAACGCCATCTGATGTAGCATCAGCCCAGAAGCTGGTGCTATATAGTATGTTGGAGATTCGGAAGGACTCGTCAGCGACTGTTCGATATCTTGCAATGTGATCTCATGCTTGCCTAGCCGAAACAAACGCCCCATAAACAACCGGATCTGATTGCGCATAAACCCCATGCCTTTTACCCGATATAAAAAACTCTGAGTGGGAAAGAAATTAGCGGTCCAAATGTCATTGGCCACAATCTCACTTTCTAAAATCTCACGTTCAAACACGGTTCCTTCATTGGGCTTATAGCAGTATTCGCTAAAATTATGCTTACCCAAAAATAAACGCGCTCCCTCTTTCATCAATTCAACATCCAATTCCTCTCTAATATAAGTGATATAAGGCGCTGCAAAAGGGTGGTTTTTTTCACCAAAAGAAAATAAGTATAAATACTCTTTTTGCTTGGCATGCTGAATGACATTGAATGTAGCGTCTACCTCTTGGATGTCTGTGGCTCTTATATCTGCTGGTAGGTTTTCATTAAAAGCTGCCAAGAGTAGTGAGGGGTCTTCAGGCTCTTGCAAGAAGAGCTCAAAAGCCGCCTGTGTAGCAGACACCATAGCATCTGTACGGCTAGCACCCAGTATTTTGAAAGGCTTGTCGGCCAATATATATTTGAGCGTACGCTCGATCATCTCTTGTACGGTCTTCACTCCTGGCTGCCTTTGCCACCCATGATAGCGAAACCCGAGGTATTGTATCTCGATGAGATAGAAATGATTTTTTTGCATGTATTAAAGTAGTGTTTTTGCGTGGCGCAAATTTAGTATTTATATGGCCTTGGCCGTATAAAAGTTTTTCAAAGCATTAAGTACTAAGGTGATTATCTTTTAGAAACTTGTGCTGTTTTAAAAATTTTGGCATCCGCATAGAAAGTCCCAAAAGGGATTAATGATGCAGCAAGAGCTATCATGGAAGTTTTAAAATTCCACTGGCGAAGATAGATGTTTTGAAAGCAAAGCACTACGTAGAGTATAAATAGCCACCCATGAATCATACCCACATAAAAATTGGGTTCTTTGATGTCGAGCATATATTTAAGTGGCATGGTGATCCCAAATAACAAATAACTGATCCCTTCTAGTATGGCGAATAGACGCAAGCGACCTAGTGGTGTTTTCAAATACATATTATGCTACTTTTCCTTTTTCTCCTTCAAATTCGACGGCGTCCCCTGCTCTCATTTTCTTTCGGCGGCGGGTCTCTACTTCACCATTCACTTTCACTTCTCCACTGTCTATTCTGATTTTAGCCTCACCTCCTGTAGCCACCCAACCCATAGCTTTTAGTAAGTTGTTAAGTTCAATGTATTCTTCGTCTGGTTTGAGATTGAATGTCTCCATAAAGTTGATCTCTAGGCTATATTTTTAATGCAAAGCTAAACCAAAATTTCACACACCAAGCCATGAAATCCCTGAGAGTGAAAAGGAATATCCTCATCAGAATCTTTTTAGAATAGAGCTGATTTTTTGTTTTTAATCTATAGTCACTGTTTTGGTAGATACAGCAAAATTGACCAATTCGCCAAGAGTTTTTAGTTCTAGCTTTTCTTTAATGTGTTGCTTGTGCTTTTCTACAGTGCTGGTAGCTATATTGAGTATATCACCAATCTCTTTACTCATTTTGCCCGAAGCCAGAATAAACAATATCTCGCGTTCTCGGCGTGTCAATGCATTGAGTAATTCGACGTTTTTCTCATCGTATTCGATGGATTGATGCTCTTTTTGAGCATTGAGCATGGCCAAATTAATCGTTAGTTTGAGTTGGTTAGAATTGTACGGTTTGAGTAGGTATGCAAAAGGCAATGACTGTTCTGCTTTAGTCACGGTGGCGGCATCGCTATAAGCGGTGAGATACACAATAGGTACTCTCTTTTGCACGCATAATTCTTTCACTAAATCTATACCGTCGATTTCAGCGTTGAGATTGATATCAGAGATAATTAAATCATAGTCATTAGAAGCATAGCTCACACGAGCATCTTCAGGGTTTGTTATTATCTCTACCTGAGCATATTTGTCTTTTTCCAAAGTCACTTTTATGTCCTTGGCTATTATCAATACATCCTCTATTAGCAGAATTTTTAGGCTATCCATAAATCAACGGTATTCTAATTATATTTTTGGTTCCGTTTAGGTTTTCTATTTGTATATCACCCTTCAGTTGTTTGACCATATCTTTGACCAAATCAAGTCCTATGCTGTTAGCTTTGATCTCTTCCACTTGATAACCTTTCCCGTTATCTGCAATTTCCAAAACTAACAAGTCCCCTTCTATCTTACACTTTATATACAATTCATTCTTTTCATTATATGAATCAAAAGCATATTTACTGGTATTGGTAATCAATTCATTAATCATTAAACCATAGTAGGTGATATTAAAATTAGTGACCTTGGCTGATTGGAGCTCATATTTTAATTCAAAATTAGGCTTTTCCTCTATCGCTATGAGTTTCAATACATTGTCGCATAGCTCTCGGGTAAACACATCTACCTGTACATGTTCTTTTTCGGAATCCATGATGTTTTCCACATGTGAAATCGTCAAGATTCTATTTTTGGCTACCTGCAAAGTACGACCAGCTTCCTTGTTGTTGATCTGCATGGCTTGTAGGCTAAGTAAACTAGAAATAATCTGCAGATTGTTTTTCACACGATGCTTCAGTTCACGCATCAAAAACTTGATACTATCCTGCTGAGCGTTAGATACACTCAGTGCCTTCTGCAGGTCGTTGGTTCGTTCTTGCACGATGTACTCTAGGCGGATTTGGTTACGTTTGTAGTTGTAGGACTTGTTCAGCATATATCCCACCACAGACAAAACCAGCGTAAATAAAACCACCAATCTAAACCATATTTGATCATACCATGGTGGTATGATGGTGATTTTCACCTTTCGTTCGTCGCCCCAGACGCCATGGTCATTAGTGGCTTTGATACGAAAAGTATACTCTCCTGGAGGTAGGTTGGTATAAGTAATATTTTGGCTCTTGGTAGCTGGCCGCCAACCTTTATCAAACCCATCCATGTAATAGGAATAGTTGACCTTAGACGGGTTTAGAAAATTGTTTGCCGCATAGCGAAACGTCAGCACATTTTCATCACTATGAAAATCATACGTATCCGTGTATAGTGTATTTACATCTATAGGTTCATTAAACAATTCGATAGACTCTAGGTGTACTTGGGGGTGATATGGGTTGGTTTTTATGGCCAATGGATTGAAAACATTGATTCCATCGACTCCTCCAAAATAAAAGTTGCCAAACTCGTCATGGAAAGCTGCCTTGCCATTGAACTCATCGTTTTGCAGGCCATCCTTTTCAGAATAGTTTACAAACTGGCCCGTAACTGGGTCTAAAACAGCAATCCCCTTATTGGTACCCATCCAAATTTTGCCTTTGGGATCGATAAGCACACTATACACAAAATCATTAGGAAAACCTTCTTGCTGATAATACCGCTGAGTCTTCCAGGTATCTCGTTGTACTTGTGCAAGCCCCGAACTTGTACCTAGCCAGATGTTACTGTTGGCGTCTTCATTGATAGCGAAAATGCGATTACTATTGATTGCGAATGAATCGGGCAAATGATCTGAGAAAAGCTGAACAGCTCCCGCTCCCAAATCTGCTATACGATAAGCACCTTGATCAGAACCTAGCCACAGATTTTGTCTACTGTCGATAAAAGATGTGCGTACACGATTGATTTTTTCACCATTGACCAAAAATTCTTCAAAGCGATGATTAACCAAGTCATAGCTATACATGCCACTAGACCAGGTCGATACTAGCAGTTTGTCTTTCTTAAGCGGGCGAATGTCAATGACGGTTTTATCATTATTAAAGCCATCTGCCACTACTGCTTGCTCAAATTTGTCCTGTTTAGAATTGTATTTGAGCAATCCTGTTCCTTCAAAGCCCCCACACCAAATATCACCATTCAGATCGCGTTCCATAGCATATATCAATGCCTTGGGGGGGGCACTGTAATGTTTGAATCGCTGGGTTTTATAATTGTACTTGAGCACGTTGTCTGTGGTGCCCAACCACAACGTAGAATCTACATCTGGCATGAATTGAAACGTACTCAGTCTAGTGTCTTTTGTATAGCCATCCAGTCTGATTTCAATTGAGTGAAATTTCTTTTGATACTTGTTGTAATAATGCAAGCCTTCTCCTGCAGTACCAATCCATAAATTCCCCTTTTCATCTCCATAGATTGAAGTGACCTCTAAGGGGGCATAAACCCTATCGGATTGGTCTTTAAGTATTTGAAAAGCATAAGACTGGTCCAACCTGTCGTAAGTCATCAAACCACTTTCAGTTCCTATTAGGAATGTTCCATGTTCATCCAAAAAGATGCAATTGATCACTTCATTAGCAACTACTTTTATCGCTTCATAGCTAAACAGAGGCATGACATACAACCCCAACTCCGTACCTATGTACAATTGATCATCTACCAACAAAACAGCATTATGAGCAGATTCGTCAAGGTTTTGCTGATGGATAATTTTCATTGTACTCAGATCAAAGATCAACAAACCTGAGCTCAGCGTAGCCAAGGCATAAATCCCGTCTTGAAGTTTGGTTATCGCCTTCACATAGTTTTCTGAGTACTCATGTGGCAATACGACTTCTTTCAGTTGTTTAGTTTTTCGGTTATAAATATTAAAAACATTGGCAGACGAAAATAAGAGATGAGTCTCGTCGAGTTGAAAAACATGATAAGAGATAACTTCGGAAAGCCTGTCGAACGGAATGAAAAACTTTTCTGCACGAAGATCTAAACCAAAAAAACCTTTAGAATTGGAAGCAATCCAAAGTGTGTCGTCTACGATAAGTAGTCCTCTATTGTGATCATCGGGTATACTCAGACTGTCTAGTGGATTGTCCTCATATACTTTGAGCTGTTTGCCATTAAACCTGTGTAGTCCATCTTCTGTGGAAAACCAGAGGTAGTCTAGATCATCTTGAACTATTTCTTGAATATTGAGCTGAGTAATGCCTTGCTCCTGGCCTATGTAGTTGATTTGAAGGGTGTCTACTTGCGCATATGCGCCAAAATAATGCGTAAGCATTCCCAACCACAAAATGACATAAACCTTCAACCTTCCCTTCCTTTAAAATTCTAGCTAGTATTTTATTTTACAATCAATAGGGTTAAGATGGGTAGATAAATGTAAGTAGATAACACTAGGGCTGCAAATTGTTTTTTTATGACCATTTGAAATGATGATAGAACTACAAACTTAAATGGCTGGTATCTGCTTATCTCCAAGCTTCCATGATCCAGTTTTATAATAAGCGAAGGCCACTACTGCCGCTAAAGCATTGGACACGGGAAATGCCCACCAAATGCCTTCATAGTCCAGCGGCGTCTTATTGGACAACATAAAAGCGACGGGAAACCGAATGACCCAGAGTGCAAATACGGAAATGAGCATGGATACTTTAGTGAGCCCTACGCCATTGAACACACCACTGAGCACTTGCTGCACGCCAAGCAGACCAAAAGAAGGTGCCATGATTTTGATAAACACGGCACCATCACGGATTACTTCAGGATCGTTGGGAATAAAAAAGGCGGTGATGGGTTCTGCAAAAAGATACAGCACCATGCCTACAAACGACAGCCCTACTAGAGCAATCAGACTGCTGAGATTACCCACCTTTTCGGCACGTTCGATCTTACCTGCCCCAAAATTCTGACCCACCAAACTCGTGGTGGCAATAGAAAACCCCAAGGCTGGTACAATGACCAAACTTAAAATCCTTGCGCCTACCCCATAGGCCGCTACTACGTCGTTGCTATAGTGTGTCACGAGCATGATCATGATCGTCATGGCTCCTGCTCGGCTGGATTGGTCTAAGCTCGAAGGTATACCCATGGCAAATAGGCGCTTAACCCATGAAAAGTCCCACTTCATTTGCGAAAAGCTAACGGTGATCCCTCGCTTGCCGCTAAATAGTATAATCATTCCAGCCAAGGCGGACAAGCCCTGTGTCGCTATACTTGCCATAGCTGCGCCTGCTACTCCATACCCTGGTATAGCACCGTATCCGAAAATAAACAGCGGATCCAAAATCAGGTTGAGCAAAACCGTAGCCAGCACGATATACATGGGCATAATCACATCGCCAATACCGCGCATAAGCGATTGAAAAACAAAAAACATAAAAAGAAAAATGAAGCCCCAAGAAGAAACTTGAAAATAAGTGACCGAGTCTTCTAGTACTTCTGGCCCAGCACCTACCAGCTGCATCAAAGGTCGTGCAGCATAATAGCCCACAAAAGCCAATATAATGGAAAGCAGAAAAATGACCATAACGGTCTGAGAAGAGCTATAGTTGACCATCCGCTGATTGCCGCCTCCTTTGTACTGCGATACCATCACTGTGCCTGCCAAGGTGAGTCCACCCCCTAGTGAAAGCACCAAAAACAGTATAGGAAAACTCAAACTCACACTAGCTACTGCATTGGCACCCAGTCGTCCTAACCAAAATGTATCAATCATTTGATACATGGTTTGCAGGATGTTGGCCATGATGATGGGGAAAGCCATTCTGACCAAGGATTTTAGAATACTACCTTCTGTATGTGATGGAATGGGTTGCATGGAATATTAAAAATACTAAGTCTCAATTCTTTGAGGTGATTGTCCCGACTGATTAAAAATTAAATATAGAGTATTAGTCGACCTTACTCCGCTCACTAGGAGAAAACTCAAAATTTAGCGCCCAGTGTCACATAAAAACTCCTACCATCTGAGGGGATAATACCAGGCCCAGGATAGCCCGTAGCTCTTCGGGTGAAGTAGCTATTGTTGGCCAGATTGTTTGCACCAGTTTCTAGTTTGAATACCTTGTAGGCATAGGATATAGAAAAATCCAAAATATGATAGGCAGGAATCTCCCCGATCACCCCTTCTCTAGCACTACCAGATTCGGCTACAGGCGAATTTTGTGCATCGGTGTATTGCTTGGTCATTTGGGTCAACTGCAAACTAGCCAGTAGGTTTTTGTATCCCATATTCAATCCCGTTTTGATATTTACACCTGGTATAAACTCTACCTTCTTCCCGTTTACACCATTGTTGCCCTCGATGGCATTCATATACTGTGAGCCCGTAAAAGCAGCGTTGACAAACCACCGCAGCTTCAGGTTTGGATTTCTCACCTGTAGGGTTTCTAGAAGGTTCCAATCTGCGAAAAACTCAAAACCATAGATCAATGCATCGCCGATATTGGTTCTCACCCGATTAGCACGATCGTCGAATATGATTCCAATACGATCTCGATACATCATAGCATAAGCTCCCACATCATAGGAGATATACTTTTTCCATTTGCCTCGCAATCCAATGTCGCTGGTGTACCCATTTTCATCCTTTATGTTTTCATCTATGATGAAGGAAGGATTCACCGTGCGGATATCACTAAAGGTCACCGATCGGTAGTTCTGAGAGAAGTTCCAATACAACTCCAAATTGGGTTTAAACTCGTTGCTCAAGCCTACTCCCATGAGTACAAACGTACGTGGCAGTGTTTGTAGGTCTTGTTTTTCTTCATAACTCGTATCATCTGATGGATTGGGGAAATAGCGATACGTACCATCACTTTCTGTTTTGATGTGCTCAAACCTGACACCAGGCGTCACGGAGAGGTGGTCATTGAGGTAAAAGATATTTTCGGCGAAGAACGCTATATTTTGATTGGGGAAGGTAAAGTCCGACACGTTTGAATAAGTCTGATTGTTAGGATCAAAGCTGAAATCTGCATCAGAGCCATATGAACCAGGGCCTTGCACCGAAGTGTTTTCTGCTTTATAATATTTCGATCCGATCAAAAAGACCGCATCTTTATTGAACAAGCTATATCTGGTAAGCAAACGGGCTTCTACTCCCCAATTCTTAAAATTACCTTTGATCAAATCTCTAGGATAGGTGTATTGCCCGTTATAATACTCGTCGGGTTCATTCACGGGATTTCTATTCAATCCATCTACGCCAGGAATGCCTCTAAAACCTAGTGCATTGCGCGAAGCATTGAGTCCAAATACGTTCAAACTAAAGTCTGTCCGGTTCGACACTTTATGATCGAGTCTAATGGAATAGAGCTTCCAATCCACTGCAAACCAATTACGAGATCTATTGCTAAAACGGGCATCTGCTTCAAACTGCGTATCCGTGAGCCCTCCTGCTTGCTGAGCCAGGTATTTGAGATAGGTAAAGTCTACTGACAAGCTAGTTTCATCACTAAAAGCATATCTAAAATTGGTAAAGAGATTTTTGGAGTCAAAGCCAGCATTAGGACGATAGCCATCCCCTTTTTTGTAATTAAAAAAAGTATAATAGCTAAACTTACCTATCGTACCACTTAGACTGTTGAAACTGGTAAACAGGCCAAAAGAACCTAGTGTTTGTCTGGTTTCCAATTCGATTTTCTTATCTGCTACGGGCTTCTTCATTTTGAAGTTGATCAACCCGCCGAACTGTGTGCCATATTGCAGCGATGCTGCTCCACGAATTACTTCTATCTCTTCTAATCCTTCTATTGGGGGCGTGTAGTAGCTTTCTGGATAGCCCAGCACATCTGCACTAATATCGTAGCCATTCTGTCTCGTATTAAAATTTGAGGTTCGATTGGGGTCTAACCCTCTACCACCAATGCTCAACTGCAGGCCTCCATCATTGCTTTCATAGATGTTGAGACCTACTACTTGTGCATAGACCTGTCGGGCATTGTTGCTGGCGCGATTGCCCACCATCTGATCTAGTAGAATGACCTCTGTTTTTTTACCTGCATAGATTGCTGTTCCTTCTACTGGCTGCAGTCTTTTGAGTCCAAATATCTCCTCTTTCTTTTGATTGATAACTACTTCAGAAAGTTCCGTACTCAATTCATTCAACTCGAAATTAACCACCTCATTTTCATCAAGGTCTACAGATACCGTTTGGGTTTTGTACTGGTAAGAAAAAATGACAATAGTGTATGTACCTTTCGGTAAATTCTTGAATTGGAATGTACCTGTTTTATCGGTTTCGAAGAGTTGATTGGTTTCTTGAATATAGACTTGTGTGGTGGCAATACCTTTCTGAGTCGCGGCATCTATCACCCGACCACTCAGGCTATGTTGTGCCCAAGCTACCTGAGTCCACAACATACAAACACCTATGATACTACAAACCTTTAATTTCATCTCCGAATGGTAAAATCCAATGCTTAGATCTAAATGATTCTTTTTCCCTTCCTAAATCGACTGTAGGATCAATATAGGGCTGACTTTTTCTGCCATTGAGTGCCACAAAACTCTCGGCATATACTTCTACATTTTCAATCCCTTTTGCTTCGAAATATGCTTTTAAAAAATGGGCATACTCCAAAATAAAATCAGGCTGAAATGACATCTGTTTTTCCTGAAAAGGAGATAAAAACTCCTGATTGTCTACATAAAACCGATGTCCTGTATCTCTGTTCACAATTTTAAAATTGGTAGCACCTGCTTTTTCCATCAGCATCACACGCCAAGAAAACCGAAAGCCTTCCTCTGTCCAAAATAATTCTCCAGGATAGCACAGATACCTGAAAGGGATCGTCAATTGGAGCGCAAAGAAAACGATTACAAGATTCACTTTTACTTTTAGCCAGAAAGAATTCTGATCTAATGCCCATATTCGGTTTGATTCCGTATTTGGTTTGAGCCAATGTAGCCAATGTCCGCCCCATGCCAACAAGCGTTCGTGCAGCTGTGGCGAAAAAAAAATGAGGGTACAAGCGATCATCAGGTAGGGAAACATACCAATAGGAAACAACAATCGCGTGAGCAAGTGAAACACCACCACTAAAGCATAGCCTAGCCATCTAGTGGGTGCAAAAAGCAACAAAAAGGGCACACTCAGATCATAAAGTACTCCGACCCAACTCATGGCATAATGTACCCACGTCTGCTGAAGCCAGTAGCCCAGTAAAGGCAAATCATAACTACCTGGCAACCAAATTTTAAGAGGCATAGCATTTAAGAGCCAATCCGAATTGAGTTTGGCCAAGCCAGCATAAAAATAGACAATACCCATCATGAGCTTGAGTGAATCGATCGTCCAGCGTGGAACATGACTGTAGGCCAATTGGGGATGCTTTACGGCATCTATCGATGCGGTAACCTGAGCAGGGAGAAAGATGAGTAGAAAACTCACCAGACTCACAAAATAGTAATGGTTGAGATAGGTCGTCTTGTCCATGAGCTCGATATAAGTGAAGCTCAAAAAGAAGACGACTATCGCTATGCGATATTTATAACCTAAAGCAACGAAAAAGGCTGAAATCCCACAAATTAGAAATATGAGATAGGTATATGCTCCTAATGGCTTGACCCATTCGAACCCATAATATGAGAAGAAAAATTGAGGTTGGAGGTAAAGTTTTTCTATCCAGCCATTCCACCAGAAACGAATCATGCTCACACACATGAGCAACCCAAATAAAACACGAAAGACCGCTAGTGGTGCGGCCTGAGTCGTTTGTGTCCAATATGATATCTTCGTATCAATCGCCATCCGCATCTACATAGTCCACACTAATGTCTAGGGCTTGCAACATATCTACCTTGAAATAGACTACATTTTTTTGCAGCTCATCATAAGTCTGCAGCATCAATGTATTGTTTGTCTCCACTTGGTCGGCAAAATCATTGGCAAGTGGTTGGCTGGTAGTTTCTATCTTCGTAAACTGATCATTAATCATTTTAGTAATATCATCCCCTCCATTCAATGTTCGGATGTAGTCCAAATAGCTAGCAAAACTTGCCCCTTTTTCAGTACCTCCAAAATACTGACCATTAAAAAATGTCTCACTGGCTGCCAGCCCTTCCTCATACAGCACCTTACTTATATCCTTGGCAAAGTATGCCTCTACAGCCTCAGAGTATGTATCGCCTTGTGTGTCGAATACGCCTGCAGGAATACCAATCTTATTGGCTCTTAGTTGTTTTTCGAAATAGAATATGTAGTCGTTTGCCACTTTGTTTACCGCACCTGTAGCGCTAGACCCGTCGTTGTTTACGAAAGTATCTCTGTAGCCATTTTCCCAATCGGCAACTACTTCGGAGGTCAACGTCTGTAATCTTGCGGTTAGATCCGTTAGGTATTTTTTGGTAGCTGCTCCTGTAGTAGCATCGGTATAGGCTGCAAGGATGTCTGCATCCGTGCCCCCTAGTCCATTGATCATATAATCGATCGCGGGAAAGCCCTGCTCCTGTCGCTTGGATGCCAATGCTAGATTGTAACTGCCAGTAGATATATTGTTGTCTATTTGGTCCGTTTTGGTGGGAAACCAATTGGTATAACTCTGTAGATAGAGGGCTTCTGCTTTACCAATCTCGAACATTTCTACCCACTGCCAAGCGAGATAAGCCTTTTCCCACTGTGCTCTTAGAGTCGCCAGATTGTTGGTGTTTGCATCCGCCGTGAATGTTTTGGATTGATCCACCAAGGCATCCATTTCCTTTTCGTAGTGCTGATAAGCTGGGATAATGATGTGATCGGCCCAGCTGGCAAGCATTGCGCTGCGATCAAAGTTGTCATCAGAAGATTCATTACTTGCAGATTCGCAAGAGAAAACGGCTACAGCCAAAAGAAGGAAAAAAAATCGATACATATTCTTCAATACAGCAAAATGAGATCGCTTATCAAAACGATCTCACTTCTTATTTTAAATTTATTTCTATGCTTACTCAGCGGCTTCTGCCAAAGTAAGTCCTAGTGCATCCACGATCTCCTGCGACACCTCATCGAGCGTAGTCGCTGAGGCGTTCCATAGGCCATGCTCATTGGCTAGGATGTCGTCAAAAAATCCATCCACTTCAGCTTTAGTAAAATACGCTTCCGTAGTGTTTGGTTTTCTGGTAAACTGTAAGCTGTACACAAAACCCAAGCCTTCTGACAAGTCATGAAATGCGCCTCCAAAGTCTTTTGCAGCTAGTAGTGATTTGCCAGCTTGTAGGTAATGTACACCTCTGATTGCAATGACTTGAGATACTTTTTCTCTGATGATTTCTGCTTGCGCATCTCTTACCGTATAGTTTTTGGCTACGATAGCTGCTCTTCCGAGAATAAAAGCTTGTTCGATGTCAGTGGCTATCGTTGCGTAGTTCTCATTTTCTGCTACCTGATCGATATAACTTAGCAAGTAGCTTTTGCCTTCTGCTGCACCATATACATAACCATAGGCTTCGTCCCACTTGTGCTCCATAGACGTGTAGTTTTCACCTTCTTCTACTACGTCAGCATCATTGTCTTCTTGGTTGGTTCCTGCATCTAGTACAGCAGTACTTAGATAGTTATTGATCACCTGATCAGCAAACAAAGCACCTATTAATGATTTAGCAAGCAACTGGTTGTATTCCAACCCATCAGCACTTACATATCTAGCAGACCCGCCATCCACGAGCTGTCCTGCTTCACCTGCTGATGCTTCTTCATTCCATCTTGGAAACACTTCTTCCTCTTGTTTTTCGATCCAAGTATCTAGCTGCGACTTGATCGCTGTAGCATCAGTGGTATTGCTAGCGAATAGGTCGGCCGAAGCAGCTACTTTGCTTCTTATGTTTTTGTCTGATGCGTTCAAGTCCGTATCAGTAAAATCTGCATCGCCTGCTTCATGTGCAAACATGGCTAGCAATTCTTCTTTCGTTTTAGTTTCGTCTTTGATGGCAGTACCCAATTCTTGAGTCATTGCTATTCTGGTCGTCTGGCCATCATAAGAAACAGAGCTTGAGCCATTTCTAGTAAATACATAGGCATCTGGAGCATCTACACTAGGAAGATTGTCACTGTCGTCGTCGCTACAAGAAGAAGCCATAACCGTGGCACCAAAAAGAAGGGCTATATATAACTTGTTGAAGTTCATAAGTCGTAAATATATTATGTTTATTAAGACTGGTTATAAATAATAATGCAAAAGTAATTACTTCCCTTATCGAGGCAATTATTATTTAGACAAACTCTAGATAATACAAAAAAATCACTACTTCTAGTGATTGACAACTATCACCCTATTCAAATCAATCAAAACTTATATTTAGATTGACCTAAAAATTGTTTTCTTTTGCATAAATACATTTAGAATCCATGCTCAGTCACGCAGAAGAAAACTATTTGAAAGCCATCTATCATTTATCACAAGCTGATAAATCGGATGTTTCGACTAATGCCATAGCCGAAGTATTACAGACCAAGCCTGCTTCTGTAAGCGATATG
The DNA here is from genome assembly GCF_025639805.1 of Reichenbachiella carrageenanivorans. NCBI lineage: Bacteria > Pseudomonadati > Bacteroidota > Cytophagia > Cytophagales > Reichenbachiellaceae > Reichenbachiella > Reichenbachiella carrageenanivorans. The sequence continues at coordinate 3,586,742 of NZ_CP106735.1, read as the reverse complement.
ATTAAAAAGCTTTCCGAAAAGGGCTTTATATATTATCAAAAATATAAAGGCGTCAATGTTTCACCGAAAGGTAAAAAGGAAGCACTTCAGATCATAAGAAAGCACCGACTATGGGAAGTGTTCTTAGTAGATAAGCTACAATTCAAGTGGGACGAAGTTCATGATATCGCAGAGCAACTGGAACATATCAAATCTCCTATTCTGACTCAAAAGCTAGACAAGTTTTTGGGCTATCCGAGAGTAGATCCACATGGTGACCCTATTCCAGACGAACGAGGCGAAATCGTGATTGGTAAAAAAGTACCCTTATCAGAAATCACAGAGGGTAAAACAGTATTGGTGACTGGTGTAGAAGATTCGGATTCAGCATTCTTGTTACACCTCGACAAAATCAAAATAGCCCTTGGCACCAAGGTTATAGTCAAAGAAAAAAACAGCTTCGACAGCTCAATGCAAATAGAGCTATCAGACAAACAAGTCATATTTATTTCAAAGCAAGTGGCAGACAACTTATTAGTAACAGAATGAAAATGAATAAACTCTTTATCATAGGATCAGTACTACTCATCGCACTAGGCGCTTGTGAACACACCAAAAAAACCAGAGATGGTAAACTAAAAGTGGCAACAACTACAGGCATGATCTACGATGCTGTGATCAATATAGGAGGAAATCAAGTGGTTGCACAAGCCTTGATGGGGCCAGGCGTAGATCCGCATTTGTATAAGGCTACACAAGGAGATCTAAAAAAACTCCAAGACGCTGATCTTATTCTTTACAACGGCCTGCACTTGGAGGGCAAAATGGGTGAGGTATTTGAAAAGCTAGGACGAATCAAAGCTGTAAAAGCAGTATCTAGCCACATCGAAAAAGACCGGTTTCGCTCTAGCGAATTATACCCAGGCACTTATGACCCTCACATTTGGTTTGATGTATCGCTCTGGAAAGAAGCAGTGACACAAGTTCACCACACGCTAGTATCACTAGACAGTATTAATCAGCCTATTTATGATGAAAATGCTTTCCGATACCTGAAATCATTAGACTCTCTACACCTCGCCGTAAAAAACAGTATTGCCACAATCCCTCCAAACCAACGCATACTCATCACGGCACACGATGCTTTCGGCTATTTTGGTGAAGCCTACGACATAGAGGTCAAAGGATTGCAAGGTATCTCTACTCTATCTGAGCCTGGTTTGAAGGATGTCGCAGACTTAGTCAATATGATAGTAGAAAACAAAATCAAAGCAGTCTTCATCGAAACCTCTGTTTCTAAAAAAGCCATTAACGCAGTAGTAGAAGGCTGTAAACAAAACGGGCACGATGTGCAAATTGGCGGCAGCCTCTACTCAGATGCCATGGGGGCTTTTGGTCAATTCGAAGGCACCTATATTGGCATGGTTCATACCAATGTGGAAACTATAGTAAGTGCACTCAAATGATAGTAAACGTAGAGAAACCGATATTAGAGATTCATGACCTGACGGTAACGTACAGCAGAAAACCAGTCTTGTGGGGTGTAGACCTTACTCTACCCAAAGGTGCGTTGGTCGGGATTATAGGGCCTAATGGTGCTGGAAAATCCACACTCATCAAAGCCATTATGGAAATTGTACCACTGAGTAGTGGCTGGGTAGAATTACTGCAAAAGCCAATCGCTGAAGTACGAAACCAAGTAAGCTACGTCCCTCAAAAAGAATCTGTAGACTGGGACTTCCCCGCCTCCGTTCGCGATGTGGTAGTCATGGGCAGATATGCTGAATTGGGGCTATTCAAAAGACCAAGAAAAGCAGACTATGAAGCAGCTGACTACGCCCTAGAGCAAGTCAACATGCAGCAGTTTGCCAATCGGCAGATCAGCCAGCTCTCTGGCGGCCAACAACAACGCGTCTTTCTGGCTCGTGCACTGGCACAAAATGCCGAAATCTATTTTATGGACGAACCTTTTGCCGGTGTAGATGCTGCTACCGAGAAGGCCATTATCAATATCCTAAAAACCATGTCGGCAGAAGGTAAAACAGTGATCGTTGTACATCACGATCTGCAAACCGTAGCTCAATATTTCGATTGGGTAGTACAGCTCAATACTCGATTGGTAGCTTCAGGCCCTGTAGAGCAAGCTTTCACTCAAGAGCTACTGCAAGAAACTTATGGCGGCAAACTAAGTATACTCTCTGAAGTCGGCAACCTACTAAAGAAACAGCAATTTCCAACCCGAGATTTGACCTAGTCGACATGGAAGACTTGATTACATTTTTCTCTTTTCAAAACCCGAACATTCGATATGTCACGGGCGGCTCTATGCTTTTAGCCATCAGCTCTGCGCTCGTAGGATGCTTTACCTTTCTCAAGAAAAAAGCACTGGTAGGCGATGCCGTAGCGCATGCAGTATTACCAGGTATCTGTTTGGCTTTCTTACTGTCTGGCACTAAAAACCCTATCTATCTGATCATTGGCGCATTCATTACAGGATGGCTGTCTTTGCTATTGATTGATGCCATTACCCGTAATTCTAAAATTAAAGAAGACACAGCTATAGGCCTGATCCTTTCCGTGTTTTTTGGTGTAGGCATTTTATTGCTTACGATGATTCAGCATTCGGGTAATGCTGCACAAACAGGACTAGATTCTTTCCTTTTTGGAAAAGCAGCTGCCTTGGTAGGTCAAGATTTAATGATTTTTAGTGTAATCAGTATTAGCTTGTTGCTCGGTGTGATTCTCTTTTACAAAGAGTTTGCTCTGATATCATTTGACGAAGACTATGCCAAATCGATTGGATTTCCAGTAAAACGGCTCGAACTAGTTCTGACTACACTTACGGTCTTAGCTGTGGTAACTGGCATACAAGCTGTGGGGGTGGTACTTATGGCAGCGATGCTCATCACTCCTGCCGCTGCTGCTCGATTTTGGACGAATCGCCTCAGTATCATGCTACTACTGGCTGCCATATTTGGAGCTTTTTCAGGAGTGAGTGGTGCTTACATTTCATATGTGGCACCATCGATGCCCACTGGGCCATGGATCGTTATGATGATATCTGTGATTGCTTTAGTCTCTTTTTTTGTAGCTCCTGAAAAAGGAATACTCTACAAACTGATTCGTCAGACTAAAATCAAGAAACGCATATTAAATGAAAATATCCTAAAGCTATTTTACCAATTAGGGGAAATAGACCAGAACTTTGAGGAGCAACGTAGCGTTGCTCAAATCCAAGCCAAACGCCCTATTAAAACTCCAACTTTGATTACAGGATTGAATGCACTAGCCTATCAAGGTTTTTTAAAAAAACAACAAGACACGTGGAAGCTTACAGACCAAGGGCAGAAAAAAGGACAACGTATCGTAAAACTACATAGGCTATGGGAGGTATATCTCACCACCTACTTGCGCATAGCGCCAGATCATGTTCATGAAGATGCTGATAATATAGAGCATATTCTTACACCAGAACTAGAAGCTAGGTTGGAAGCCCTGCTGAAATACCCTACAAGCGATCCACACGAATCTACTATACCTTATCACAAACCAATCAATAACTGATGGATGCCTTATATATCATATCTGCAGGTTCTTTAGTGGCTATTACTTGTGGTCTTTTGGGGTGTTTTCTAATCCTCAGAAAGATGGCGATGGTAGGAGATGCTATTTCTCATGCGGTACTACCTGGTATCGTGTTGGCTTTTCTATTTAGTGGCAGTCGAGATTCTGTCATCATGCTACTGGGTGCTGGAATTATAGGCATCCTAACGACTGTCCTCATCGAATTTTTCCATAAAAAAGGAAACCTACAGACAGATGCTGCTATTGGGGTCACTTTCACCTCGCTTTTTGCCTTGGGTGTGATTTTGATTTCCATCTATGCCAATGAGGTAGACTTAGACCAAGATTGTGTTTTGCATGGAGAAATTGCTTATGTACCACTCGATCTTTGGATCACGGACTCAGGAACGATCTTGGGGCCTCGTGTATTGTATGTCTCTGGCTTTGTGTTACTTCTCATTCTTAGCTTTATCATACTCGGATACAAAGAGTTGTACCTCACTACTTTTGACCCTGCTTTTGCTACAGCCATTGGTATATCCACTGTACTTTGGCATTATTTATTAATGGCAGCTGTGTCTCTTACTACTGTAGCTTCATTTGAGTCTGTAGGAGCTATCTTAGTAGTAGCACTTTTGATCGCCCCTCCTGCTACTGCCTATTTACTCACAGAGAGTTTTCCTAAGATGCTTTTCATTACGGCCGTTTTGGGTATTATCGTGTCTATAATGGGTTATTACTTGGCTGCATGGGTGGATGGTTCAATCGCAGGTGCCATGTCGACGGTAGCTGGTCTGTTATTTTTACTTGCGTTTTTGTTTTCCCCTTCTGAAGGGTTAGCGATCAAAAAATGGCGCAGCAAGGAGATGAAAACTGAGATCTGATTTTTTTCTCCACTCGAAAAACGTTTTCTTTATCCCAAATTGAAAAATTAACGCATGCGAATATTAAACCTACTCCTATTATGTCTTCTCTCTACTTCTGCATTTGCTCTATCACCTAAGCGCACTTATGATCGGACACCTCATGATTTTCATATGACCTATGAAAAGCTTCGCATACCTTCTACCAATGGTGCGGAGTTGAATGCATGGTACTTCCCATCCAAGCTTGGAGACCAGCTGATGGTAATGAGTCATGATGGAGTAGGTAATATAGGGGATTACCTAGAACGTGTCAGAATATTGGTTAACTATGGTTTTAGTGTAGTGATCTATGACTATCGAGGGTTTGGCGAAAGCAGTGATTTCAAAATCAATAAATATCAATACATCTACAAGGAGTTTTACGACGACTTTGACGCAGTATACAACTATTGCGAACAGACCTTTCATCATGAGCTCATAGCCTATGGGTGGGGCATTGGAGCTGGCATCTCTTTAGCTAGAGGTTATCAAAAAGAAGACATAGCTGGAATCATTGCTGACGAACCATTTGTGGATTTCACCGCTTTAAAAACTAAATTTAAAAACATCAACGCTGTGATGACATTGCCGGAAGGCATAGAAAACAATGATTACAATACGCTCAATATTGTAAAAAAAGAGCCTGGAGAAAAACTACGTGGTTTGCTTTTCTTGCATGGCTCTAAAAATTTCTTATATAGTACCGAAGATATGGAATTATTACTCGAGGCTACTACGCTAGACTTCAAAGAACTGTATCAGTTTGATTTGGCTTCTAGAATGGACAATTTTACCATTAATGAATCTGAGTACGCACGGCAAATTTACGGCTTCGTACTAAGCTTGTAACTAGTCCAGATTACGCATATGGCGATAAACAAAAGCCAGTGCAATCCCCACAAAGGCACCAAAGGCATGCGATTCCCAAGAGATATTAGATCCAGTAGGCAACATGCCATACACCAGCCCACCGTATAAAATCACCACAACTATCGAAATGGCTAATGAGCGAAAGTCTTTTCGGAATAACCCAAAAAAAATCAGGAAGAAAGCCAGTCCATAAATAACCCCACTGGCTCCTATGTGATAAAATGGACGCCCAAAAAACCACACTAAAATACTAGTCAGAAAATAGCAATTGATAAACACCCAAAGGGCTATTCGGTTGTAAAACACAAATAGGGTAATTCCTAAAAAAAGTAAAGGGAGTGTATTAGAAAGAATATGTTGGGTATTGCCATGTATAAGCGGGGCGGTCAGTATGCCTACCAGCCCTTTGACCGTACGCGGATACACACCTAAAAAACCTAGATCGATATGTGAGTAAAATTGAAAGGTAAATACCAGCCAAATGACAAATGTCAACCGCAAGGGAAAAATGATGCTGGCTCTGTATCTGGTATACATAGGTGGTATAGGGAGCAAAAAAAACCCCGACTGGCGGGGTTATCCTTTTTTTAGTTTTCGTAGTCGGAAGGATCATCTATCATCGAGAGTTCCATTAGTTTGGCTTCTTCATAACTCACGGACATATATCCTAAAATCCCGCCAGAAGCTTCTGCAATTTTCTTTGCCATATCCTTCAAACTAGCATGTAGTTTTACAGCAAATTTATGATCCACCTTTGGCAAAATAAAGTTAAGTTTTCTGAGCTCTTTACCAATGATTTCGGCTCTCCCCTCTGCTGTATCAGGCATTTCATTGACCATCGTTTCAAACTTCTGCTGAAAGTCCTTACCCACTTCTTTGTAATATTCCATGAGTTGTTCTCTGGCTCTTGATTGCTTGTTATTCGCAATTTCCACTGCTTGATGGATTTCAGACTTATCAATATTGTCATCGGCCCCGGCGATAAGAATGGATACCAAGACAGGAGCCTTCAGCAACACCTCTATTTCATCATCACGTAACGTGTTGAATTCACTAATCATCTGATTGAAATTTATTTTGGTTTAAAAAAATCGAAAATAAACTAATTTCATCTAAATCAGGAAATTTTCTAAGTAATTATGGCAAACCAGTACTAGCTATTACTTTTACTGATCCATCTTTTTTCTATCGTTGATAAAACCCTCGATTTGTTCTACGTCTAGTTTCTTAGCAATAATCTCCTTGTTCCGATCCAGTATATAAATCTGAGGTGTACTTCTCACGTTGTACTGCACTCTAAAGTTACTCTTGTAGTGAGGGTCTCCTAGGTTCAGCCAACCTTCCAGTCCAAATTTCTGGATGAACTCTTTCCATTTTTCAATATCGGTACCTACCGTCACAGCGGCCACGTCAAAATCTCCTTCCATTTTTTTGTACAAATCAAACAGCACAGGGGTTTTTTTCTTGCAGTGTCCACAGTCTGGGTCATAAAAATAAAGCACCAAGTAATCCGACTGGATATCATATAACGTAGTTCGCCGATCTAGTGTATCTACTAGATAGATCTGAGGGGCTTTCATCCCAATCTGATTTTCGCGCAAAAAAGTCATTTCCTTTTTGAGTTCGGCCAGCAGCGTACTATCTGCCCAGTCTACTTTCCCTTTTAGGTAGTATTCGTCCGAAAGATGTACAAACACTTTGTCCATACCCATGATTTTCGGGTTTTGATACTCTTGAAAGAACACCCCCATCCAATACCGGTATAGCTCTGGATTGTTTTTAGCTTTATCAAGCACTACATCGATAGATGCAATGATAGAATCAGGGTTCTGAAAGGTGACTCTATCTATGTATTCTTTTACTTTTCCGTAAAAGTTGGGAGTTCGAATCAACCCTTCTGAGTCGAAATCCAAACCATCAAAAAAGTGGTCTTTATAGTAGTTGTACTGTGCTTTTTTCTGTGCTAGTGTAGGGTTTGGCGAGTCAATCTTTAGCTCAGCTGATTTATTCATCATCACTAAGATTTGGGTCATAAAGGAATCTCCAAATGCTACCAGCAAGCTGTCTCTCTTTGATTGATTGAGCTCAGTAGCCTTTGCCATATCCTCTCGCACACGAATGGTATCAGCTGCCGTGCTGATCGAATCCAACACCGACATCAGCTCTTTCATCTTTTGCTGATGTGCGATCATTATTAGCTGAAAGGCCCTAAACTGCTCATTGTCTTCCGCGTTTTCAATAATCATATCAGGATAAGTCGTTTCCTTTTTAGTAGTTAGACTAAAATTCAGAGACCGATCTATAAGAAATTCCATGGTATATGAGCCCGTATATAGGAAGTAGACACCCGTTTTGATCACCTTTTCTCCTTCAAAAACCATCGATCCTTTATTGTCGATCGAGGTCGTATCCAATACATACCGTTTATCCCCTCGATAATACCCCAGATAAGCAACACTATCAGTCACTCCTTCTACAGATATTTCGATTCGATATGGTTCTTTTTGATCATTTGATAGTTGGGCTACTGCCACTGGAGCCAAAGCGAAAAAGCTGGCCAACCATGTAAGTAGAGATATTCTATGATTCATCTATTTTGAATTAATTCTAAAAGAACGTAAAGCAAACAAAAATGGCACTAGCATTTAAATTTTTAACGAATTTTTAACTTTTGATAATCACTATTCTAACAAACGGAAGCATTCTTGAAAGTCAAATTCTTCTTGGATAGAGGTGAGAAATCATCAATAAACTCCCCATTTTTTAATCAGAATAATATTCTTCAAAAAGAAAATCAGCGCTTCTTGACCAGATAGATAAGTTTGGCTACCTTGGATTTCAAATTAATAATAACTAAAACTAATTTATCATGAATCTTAAAGAAGAATGGCTGTTGAGTGGCCGTAAGCCAAAGGATGATGAAGATGACGATGCGCCTACTGATCCAGGAGGAGAGCATTTCAATTAATCAAGCCTAGCAGCATTTTGAGAGATTATTTATTTAAATCGTTTGATTAAAAACCTAACATATCAGTGCCTTCTTATCACCTTTGGGTTGTTGATACTTACTTTGAGAAGTTTTGCTCAGCACACTTCAACTGAAACTGAAAACCACTCAGAAGAATTCATTCAAACATTCGACTCGTTGCTCTATTCCAACGAACTAGACAAAGCCTACTACCTACTAAGTGAGGAGTCTGGTGGGCTTCTTGGAGAAGAGATGTATAGCGACCGTTACTTTTCTTTTTTATACAAAAAAATGAAGGAGCTATACAAAAAAGGAAACTACATTGAGTCTATATCAGTAGCGCGTGATTTTATTTCTAAATATAACAAATCAGATACATTACTCGCCTACACCTATACCTACTTGGCTAATTCATATTATAGATTCGATGATTTCGACATCGCACTCGATTGCTACTTCACCGCCAAACAAATCCATAACAAGGACAAGCGATATAAAGAGGTCGCTAAGATTGTCAGTAACATTGGACTGATCTATTTTAAATTAAAAAACTATGAGCGTGCGCTTAGTTGCTATGATGAATCAAATCATATATTCCTAGATCATGGACTGAGCCCCTACCCCTATAACTACAACCAATTAGGCCGAATAAATATAAGGCTTGAGAATTATGATCAGGCAGCTTTGTATCTGGATAGTGCTAAAAGTCTGGCTATCGCCCAAAGAAATAAAAACGAAGAATTTTACTCCACACGATCGATGGGGCTCAATTTGTATACTCAAGAAAGGTACGCTGAAGCCATCCCGTATTACGAAGCAGCACTGGCTGGGTATAGATCCATAAACGCAAGAGACCATGCACTAGATTGCATTGAGCAACTGGCTCTAATCAATATCCAATTAAAAAATTACGACCAAGCCATTTCTCTTTGTGAAAAGCACCTACCTACTGCCTACAACACCAACAACTTAAGACACGTGGTTTCTATGTCCGAAATCATGTACGATGCTCTGGTCGCTCAGGGCAACTATAAAGAAGCCGTATATATCCATCAAAACTTCCAACAAGCCAAAGACTCTATAGAAATACGCCAAGAGGAAAGTAATAAATACAAGGTACAAATGAGGCTAGAGGCAGAGAAACGTGCCAACGAAAACGAACTTCTCAAGGAGCAAAAGAAAGTGAACGAAGAAACCATTCGAGCACAAAACATCTTACTTTACAGTATTGGTATCGGCCTTTTACTTGTCGTGATTATCGCTTTAATCATCTACAGAAGTTACCTAATCAACAAGCAGCTCTCAGCCAAAATACAGCTACAATCTGATCGTCTCAAACAACTCGACGAAGCCAAATCTAGATTCTTTGCCAATATCTCGCACGACCTCCGGACACCACTCACTTTGATCATGGGAGGCATAGAGCAAGTACTAAAAAGTGAAGACATGCTACTCACCGACAAAGCCGAGCGTCAGTTAAAAACAGGATTGTTGAATGGTGAAAGAATCATTCACCTCACCAACGAAATCAATGAACTCATCAAACTTGAAGATGGAAAACTAGTCATCCATAGACAATACATTGACCTTGACAAGATGCTCAAACTATTTGTAAAAATGTTTGACTCCATGGCTGAACTCAAAGGCATACACCTCTCCTACTCCAAATCTATTTTTGAGGGAGCGCCCATCGCACATATAGATCCTACTCAGTTTGAAAAAGTTCTTTTCAATTTGATCACCAATGCACTCAAACACACACAAAAGGATGACTCTGTAACCGTCGCGTTGAACAAAGAAGATGAGAATCTAATCGTCTCTGTGATTGATTCTGGAGAAGGAATCCCCGAACAGAACCTACCCTATATTTTCGAGCGCTATTATCAATCACCAGATACTACTTTTAAAACTCAAGAAGGGTTTGGTATAGGGCTAGCGCTAGTGAAAGAGATTATTAACAAACACGAGGCTGCTATCCTAGTGAAAAGTAAATTAGGCGAAGGCTCTGAATTTATGATTACGATACACCAAGAACTGGTAAATGAGGATCAAATCACTCAACTCCCTCATTTAGAATATAGTGACAAAACTCGTGGATTATTCAGAGAATTAGATGAAGCTGAGTCAGACTCAAAACCAGTGATTAATCTAAACAGGCGGGTCAGCAACACTAAACCTACAATACTTATCGTAGAAGACCATCCAGAAGTACGAGAATTTATTCAAGCCATCGTAGAGACACGATATCACGTGCTCACAGCTCCCAATGGACAGCGAGCACTAAAAGTACTAGACAAAGAAGCGGTAGACCTAATCATCACAGATCTAATGATGCCTTGGTTCGACGGATTTGAATTACTTGAAAAACTGAAGGAAAGTGATAAACTTAAAAAAATCCCTGCCCTTGTCCTTTCGGCTAGGACATCAGAAGAAGATAAAACTAAAGTCTTGTCACAAGGGGTCAATGATTTCTTGTGTAAACCCTTTAAACCAAATGAACTGCTACAACGAATAGAAAACTTATTGGACAAGAAAGAAATTTGGAACAATAACAACGAAGGGGCGCTTTTTATTAACAACCAACAAACCTTAGATGAGATAGAACAATCTCTCTTGAAAAAAGTAGAACAACTGGTTCTTGACAAAATAGACGACCCAACTCTATCCATCCACTACTTGGCTGATCATATCGCTGTAAGTGAACGGAAATTTTACCGAATGATCAAGAAAATGACCAATGGCACTCCATTCGAGTTTATCAAAGAAGTACGTATGCAATATGCCAGTAGGATACTCAAAGAAAAGAATGTAAGCAGTGCATCTGAAGTTGCCAAATCCATAGGCATGAACAACGTGAGTCATTTCAATACTCAATTTAAAAAGAGGTTTGGCAAAAGTCCCATGGACTACAAATAGCCCTATAATGAAAGGAAAAGGCCATTGGCAAGATATTTAAGAAGGTTGGCAGCATTTTGAAACAGGTACAACCTACTTTAGTTTCATAATTAATTTTTCTCAAAATGCTGCTGGCTCCAGAAGAAATTCTGGAGCTTTTTTTATGCCTAATTCAAGCAAACATTAATCCTGCGATCTAATTATAATAATCACTACAAAATTTCTTTTGATAGTCAATTTTGGATAACTTCATTTTTCAGAATTTGAGTTGTAATTTATAGCTAATCAATGCTAAACACGAGTGAAAAAAGACGAGTAAATCGCTTTATTATTGGGTCAATCTTAGGTACATTGATATTTTACGTATTAGTTACCCTACTCATTCATTTTGAAAAAGATAGCTCTCAATCAAGTATTACTGATTACCACCAAGCCTTGTGGTTTACCATCGCTACACTCACCACTGTAGGGTATGGAGATATTTATCCTGTCACCTTATACGGTAGGTTTATAGGGTTCATTTTCGTGCTGCTCAGTGTCGGGATCTATGGGCTTTTGATTGGACAAATTACAAACCTTATTACCACTTTAAAACAAAACAAAATGCTAGGGTACAACGGAACCATGTTTGAACAACATGTGGTCATGATCGGCTGGAGCGAATTTGGTCAGCTAGTCGTAGAGCAACTCATCGGAGCCAATAAGCGAGTGGCTATTATTACGAACGTAAAAAGTCATATAGAACATATCCATGAAAAATATGACACAAATATGGTGTTCACCTTATATTCTGATTTTGAAAACACAGAAATGCTCAAAAAAGCAAACATAGAGCATTCAACTGTTGTCTTCGTAAACCTCGATGATGACACAGAAAAGTTGGTGTTTATCTTAAACATGAAAAAGGTATTTGAAGACCTTGAATTTGTAGTAACACTAGAAAATGCCAACCTCAAAAACACTTTTATTAGTGCTGGTGTGACTAATGCCATCTCTCCTCATGACATCTCATCTAAAATATTAGCAAGCTACATGTTTGAACCAGATGTGGCTGCATTCACTGAAGACATCATGTCATTTGCTCATACCCCTACTGACTATGACATCAAACAATTTCTAGTCACTTATGACAACCCCTATCTAAACAAGGATTATCACGAAACATTCAGTTTGATAAAATCGACCTACAATGGCATCCTGATAGGTATGAGTAAAAAGGACAAAACTGGCAAAAGGCAGTTGATTAAAAATCCTGAAAAGAAATTCACAATTTCACTAGGCGATTACTTGATCATTATAGTCAACGGCAGTTCTTTTCAAGAGATCCAAAAAGTATTTAATGTCCAAGAAGGATATTTTAAAGAAAAATAATATGACAAAACACACCCACATCCTACCTATCCTAGGTTTATTAACGATCTCTTTGCTGTCTTGTGAAAATCGCGATGTCAATTATTCAGATGGACCTAATTTTAGTGAAATTCATGAGGACATCGAATATCACTTTGATCAAGTCACCATTGAAGGCCATGAATATTATATCCTAGAAAGAGACAGAAACAACCCTCACGAAGGGTTTGGTTTTATGGCCATGAAAGCCAACAAAACAATAGGAAACCTAGATACTATCAAAGCATACCTCAAGACCTTAGTAGATATTCAGGTAGAAACGTTAGCAGCAAAGACAGGTCAATCTATTGAAGAATCTGAGGCTAGTGTAAATAAGCTTTTCGAATTCCACCTAAAGAATAGTCAAAGTCTTCTTCCAACACAAAAAAAAGGAGCTGATGAATAATCATCAGCTCCTTTTTTTGTATCTCTAATTTGCTTACAACGACAAAAAATGTTCTTTTAGATCGTTCAATACAAGTTGAGTTTCTTTATCCACCACCCCAGAATTAGTGATGTCTTTAGCCACTTTCACAGCATCTATTAGCTCATCTTTTTCCTTGAATACTTCTTCCAATATTTTACAATTAGAAATCATAGACATCAAAATAACTATGGCTGGTGTTGCTTTTTGACCTTTCTGAACAACAGCTTTCAAAGTATCTCTAATCTCCTGTTCAAAAGCATAATTAGCATTATCCATTCTTTCTGAAACAGGAATCCAAAGCAACTTAGTAGATTCTACTTTCAATATCCCACGTTGAACCAAAAGCTCTATTACATCGTCTTGAACAGACTCAAATGAAGGGGCAATTTTTTTAACTGTATTTGACACAGAATCTCCGCCGCCACCAATCGCTTTTAAAACATTATCAAGCACTTTATTACCCGTACCTGTAGAGTCTTTAACAACTATCTTGTTGTTTTCGAACCCGACTCTTTTTATTAATGAAAGCTCTAATATGAAAATGGACAACAGGCCATGATCAATTGAATGCTCTGCTGCTGACAATAATCTTCCTTCTTCGTCATCCAACGCAATCAACATCAATCCTTCTGCTAAACTTAGTTTCATCTAACCGTAATTTATTTACTACTAATTTGTTTCTTCTTATTAATTATTTCAATATGCTCTTAATGGTAAGTCCCTGCACTAGAATAGAGAAAACCACCACTGCATATGTAGCTGCCAAGATAATATCCTTATAAGGTATCGTATCCGACAACGAAAGTGCCAAAGCTACAGAAATTCCTCCTCTTAATCCGCCCCACGTCAAGATAATGATTGTTTTATCTTCAAATTTCTTACCCATCATTTCCATGATTTTAATAGGAATAGAGACCCCGAGGAATCTTGCAAACAATACAATTATAATTGCAATAGGCGCAATCATTAAGAATTCCATTTGAAAATCTTGAGCAATAATAATAACTTCTAGACCTATCAAAATAAACAATATGGCGTTGAGTGCTTCGTCTAACAAATGCCAAAATTTGAACACATATTCACCAGTGGCATTGGCTAGGTGCTCGCTTCTTCCTTCATTACCAATGAATAGTCCCATAACCACCATGGCTAATGGGCCAGACACATGCAACAGCTCTGCTACACGACCTCCTACCATGACAAGCGTTAAAGTAACAAGTACTTCTAGTTCTACATGATCATTGTCTATATAGTTGAGCAACTTAAAGCCAATGTAACCAAACCCAGCGCCAAGCAATAGCCCGCCTACTACCTCTTTCACAAATAGACCGCCAATACTCATGGCTGTGATCTCTCCACCCCCATGTGCGTCTCCGCCCATGGCTATACCTGATATGGTTAAGAAAATCACCACTCCAACACCATCATTGAATAGAGATTCTCCTGCAATTTTTATTTCTAAGTTCTTATTTAAACCAAATTCTTTGGTCAATGCCAATACCGCAATAGGATCCGTAGGAGAAATCAAGGCTCCAAACAATAGGCAATAAATCATCGGCACATCAGCACCTACAAAAGCAAAACCATACTGCATAAGAAAGCCTACAATAAAAGTAGACATCAACGTACCTATCGTTGCCAAGACAATAATAGGCGCCCTTTCTTCTAAGAGCTTACTTAAATTCACAGAGAGTGCCCCAGCGAATAATAAGAAGTTCAACATGACATTGAGCAACACTTCTTTAAAGTCAAATTCTTCTACGATATGACTTGCGCCGTTCATCACGGCAGGCACAGCCAAGCCTAAAATCACAATTACTACAGATGCAGCCAAAGCAATGGCCATAAGTCCAATGGTGGATGGCAAACGAAGAAAAGTAATATTGACAAGTGTAAATACTGCAGCCAGAAAAATTAATAAAGTAATAAGGTCTAAAATACCCATTGGAGCAAAGTTTTAGTTTTAGATGCTATAATTATTTCACTTTCAATTTTCTTCCAATAGTGCAATTATACTATTTGTTAAGAATATCACCAATATACAACAAATAAACTATCAGTCGGATGTATTTATCCTCTCATGAAAGACTATAGTTTTTGTACTTAAAAGCATTCCTACGCCCTTAATTTTAAGAATTAGTATCCTGCATATGTTTTTCAGCATCTATGAATTGAGCGATAGTCATTCACAAATAGCCATTAGAAAGAATAACATTTGGTGAAATTGAATAAAATTTAAAATTTTCTAATGAAGCATGGCTTTTTTGCTTATTTGATTAAAATATCATGATGGACATTATAAAATCTACTTGAAGTACGTATTTATAGGAATATAAAAATAATTTTGCAGCACTCAACCCAAGGTGATATTTATAGGTTAATACAAATTCATGTTTAAAGAACATTGTTAGCATGACAGAAACAGTTACAAAGAATTTTGTGATTGACTTTGACAGTACATTCACTAGTGTAGAAGCACTGGATGTATTAGGAGCGATATCGCTAAAAAATCACCCTGAAAAAGAAGCAAGGCTAAAGAAAATAGCAGATGTCACAGATCTGGCTATGGGTGGCAACCTCTCTTTCAGGGAATCACTAGAGCAGCGACTCAGTGTATTGAATGCTAAAAAAGAGCATATCCCACTCCTTATTGATGAGTTAGAAAAATTAGTTTCCAAATCATTCAAGAGAAATAAGAAATTTCTCGAAGAACATGCGGATCAGGTCTACATATTGTCCAATGGTTTTAAAGAATTCATCTATCCTATTGTAAAGAAATATGGAATAAAAGAAGAGAATGTTCATGCCAATACCTTCGTCATGGATAACGAAGGAAATATCATTGGCTTTGACAAAACTAATGTCCTCTCGCAAAGCAAAGGCAAGCCAGCTTTAATAGAATCACTCAAGCTAGAAGGCGAAATTCATGTGATTGGCGATGGGTACAACGACTACGAAATTAGAAAAGAAGGAAAAGCCAACCGGTTTTATGCCTTTACTGAAAATGTCTCAAGAGAAGAAGTGGTAAAAAATGCAGACCACGTAGCACCCTCTTTGGACGAAATATTATATCATAACAAAATGGAAGGAGCACTATCATATCCTAAGAACAGAATCAAAGTCCTGCTTTTGGAAAACATCCATGAGAAAGGGGTGAAAATTGTAGAAGAAGAAGGTTATCAGGTCGAAATATACCCAGCGGGGATCGATGAAAATGAGCTTTGTGAGAAAATCAAAGATGTATCCATCATTGGTATTCGCTCCAAAACTCAATTAACCAAAAAAGTACTAGACCATGCTAACCGCCTAATGGCTGTAGGTGCTTTCTGTATTGGAACCAACCAAATAGATCTAGCCGAATGCACCAAAAGAGGTATAGCTGTTTTCAATGCTCCATTTAGTAATACACGATCAGTAGTAGAGCTGGCCATCAGTGAGATGATTCTACTTATTAGAAATCTGCCTGACAAAATAGCTGCCATGCATCAAGGCAAATGGAACAAATCTGCTAATAACAGTTTTGAAATCCGCAACAAAAAATTAGGAATCATAGGCTATGGCAACATAGGTAAACAGCTTTCTGTTTTGGCGGAAGCCTTAGGTATGAATGTCTACTATTATGATTTAG